>JAYWBB010000048.1:0-47795 GCA_043781855.1 Nevskia sp. | reverse complement strand
GCCTGAAACCCGGTGGCCTGCTCGAAGGCCACGGCCTGATGGCCGGCGATGTCATCGTCGCGGTCAACGGCAGCCCGGTCAGCGAGCCGCAGGGCTTCATGCGCACGCTGGGGCAACTTGCAGGCGCGCCGGATTTCCTGCTGCAACTGGAACACGACGGCGTATCGCGCGATCTTCAGGTACGGCTGCGCTGAGGCGTCGAGGATTCAACGTTCGCGCGCGGCCGCGAACGAGCAGGCATAGAACACGGCGATTGGCACCAGCACGGTCAGATGCGCGATCGAGAAATGGCTCACGTCGAGCAGCCCGAGCAGGTTCTGCACGAAGTAGCTGCCGGCCGGCGTGAAGCCCACCGCTACCGCACTGCCGAACACGGTCGCCGCCGGCACGATCCAGCGTGGCGCCGACTTGCGCGGCGTTGGCAGGTGCTGCACGACGCGGGCCGAGAAACCATCGTCGACGATGTGCGGCTGCTGCGCGGCGTCGGCGTGCAGCATCGCCTCCAGCCAGGCGTCATCGCCCGGCAAGGAAAACGCTGATCCGTCCATATCGTGGTCCTGGTTAGTCATGTGGTGTTCCTCGGCTCCCAGACCTGCAAGGCAGCTTTGAGTTTCTGCTTGGCGCGGGAGATATGCGATTTCACCGTGCCGAGCGGGCAAGCCAGCGCGTACGCCGCTTCCTCGTGACTGCGGTCAAGATAGTAGCACTGCGCGATGACGGCTCTTTCGGCCGGCGACAGCAGCTTCATCGCCCGCGCCAGATCCATCTGCATGTCGGCGACCGTTTCTTCGGGCTGAAGGTCGACTTTGCCTTCGTCGTCGACGGTTTCCTGTATCTCGTCCAGCGATTCCTCGGGCCGGCGCGAGCGCAGCGCCATCAGGAAGCTGTTGTAGGCGATCCGGTAAATCCAGGTGCCGAAACGCGCATCGCCGCGAAACTGATCGAGCTTGCGGTGCGCGAGCAGAAACGTTTCCTGCGCCAGATCGTCAGCCCAGGCCTCGTCGTTCTTGGTAAGCCGGCGCAGCAGCGCCCGCACCGCGCCCTGATGTCGGCGCACGAGCGCGTTGAAGGCATGGCGGTCGTCGCCGGCAAGACAGCGGGCGACGAGCACGACGTCGGCCGGGCCGTCCGGTGCTGCGTCCTCCCCGGGTCTGGCGACCGCCGCCATATCAGGGACTCTTTTTGCCCTGCTCGAGTTTCCAGGACACCAGATAGCCCAGGCCGATCATCATCGGGATAAAGCCGATGCCGACACCGTCGTGGTCGTCGTTGAAGTAGAAGAAGCCGATCAGGCCGAGACCGACGCCGACGAGAATCACGCCGCGCCGCAGGTCCGACTTCGGGCGCACCGGCTCAATGAACAGCTCCGGCGGAATCGGCTGGCCCTTGTCGGCGAGCTTCAGCACCATTTCATTAATCAGGCGCTGCCGGTTGGCGCGATGGCGCAGCACCGCCAGCACGATAATCACCGGCGTCCCGAAAATCAGGATCACCGCGACCAGGCCGATGAACTCACCCATAAACGCGGTATGCGAGCCGGCAACCTCGCTGAGGTGATCCAGCCCATCGATTTTCAGCGTTGCGGTTTCGGCATCAAGGATCGACAACATGGCAGCCTCTCTTTCGGTGTGCGGCTCGCGCCAGGCGCGGACTTTCGGAATTGGCGGTACTTGGATGCAAGCCGTGCTCCGAATGGATGCAGGCGCGCAACGGCGGTAACGATCGCCTTAAACTACCAGTCATGAGCAAGAAACTGTCTGCTGCCGCCACGCCCGACCCCGCCGCCGAGGACGTCGTCTCGCGCTTCGAAGGCTCGCTGAAGGAGCTTGAAACCATCGTCGCGCGCATGGAGCGGGGTGACCTGCCGCTGGAGGAGTCTCTGACGCTGTTCGAGCGCGGCATGCAACTCACCAAGGAATGCCGCAGTTCCCTCGACCGCGCCGAGCTGCGCGTGAAGAACCTGCTCGACGCCAGCATCGACGCCGCCGGCGATCACGCCGACTGAACGGCACAACGTGAGCGAGATTCCCGGCTACGCGCTGCTCGGACGGATTGACGATCCGGCCGCGTTGCGGTCCCTGCCGCGCAGCAAGCTGCCGCTGCTCGCCGTCGAAATCCGCCGCTATCTGATCGAGACGCTGGCCCGCGTCGGCGGCCATTTCGCGGCGAGTCTCGGCGTCGTCGAGCTGACGCTCGCGCTGCATCGGGTGTTCGACACGCCGGACGACCGGCTGATCTGGGATATCGGCCATCAGGCGTATCCGCACAAGATCGTCACGGGCCGCCGCGCGCGTCTGGAGACGATCCGCAAGCGCGACGGTCTCGCGCCGTTCCTCGATCGCCTCGAGAGCCCATACGACGCCTTCGGCGCCGGCCACGCCGGCACCTCGCTGTCCGCCGCCGCCGGAATCGCTGCCGCCGTGCGGCACCAGGGTCAACTTGGGGGCGAGCGCCGCCGCGTGGTCGCGATCATCGGCGACGGCGGCATGACCGCCGGCATGGCCTTCGAGGCGCTGAACCACATCGGCGCGCTCGGGCTCGACCTTCTCGTCGTCTACAACGACAACGATATGTCGATCTCGGAAAATGTTGGCGCGCTGCGCGACCGCTCCGCGCAGACCTTCGCGCGCGCCGGCTTCAGCGCACCGCATGCACAGCGCGGCGCTGGGCTCGGCCACGGCGAGCGGGCCGTCGGCGCCCTGTTCGAGAGCTTCGGATTCAACTATCACGGGCCGGTGGACGGCCACGATCTCGATGCGCTGATCGATACATTGGAGCACCTGCGCGACGTCCGCGGCCCGCAGTTCCTGCACGTCGTCACGGTCAAGGGCAAGGGTTACGCACCGGCCGAAGCCGACCCGATCGGCTACCACGGCGTCACGCGTTTCGACCCCGTGACCGGCGGCTTGCCGTTGCCGGCGCTGGCGACGCGGCCGACTTATTCGCAAGTCTTCGGGGACTGGCTATGTGCCGTTGCGGCGCGTGACCCGGCCATCGTCGCCATCACGCCGGCGATGCGAGAAGGCTCCGGTCTCGTCGAATTTGCACAGAAATTTCCGACGCGCTACTACGACGTCGGCATCGCCGAGCAGCATGCGGTGACGCTCGCGGCTGGCCTCGCGGTCGAAGGGCTCAAGCCGATCGTCGCGATCTATTCGACTTTCCTCCAGCGCGGCTACGATTCGCTGGTCCACGACGTCGCCCTGCAGAATCTGCCGGTGCTGTTCGCCATCGATCGTGGCGGCCTCGTCGGCGCCGACGGCGCGACGCATCACGGTGCGTTCGATCTCAGTTTTCTGCGCTGCGTGCCGAACCTCGTCGTGATGTCGCCGAGCGACGAAAACGAATGCCGCCGCCTGCTTGCGACCGGACTCGCGCACGGCGGTCCGGCCGCGGTGCGCTACCCGCGCGGCAGCGGGCCCGGCGCGGTGCTCGACGCGGAAACGCTGCCAGCGACTATCGGCAAGGCGCGCGTCGTGCGCGAAGCACTCGGCAAGCGCCGGCCGCACGTGGCGATGCTCGCCTTCGGCTGCCTGGTGCAGCCCGCTATCGAGGCCGCCGCGATTCTCGACGCCGTGGTCGTCGACATGCGCTTCGTGAAGCCGCTGGATGAGGCGCTGATCCTGGAACTCGCCGCGAGTAACGAACTGCTCGTGACACTCGAAGACAATGCCGTGGCCGGCGGCGCCGGCAGCGGCGTCAACGAACTCCTGCTCCAGCGGCAGATATCGGTGCCGGTGCTGAATCTGGGACTACCGGATCGTTTCATCGCACACGGCTCGCGCGACGAGTTGCTCGCAGAGTGCGGACTCGATACCGCAGGCGTCTTGCGCGCAATCCAGAAACATCTGCGAACCACGGAAGCTTTACGGCGCCAGACGCCCTGAACTCGGCGCCTACACCGCAAGCGCCAGCCGTTCGCCGCGATAAAGCCGCACCGCGACCAGCGCGGCGACCGCAGACGCAGCCAGCGTGCCGAGCACGCTGAGCGCGACATCCAGCGGCGCCAGTACCTCGCCGCGCGCAAGCTGGTTGATCAGCAGGCTCTGACTCAGCAGCGGTGTCGCGAGCATCCAGGCGACCGGCTTGATCGGGTTGACGAGAAGCAGGACGCTCGGGATCGCCGGAACGATCATCAGGAATTGCAGATAGGTCTGCGCCTCGCGAAAACTCCGCGCGAACGAGGCGATGATGGTCTGCACCGCAGCCGCGAGCAGCGCGACCGGCGCGAGCAGCAGCATGATCGTCAGCGTTGCCTGCGGTGACAGCGCGAGCTCGAAGCCGAGTTCATCGGTGCGGATGTACGGCAGGCCGAGCTTGAATGCCAGCACACAGCTCAGCACCGAGGCGAGCGCAAATAGGGTCGTCGCGGCGAGCTTGCCGGCCATGATCTGCGTCGGCTTCACCGGATTGATAAGGAGCGGTTCCAGCGAGGCGCGCTCGCGTTCGCCGGCGGTGGTGTCGATCGCGAGATACATGCCTCCGAGAAACGCGCAGAGGATCAGGAAGTACGGCAGCATCGCGAGGAGCGTGGCGCCACGGCTCTGCGGGGTCGAGAAATCGCGCTTCGCGACCAGGAGTGGCGCAGCGATCTGCGGATCGATGCCGCGCAGCTGCAGGCGCAGGCGCGCGATCTGCCCCGAGTAGCGTTCGAGCGTGTTGCGCACGCGGGTGATGGTTGCGCGGCTCTGCTGGCGGGACTCGTCGAGCAGCAGCTCGACGCGTGCCGGGCGGCCGGCCAGCCAGTCGTCGCCGAAACCCGGTGGAATCGACAGCACCACGGCCTCGGTCTGGGCGCGGATCGCAGCTTCGGGATCGGCTGGCGGCGCTTTCAGCTTCACGCCCTGTTGTCGCAGGAACGCGACGAGATTCGGCGCCTGTTCGACGCCGATCACCGCGAGCGTCAGCGGCTTCTCGGCCTCGTCGAGCTGCTTGCCGACGATGAACGTGGTCAGCAGCGCGAACAGCACCGGACCGAACAGCGGACCGTAGAGCAAAGCCATGCCGAGCGCGCGCCGGTCGCGCAGGTTTTCGCGCACCTCCTTGACGAACACAATCCACCAGCCGCCAAGGACGGGGCTCATATCATCAAGCCCTCACCAGACCCGATGACTTTCACGAACGCATCTTCGAGATTGCTTTCGCCGGTCTGCGCAAGCAGCGAGTCGGCGGTTCCGCTCGCGACGACATGGCCGCCGGAGATCACCACGATGTAATCGCAGAGGGCGACGACCTCCTGCATGATGTGCGTCGAAAAAACAATGCAGCGTCCCTCGTCGCGCAGACGCCGAAGGAATTCGCGCAGGCTCCTTGTCGCCATGACGTCGAGGCCGTTGGTAGGCTCGTCCAGCAGGATGTTCTGCGGCGCGTGGACCAGCGCGCGGGCGATGGCGGTCTTGACGCGCTGACCCTGCGAGAAGCCCTCGGTGCGGCGATGCTCGATGTCGCTCAAGCCCAGTGCTTCGATGAGGGCATCGGTCCGGATTTTCAGTTCAGCGCCGCGCAACCCGTGCAGCTGCCCGAAATATTCGATGTTCTCGCGGGCGCTGAGCCGCTTGTAGAGCCCGCGGCTGTCCGGCAGTACGCCGAGCCGGCGACGCGCACCTTCGGAATCGCGCTGGGTGTCGATGCCGTCGATTTGCACGCGGCCGCGATCGGGCTTCAGCAACGCGTAGAGCATGCGCAGCGTTGTGGTCTTGCCGGCGCCATTCGGGCCGAGCAGGCCGGTGATGCGGCCATCGGCTGCGGCGAAGGAAATGTCGGCAACGGCTTCGATCCTGCCGAACGCACGCGAAAGATTTTCCGCGACGATCACGGCGGGGGTCCCTGATAACTGGTGAATGCCGGCGTGCTGCCGAAGGCGTCCATGCAGGACACATCGAGGTCGGCGGGCTTGAGCGTTTCCACGAACTTCGCGGCGATCTTCGGCAGGCAGCCGCGCCAGAGCACCGTGTGGCCGAGACCCCGCGCGACCAGCTGGCGGCCGTTGACCAGCGTCTTCGCAGCCGCTTCGGCGAAACTCGGCGGCGTCACCGGATCCAGCTCACCGGAGAGCAGCAGCACCGGCTTGTCGGAGACCACTGGCTGCTTGAAATCAGCGCGCCGTGCGCCCACCGGCCAGACCGGGCACTGCGCCGCGAACGACTCGATGATGAGATTGCCGATCAAGCTGCCTTCGTCCTCGGTGCGAGCTTTGAGGAAGGGCGCGTCCTCGGTGCAGATCACCGACAGCTCCATGCCGTGGGCGAGCTGGTCCTGGACATCTCGGAACACGATCAGGCCCTGCGCCACCAGTGCCTGCGGCCGGCCGTGTGCAGCCTCGTCGATCAGCAGCGGCAGGAGTGCCGCGGCTTCCGGCTGGTAAGCGAACAGGCGCACCAGCCCGGCCAGATACAGCTCGTTCAGGGTTTCGACGCGCGGCAGGTTGGTCACAGGATCGCGCAATTCGACCTTCTGCGGCTGTCGGCGCAGGCTCGCACGCAGTTCCGCAAGCGTCTTCGCCGGATCGCCAAAGCGCCTGGCGCAGGCGGTGTCCGCGCGGCAAGCCGCGAAGATCCTGGCCAGGCCGCTTTCGAGATTGCGCGCATGATCCTGGCCGAGCGCTGCGTCCTGCGGCACGACGCCATCGAGGATGACGCTGCGCAGACTGGCCGGATGTATTTGCAGGTAAGTCAATGCGACACGCGTGCCGTACGAAGCGCCGACCAGGTCGTACTGCGGATCACCTAACGCATGGCGCAGGGTTTCGAGATCGCGGACCGCGTCGCTGGTCGTGTACCAGCGCGGATCGGCCCGATCTTTCAGGCTTTCGAGGCACGCGGCCGCCTGCCCGCGCGCGACTTCGGGGGTCTGCTGCATTTCGGTGCTGAAATCCACGGGCGGGCAGTTCAGCGCATTGGATTTGCCGGTGCCGCGCTGATCAACCAGCAGCACGCTGCGATCACGCAGAAGGTACTGAAACGCGGCGGCATACGCAGGAAAGCCGCCGACCGCGCCCTGCCCGGGGCCACCCGCGAGATAGACGATGAGATCGTCACTGGGTTTCGCAGCGCGCGCGGGCACCAGCGCGAGATTGAGCTTGATCCTGCGGCCCTGCGGCGCCTCGGGATTCTCGGCGACCTCGAAGCTCGCGCACTCGGCATCGAAGCTCTGGCGCGTCCGGGAATCGCTCAGGGTGCAGGTCTTGAACTCGACGCTGCCGACGGTCCTCGCCTGCGTCGGTGCGCCGGCGAGCAGCAGCGCGAGCGTGATAACGGCAAGACCGGCTCCTCGATGGTTATTCAGCGCGGCGCTCCGCGATACCAGGCCAGGCGTTCGCGCAGCCGCACGACCTCGCCGACGATCACGAGACTGGCGCCCTTGACCTCGGCAGCAAGCACCTGCGCCGGCAGATCGCCGAGCGTGCCGGTGATCACACGCTGCTTGATCGAGGTGCCTTCCTCCACCAGCGCCGCCGGCCAGTCGGCCGGCAACCCGTGCTCGATCAGCTTTGCGCAGAGCATGCCGAGGCTGCCGAGGCCCATGTAGATCGCGAGCGTCTGGCCACGTTGTGCAAGCGAGTCCCAGGCCAGGGTCAGCGTGCCGTCCTGGCGCGGATGGCCGGTGACGAAGATGCAGGCCTGGGCGTAGTCACGGTGCGTCAGCGGAATGCCGGCGTAGGCCGCGCAGCCGCTCGCGGCGGTGATGCCAGGAACGACCTGGAACGGCACGCCGGCGGCGGCCAGGGTTTCGATTTCCTCGCCGCCGCGGCCGAACACGAAAGGATCGCCGCCTTTGAGTCGCAGCACGCGCTTGCCCTGCTTCGCGAGGCGCACGAGTTCGGCGTTGATCTCGTCCTGCGGTACCGTGTGTTGATTGCGGCGCTTGCCGACGAAGATGCGTTCGGCGTCGCGGCGCACGAGTTCGAGAATGCCGGGGCCGAGCAGGCGGTCGAACAACACGACATCGGCCTGCTGCATCAGGCGTAGCGCGCGGAAAGTCAGCAGGTCCGGGTCGCCGGGGCCGGCACCGACGAGATAAACCTCGCCGAGCGGCGTCTCGTCCGCGATCAGGCGTTCGAGCGCCAGGTCGGCGCCAGCCTCGTCGTCGGCCAGCAGCGCCTCGGCACCCCTGCCGTCGAGGAATCGCTCCCACAGCGCGCGCCGCGCCGGCTGAGGGAGCGCGGCCTTGGCGCGAGCGCGGCGGCTCTGCATGAAGTCGGCGATGCGGCCGTAATTCGCCGGCAGCATGGTCTCGATGCGCTCGCGCAACCGACGCGCCAGCACGGGCGCGGCGCCGCCAGTCGAGATAGCGACCTGCAGCGGTGCGCGATCGATGATGGCCGGCGTGATGAAGGTGCTCGGTTCCGGATCGTCGACGACGTTGACCGGGATGTTGCGCGCCGTTGCCGCAGCAGCGACCGCGCGGTTCAGACTCGCGTCGTCAGTCGCCGCGACAACGAGGCGCGCGCCATCGAGCTGGCTCGCCGTGAACTCCGTGGCGAGATGCGTGATCTCGCCCCGCGTCAGCCATGCGGCCAGCTCGTCGTTGAGTTCGCGCGCCACGATCAGCACCTGCGGCCCGGCGCGCAGCAGCAGCCGCAGCTTGCGCGCCGCAATCTCGCCGCCGCCGACGA
This sequence comes from Nevskia sp., assembly GCA_043781855.1. Taxonomy (GTDB): domain Bacteria; phylum Pseudomonadota; class Gammaproteobacteria; order Nevskiales; family Nevskiaceae; genus Nevskia. Next base: position 39,181 of record JAYWBB010000048.1, on the reverse strand, counting down.
CGACGACACGCGCGTCGTCGAGCCGCAGGGAGATCGGGAAGTAACGCGGTGAAACCTCGGGGATATCGGCCATGTCGGTTGCTGTCGGGACTGCCGCGATTGTGCAGCCCGCGCTCGCGCCCGGCAAAAGAGGCTGCGCCGGAAACCGCGCCGACGGCGCCTATCGCGCCAGCGTGACGGCTTTCTGCTGCGCCCCTGGCGCACCGACTTCGAGCGCCTTCGCGAGTGTCATGCAGCCGACCACGATCAGGATGCCGGCGATCGCGCGTTTCAGCGTCTTCGGGTCGAGTCTGAAGCCGACGCGGCTGCCGATCCAGATGCCGGGCAGCGCGCCCACCAGCAGCCACAGCAGCATCGAGTAGTCGACCGAGCCGAGACGCGCATGGCCGATGCCGGCAATCGCAGTGATCAGCACGGCGTGTGCAAGATCGCTGCCGACGATGCGGATCGGCGCGTGCTTCGGATACAACAGCAAGAGCAGCATCATGCCGATGGCACCGGCGCCGACCGAGGAGATCGTGACCACGCAGCCGATCAAGAGCCCTGCGGCGAGCGTCAGTCCGCATTGCAGATTGGGTTTGAGTTCGCGGCGCACGCGGTCAAGCCGCAAGCGCGAGTTGATGATTCCCTGGAACAGCGTGAACAGCGCGGTGACGATGATCGCGCCGGACAGGGTCAGCTTGATCAGGCGGTCGAGACCGGCGGTGTGGCCGACGCCGTCGAGCAAATAGAGCGTCACCAGCGTCGCCGGCACGCTGCCGGCCGAAAGCCAGGCGACGATGGCCCAGTCGACCGAGCCGTTCTTGCCATGCAGCGTCACGCCGAACGCTTTGCTGAGGGACGCGTAGAGCAGGTCGGTACCGACGGCCATCGCCGGCGAAATGCCGTAGAACACGATCAGGATCGGCGTCATCAGCGAGCCGCCGCCAACGCCGGTCGCGCCCACGGCGGCGCCGACGAACAAACCCGCCAGCGAAAATCCGAGGCCGCTACCTGAAAAGATCATTGGGGATTTGGGGAAAAATCGGGAGAACCAGGATTGAGATTCGGACGGTAGCGGTATCCCAAGCCCCCCAACAAAGAATGATTGGGTATTCTTAAAGAAGCGGATCGAATATGAGCGACTCATGAAACTGCGCCAGCTGCATTACATCCAGGAAGTTGCGAAGCGCGGTCTGAACGTCACAGCTGCCGCCGATGCGATGTTCACTTCGCAGCCCGGCGTGTCGAAGCAGGTGCGCCTGCTGGAGGAAGAACTTGGCGTCGACATCTTCGTGCGCAACGGCAAGCATATCGCCGAAATCACGCCGGCCGGCAAGCGCATCCTCGAGTACACGCGCAAACTGCTGCTCGAAGCCGAGAACATTCGCAACATCGCCGAGGAATTCCGCGCCACCGACAAGGGCGAGCTGAGCCTCGCCACGACGCATACGCAGGCGCGCTACGCGCTGCCGCCGATCATCCAGAAATTCCGCAGTGCCTATCCGCAGGTGAGCCTGCATCTGCATCAGGGTTCGCCGCCGCAGATCGCGAGGATGGCGGCGGAAGGTACAGCCGATTTTGCGATCGCAACCGAAGCGCTGGAGCATTTCGAACAGCTCGTCATGCTGCCCTGCTACCACTGGAATCGCAGCGTGCTGGCGCCGCCGGAGCATTCACTGGTGCAGCAATTCGGTGATGGCAAGGCGAAGATTTCGCTGGCCGATATCGCTGCGCACCCGATCATCACTTACACCTTCGGCTTCACCGGCCGCTCGAAACTCGACCAGGCCTTTGCCGCCCACGGCCTGCGGCCGGACGTGGTGCTGACCGCAGTCGACGCCGACGTGATCAAGACCTATGTGCGGCTGGGCATGGGCGTCGGTATCGTCGCGTCGATGGCCTACGACGAAAAACAGGACCATGACCTCGTGAGAATTCCGGCCGACCACCTGTTCGAGCCGAGCACAACGCACATCGGCTTCCGGCAAGGCATGTTCCTGCGCGGTTACATGTACGACTTCATCGGCGAATTCGCACCGCACCTGACGCGCGATCTCATCGACGAGGTTTCTGCAATCACCGATGCCGAAGCCCGGCAACGGCGCGTCCACGAGTTGATCGCGAAGTTGCACCTGCTCTGAAAAGCTGGCGGCACCTGCGTTTCACCGGAAAGTTATTAGGATATTCCGAGGCAACGGCTTTAAAGTGCGCTCCCGTAATTCCAGGCGGTCCTGCCGAGCGCTGCCATGTATCAGTACGACGATTTCGATCAGACCCTCGTCAACGAGCGGGTCGCCCAGTTCCGCGACCAGACGCAGCGTTTCCTCGCGGGCGAATTGCCGGATGATGAATTCCGCGCACTACGCCTGAGGAACGGCCTCTACATCCAGCGTTTCGCGCCGATGCTGCGCATCAGCATCCCCTATGGCCTGCTCGCGTCGAAGCAGGTGCGCATGCTCGGCCACATCGCGCGCACCTACGACAAGGGCTACGGTCACTTCACGACGCGGCAGAACATCCAGTTCAACTGGCCCACGCTCGAATCCGTGCCGGATATCCTGGCAGACCTCGCGACCGTGCAGATGCACGCGATCCAGACCAGCGGCAACTGCATCCGCAATTTCACCTCGGATCATCTCGCAGGGGTGGCCAGGGACGAACTTGCAGATCCGCGTCCGTATTGCGAGATTGCGCGCCAGTGGGCGACGCTGCATCCCGAATTCAACTGGCTGCCGCGCAAGTTCAAGATTGCGATCAGCGGTTCGGCTGCGGACCGCGCGGCTATCCGCACGCACGATATCGGCGTGCAGATCATGCGCAATGCCGTCGGCGAACTCGGCTATACGATGTACGTCGGCGGCGGCCTCGGCCGGACGCCCGTGGTCGGCGTGAAAATCCGCGACTTCCTGCCGGAGGCCGATCTGCTCTCGTACTGCGAAGCGGTGCTGCGCATCTACAACCGCCTCGGCCGGCGCGACAACATGTACAAGGCGCGCATCAAGATTCTCGTGAAGGAGACCGGCCCGGCGAAATTCGCCGAGATGGTCGAGGCCGAGTGGGCGCAAATAAAAGACAGCTATCTGAAGCTGCTGCCCGAGGACATCGCGCGCATGAAGCAGCATTTCGTGACGCCGAGCTACGACACCGGCGCCGCGAACGATGCGAGCTACGCACGGCGGCTGGCCCAGGACAGCGCCTTTGCTGCCTGGACCCGACGCAATCTCGCCGAGCATCGGGTGCCCGGCTATCACGCGGTGTTCGCCTCGCTGAAAGCCAAAGGTGTCGCGCCGGGCGACATCAGCGCCGATCAGCTCGACGCCGTTGCCGACCTCGCCGAGCGCTACTCCTGCGGCGAAATCCGCGTGACGCACACGCAGAATTTCGTCTTCGCCGACGTCCAGCAGAAAGACCTGTATCCACTCTGGCAGGCACTGCGCGAGTCTGGCCTCGCGACACCGAACATCGGCCTGCTGACCGACGTCATCTGCTGCCCGGGGCTCGACTTCTGCTCGCTGTCCAATGCCAGTTCGATTGCCGTTGCGGAGGAAATATTCGAGCGCTTCGAAAGCCTCGACGACCAGCACGACATCGGCGAGATCAAACTCAACATGTCCGGTTGCATGAACGGCTGCGGCCATCACAGCGTCGGCCACATCGGTATTCTCGGCGTCGATAAAAAGGGCGAGGAGTGGTACCAGATCACGCTCGGCGGCAGCAGCGCGAACGACGCCAGCCTCGGTGATCGCACCGGCCCCTCGGTCGGCCGCGAGCACATCGCCGACGCCGTGCAGAATCTGATCGAAACCTATCTCGAACACCGCAACAGCGAGGACGAAAGTTTCCTCGCCTGCTATCGCCGCGTCGGCATGCTGCCGTTCAAGACACGGCTCTACGCGGAAGAGGAAGCGGCGGCATGAGTACGGCGCGGCAGGTGCTGATTCGTAACGGGCGCATCGAAGCCGACGATTACTTCGTCCTCGCCGACGATGCGCCGCTGCCCGTGAGCGGCAAGCTCATCGTCAGCCTTGATCGCTGGCGTCGTGAACGCGAAGTGCTGCTCGCCGCGCTCGCGAGTGTCGGCGTGAAGCTGCCGAATGTCGTCGACGTGGCGGCCGCCTGGCCGGAAATCGAAGATCGTCCGCTGATCGCGCTGGACTTCCCCGGCTTTGCCGATGGCCGCGCCTACTCGCAGGCGCGCCTGCTGTCCGAGCGTTTCCGCTACGCCGGCGAGCTGCGCGCAACCGGCAAGGCCGTCGTGCGCGACCAGTTTCATTTCATGGTCCGCTGTGGGTTCAGCAGTTTCGAACTGCGCGACGATCAGCACGCCGAAGCCTGCCTGCAAGCCCTGCGCGACTTCAGTATTGGCTACCAGCATGCCGCCGATGACACAAGCCCGGTCTTTGCACGCCGGCGCGCGCAAGCCATCTGAATCGGCTCAATCAAGCATAAAGGCCGCACGCCATGACGCCTTGCGCAGGTCGTACAATGCTGCCATGACTCTGCTGCCCCGCCCAACCGCTGCGCCGCCCTCGCCAATCGCCGATCGCTTCGGCCGAATCAAGCGCAAGCTGCGCATCTCGCTGACCGACCGTTGCAACTTCCGCTGCCCGTACTGTATGCCGGAGCGGCCGGAATTCATGGATCGCGCCGACCGCCTGAGCCGCGTCGAGTTGGCGCGCATCCTGACGCTGTTCGTCGCCGAACTCGGCGTGAACCGGCTACGCCTCACCGGCGGCGAGCCGCTGCTGCGACGCGATCTCGAAGGCGTCATCGAGGACGCGCAGGCGCTCAGGCTATTCGGGCTCGAACGCGTTTCGCTGACCACCAACGCCGCCTTGCTCGCAGGCCGCGCATCGGCGCTGAAAGTGGCGGGACTCGACGATCTCAACATCAGTCTCGACGCCTTGAATCCCGAGATATTCGCGAAGCTCTCAGGAGGCCGCAGCATCAAGCCGGTGCTCGCCGGTATCGCCGCCGCGCGCGACGCCGGCATCCCGGTCAAGCTCAATGCCGTGATCATCCGCGACATCAACCAGGACGAAATTCTGCCCCTCGCGCGTTACGCCGCCGCCGAGCGACTGCCGCTCCGCTACATCGAATTCATGCCGCTCGACGGCCGCGGCGAGTGGACACATGAGCGCGTCGTGCCGGAAGCTGACATCCTCGCGTGTCTGCGCAACGAATTCGTCGTGACCGCACTCCCGCGCGGCAACGATCCGGCCGCCTATTACGAACTGGACGGCGGCGGCGAGATCGGCCCCCCAATCGGGATTATCGCTACGGTTTCAAATCCCTTCTGTGCGAGCTGCGACCGCCTTCGCGTTACGGCCGACGGCTCGCTCTATCCCTGTCTGTTTTCGAAAACCGGCATCAGCCTGCGCGACCCGATGCGTGCCGGCGCCGACGACGCCGCACTGTCGAAACTGATCCGCGCGACGGTCTGGAACAAGGACGCCGGCTACGCCGCGCAACCGGGATATGCGGAACGCCCGATTGCGATGAACACTTTAGGCGGCTGAGATGCGCGTCGTCATCGAATGCTACGGCACTTCGCAGCGCTGGTGCGGCTCGGAAATAGTCAATCTCGATCTTGTCGAAGGTCAGACTGCAAACGATGCGCTCGATGCCCTCGCCGAGCGCTACCCGGAATTCGCAGCACGTCGCGACTCGATCGCGATCGCCATCGGCAACGCCGTCACCGCGCCGACGCGGCGACTCGAAGACGGCGATCGCCTCGCGCTGATTCCGCCGGTCAGCGCGGGTTGAAGTGGCGATGAGCGATCGGCCGCGTCTGCGGGATGGCGCCTTGAATCTTGCGGAATGGCTCGCCGCGCCGGCTCCTGTCGACTGCGGTGCGCTCGCCGTCTTCGCCGGCACCGTGCGCAATGAGCATGCGGGACGCGCGGTCGGCGGCATGCGCTATCACACGCATCGCAGTCTCGCCGAAGCGCGCCTGCGCGAGATCGAGGCGACGACGGCGAGCCGTTACGGGGTCCGGTGCGACGTCGCGCACGCGGTCGGCGAACTGGGCATCGGGGATATCAGCGTCATCGTCGTGGTGCGCGGCGGCCATCGCGTCGAAGCCTTCGCGGCCTGCCGCTGGGCGATCGACACGATCAAGCAGGCCGTGCCGATCTGGAAGGAAGAACACTATGTCGACGGGTCGGCGCGCTTCCTCGAAGGCGTGCCGCTGAAGTCGGTCGACGAATCCTGAGAGCCGCGAGCGCATGAGAGATGTAAGCCAAAAAGAAATCACCCTGCGCGTCGCCGTCGCGCAGGCCGTCGTCGAGATGCCTCCGGCTGTGCTGAAGCGGCTCATGGAGAAGACGCTGGACAAGGGCGATGCCCTCGAAATCTCGCGCGCCGCCGGCATTCTCGGCGCGAAGCGCTGCTGGGAATTGCTGCCGCTGTGTCATCCGATTCCGGTCGAGCGTCTCGACTTGCGCTATGAATTCGGCACCCGGAGCGTGACCGTCCTCGTCGAAGTCGCGACCCACGCGCGCACCGGCATCGAGATGGAAGCGCTAACCGCCGCGAGCGTCTGCGCGCTCTGTCTTTACGACATGCTGAAGCCGCACGCGGGCACCGACCTCGCAATCCGCGAAGTGCTGCTGTTGAAGAAAACCGGCGGCAAGTCGTCTGACTTCCTGCGCGCCTGAAGCCCATCCAAAAAAAGGAAACGACCATGTCCCAAGCCACCCGCAGCCTGCTTGAAAACTACTACGCCGCCTTCAACCGCCGGGACTGGAAAACCTTCCTCAACCTGCTGACCGACGACGTGATCCACGACGTGAACCAGGGCGGCCGCGAAGTCGGGCGCGAGGCCTTCGAGCGTTTCATGGACAAGATGAACCGCTCTTACAGCGAGCAGATCGTCGACATCGTCGTCTGCGCCAACGAGAACGGCAGCCGCGCAGCGGTCGAATTCACCGTGCTCGGCAAGTACCTGAAGAGTGATGAGGGTCTGCCCGAGGCGAACGGCCAGACCTACCGGCTCGCGGCCGGCGCGTTCTTCGACATTCGGGCGGGCCGCGTCGCGCGCGTGACGAACTACTACAACCTGCAGGATTGGTTGAAACAAGTCGGCGCGTAATGGCTGAACTGCGAATCGAACCACTGCGCGGCGCGGAAATCGCGAGCCAGCTCGATGCCCTCGCGGATGTCCGCATCCACGTGTTCCGCGCGTTTCCTTACCTGTACGAGGGCTCGCGTGCGTACGAGACGAAGTATCTCGACGTTTACCTGAACTGCCCGCGCAGCCTCGCGATCCTGGTCTGGGATCGCGAGCGCTGCATCGGTGCCTCGACGGTACTGCCGCTGGCCGATGCCGGTGCCGAGGCGCAGGCGCCGTTCGTTGCCGGCGGCCATGACATCGCGGCGATCGACTACTTCGGCGAGTCGGTCCTGTTGCCCGAATATCGCGGCCATGGGCTCGGCGTGAAGTTCTTCGAGCGGCGTGAAGCGCATGCCGCCAAGCTCGGCCTCAAGATCTGCGCGTTCTGCTCGGTGCAGCGTCCGCACGATCATCCGGCCAAGCCGAAAGACTACGTTCCGAACGATGCTTTCTGGATGCGACGCGGCTATCGCAAGGCGCCTGAAATCACGACCACGTTCTCCTGGCCCGATATCGGCGAGACCGTATCGACCGCCAAGCCGATGACGTTCTGGCTACGGGATCTGCCATGACCACGGCGTTCCGCATCGCGGCCGCGCAGTTTCCGGTATTCGCACCGCGCGTCTGGAACGAGATCGCGGATCTCCTGTCCAGCTGGGTCGCGGAAGGGGCGGGCAATGGCGCCAAGCTGCTGGTGTTTCCCGAGTACGGCGCGATGTCGCTCGCACACCTGCTCGAGCCGGGCGTGCAGGCCAACCTGCAAGGCCAGATCGTGGCGATGCAAGGCCTGCGCGATGAGTGGGTCGCACTGCATCGCGGGCTCGCGCAGACGCACGGTGTCTATATCCTAGCCGGCAGCTTCCCCTGGGAAGTAACACCCGGCCGCTTCCACAATCGCGCCTGGTTCCTGTCGCCCAAAGGCGATGCCGAGTTCCAGGACAAGTGCGTGATGACGCGCTTCGAGCGCGAGCAGTGGCACATCAGCGGCCAGCCGACGCTGAAAGTTTTCGATACTGCGCTGGGCCGCGTCGGCGTCAATATCTGCTACGACTCGGAGTTTCCACTGCTCGCCCGCGCGCAGGCAGAAGCCGGCGCCGAGATCATCCTGGTGCCGAGCTGCACGGACACTTTCGCCGGCTATCACCGCGTGCGGGTTGGCGCGCAGGCGCGGGCACTGGAGAACCAGTGCTACGTCGTGCAATCGCCGCTCGTGGGCGAGGCGACGTGGTCGCCGGCGGTCGACGTCAACGTCGGCGCCGCCGGCGTTTACGGCCCGCCCGATCGCGGCTTTCCCGACGACGGCGTGATTGCGCAGGGCACGCTCAACGAGCCCGGCTGGGTCTACGGCGAGATCGATCCTGCAAAAGTCGCGCAGGTCCGCAGCGAGGGCGCAGTGTTCCCGTTCCGACACTGGTCCGAATCGGCGCTTGCGCCGCCGGAAATCGTCACGCTCTGACGGGACACTGGCGTCACAGAAACCTCAGCCGATTTTTTCGAGCCCGCCCATATACGGCCTCAGCGCCATCGGCACTGCGATGCTGCCATCAGCGTTCTGGTAGTTCTCCAGAATCGCGACGAGCGTGCGGCCGACCGCGAGGCCGGAGCCATTCAGCGTGTGCAGCAGCTCCGGCTTTTTCGTCTCCGGATGACGGTAGCGCGCGCGCATGCGCCGCGCCTGAAAATCCTCGTAGTTCGAGCAGGAGCTGATCTCGCGATAACGATTCTGCGACGGCAGCCAGACCTCGATGTCGTAGGTTTTCGCCGCACTCGCGCCCATGTCGCCGGTGCAGAGCAGCATGACGCGATACGGCAGGTCGAGCTTCTTCAGGATCGCTTCGGCGTGGCTCGTCAATTCTTCATGTGCCGCGTACGAATGCTCGGGCAACGTCGCCTGCACCAGCTCGACCTTCTCGAACTGATGCTGGCGGATCATGCCCTTGGTGTCTTTGCCCCCGGCGCCGGCCTCGGATCGAAAGCATGGCGTATGTGCGACCCACTTTTTCGGCATATTCGCAAGATCGAAAATCTCATCGCGCAGCAAATTCGTCACCGGGACTTCGGCTGTTGGAATCAGGTACCAGCGACTCTGAAAATCTGGTTTTTCACGAGTTTCTTTTGCTTTCCCGTCAAGGCTTAAATCACGCGACGTGGTTAGCTCAACTCCTGCGGGGCGTATCACGCGAAAGAGGTCAACCTCAAATTTCGGCAACTGTCCTGTACCGCGCAGACTTTCGGTATTGACGATGTAAGGTACGTAAAGCTCTTCGTAGCCATGCTCCCGCGTGTGCACGTCGAGCATGAACTGCGTCAGCGCGCGGTGCATGTGGCTAAGGCCGCCGCGCAGCACGGTGAAGCGCGCGCCGGTGAGCTTGGCAGCGGCGGCAAAGTCCATCAGGCCCAGAGCTTCACCGAGATCGGCGTGATCCTTCCCACCAATACGACGGGGGCGCCTCTCCGGCTCCCAGTTACGAACTTCTCGGTTATCGCTCTCGTCCTTGCCATCCGGCACGCTGGCGTGCGGGATGTTCGGAAGGCTCTCCGCGAAATCCTCGAACTCCCGCTGCACCTCGCTCAGATGCGATTCATTCCCCGCGAGTTCGGTCTTGATCCGTTCCATGTCGGCGAGAATCGGCGACACGTCTTCGCCCGTCCCTTTTGCCTGCCCGATGCGCTTGGAGCCGACATTGCGCTCGGCCTGAAGCTGCTCGGTATTGAACTGGAGCGCTTTGCGTTTAAATTCCAGCACATTGAAGCGCTCCAAGTCGAACACGTAACCGCGTCGTGCGAGTTGGGCGGCGACGGCGGGCGCATCGTTGCGCAAGCGTTTGGGGTCCAGCATCGGTACAGTTTCCGCGATGAAATGTGGCGCGAAGTATAGCGGCGCTATCGCCTCAACTCGCGCTGCGCGTGAGGGCGTAGCCGATTGCGCATGCGGCAATGCTCAAGACCACGTTGGACGCCACGTTCAGCAGCGCCGAGCCAAGCTGACCATCCCGCCAGAGCAGCACCGTCTCGATCGAGAACGCCGAGAACGTCGTGAAGCCGCCGAGGATGCCGGTGGTCAGGCCGAGCCGAAGCACATCGGAAAACGTTTCGCGCGAATGGACGTGGCCGATGATCGCACCCATCGCGAAACCGCCGACGACATTCACGAACAGCGTTGCCAGAGGGAAGCCGTATGGCAGGGATTTGAATGCGAGCACCGTGCCGAAACGCGCGCCGCTGCCGATCGCGCCGCCAATCGTCACCGCCAGCCACAGCATCAGATTGCCGCTCATCGAACGCTCCTGTAGCCCGGTCAGGCGCCTGGCTTGCGGTTCATCGCACGCAGTTGTGAGAGCTTCTCGCCGATCTTCGCTTCGAGACCACGCGGCGTCGGCTGGTAGAACTCCGTGCCGACGAGTTTATCCGGAAGAAACTGCTGTCCGGCCGCCACGGCATCGGCCTCGTCGTGGTCGTAGCGATAGCCGCTGCCGTAGCCGAGGTTCTTCATGAGCTTGGTCGGCGCATTGCGGATGTGCATCGGCACTTCGAGCGAACCGTGCGCTTCGACCGCGCCGCGCGCGCCCTTGTACGCGACGTAGACGGCGTTGCTTTTGGCGGCGATCGCGAGATAGACGATGGCCTGCGCGAGCGCGAGTTCGCCTTCCGGGCTGCCCAGCCGGTCGTAGGTGTTCCAGGCGTCGAGACACATGGCCTGCGCGCGCGGGTCGGCGAGGCCGATGTCCTCGACGCTCATGCGCAGCACGCGGCGCGCGACATAGCCCGGATCAACACCGCCATCGAGCATGCGCGCGAACCAGTAGAGCGCGGCGTCGGGATCGCTGCCGCGCACGGATTTGTGCAGCGCGCTGATCTGGTCGTAGAAATTCTCGCCCTGCTTGTCGAAGCGGCGCAGACCACGGCCGATGAGCTTGTCGAGCAAAGCCTCGTCCTTGGTACCGGCGGCGCGGGACAGTTCCACGGCGGTTTCGAGCAGGATCAACCCACGGCGTGCATCGCCATCGGCGGCGTCGCTGATGCGATCGAACCAATGCTCCGGAAGTACATCGGCCGCTTCCCCCATGCCGCGTTCGGGGTCGGTCAGCGCGCGCAGCAGCAGCGCCTTGATTGCGGGCTCATCCAGCGGCCGCAGCACGAACACGCGCAGCCGCGAGAGCAGTGCGCCGTTGAGTTCGAAGCTCGGGTTTTCGGTCGTCGCACCGATCAGGATCAGCGTGCCGTCCTCGACGTAGGGCAGCAGCGCATCCTGCTGACTCTTGTTGAAGCGGTGGATTTCGTCGATGAACAGCACCGTGCGGCGCGGTTGCGCGGCCTGCGCTTTCGCGGTCGCTTCGCGGATGTCCTTGACGCCGGCCATGACCGCCGACAGCGACAGGAACTGCGCGTCGGAGAAGCCGGCGATCAGCCGCGCCAGCGTGGTCTTGCCGACGCCGGGAGGACCCCAGAAAACGATCGACGGAATCCGCCCGGATTCGAGCACGACACGCAACGGCGAGCCGGTGTCGAGCACATGTTCCTGCCCGACGACTTCGTCGAGCGTGCGCGGACGCATGCGTTCGGCCAGCGGCGCAGAAGATTTCATGTCGGCATTCTGCACCCTCGTCGAAGGCCCGTCGGCGGTCGAGCCGGCTAGTCCCTCGAAGCCTTGCTGCCCTTCGGCACAACGTCCGCATCGACCACTTCGGTGCCCTTCGGCGGCGTGAACTGGAACTGCTTGTCGTCGATTTTCGCGTTGGTCTTGATGGCGCTGAATTTCACTTCCGACGAACCGCCAATCTGGTCCTGGAAGCGCATGCGCAGCGGCGCGCCGCTTTTGTCGATGGCGAGTTCGATGGACTTGAAGTCACTGTCCTTCGCCTTCGGAATCAGCCGCACGACACGGGCCTCGCCCTCATTGCCGGAATCCTGCACGACGAAGGCATCGCTCAGGCCCGTGCGTTGCGACAGCAATGCCGCCGGCGTACCGGCCAGTGCGGCCTGGGCATTGCGCACGGTGACCTGGTTGAGATCGGGATCGTAAGCCCAGAGCTTGGCGCCATCACAGACCGAAATCTGTTCGTAGGGTTTCTCGTAGGCCCAGCGGAAGCGGCCGATTTCGCTCTTCGACGTCGCGGCCGGACGCGCCAGCCAGAACTGGCCGCTGCTGCGATTGCCGACCTGTCCGCGCTCGTCCGTCTGCGCCTGGTCGAAATGCGCCTCGAAGGTCTGTACGCCGTCGACGAAGCGCTTCAGTGCGTCTTGCGCGCTGTCGGCGCTCGCTGCGCCTGGGAGCAGGAACGAGAGGAGCGCCGCGTTTGCCAGAATCCTGAACATGGAGAATTGCCGAGCCTTTTTCATTTGATCCGGTGCGCCAGACCTGCGCTCAAATTATCGCTTGGATGCTGAACCGCTGCTGATCCGACGAACAAAGTCTCTGCCCGCCATCAAAGAAAAAGGCCCTCGCGGGCCTTTTTCGTGCATCGCTGCAACGGTCCGCTTACTTCTTGGTTTCGAGAATCTTCTTCAGATTGTCGAGGCCACCGGTGTAGACGCTGCTGATCGTGTCGGTCGCAGCCTTGTCGTTGGCGTTCTCGGCCGGCGTGGCGCCGGTGTCCTTGCGCTTGAACGAGCCGGACCAGGTCACCGTGGACTTGGTGTCGCCATCGCTCTGGACGGCCAGGGTCGAGGTGTAGTCGCTGACCGGCAGCACGCCTTCGACGATCGCGTACTGCATCGAGTGCGCGGCTTCATCGATCGCCAGCAGCTTTTCCTTGACCGTGCCGCCATCGCCGAGCGTCAGCAGGCGCACCGCACCGGTTTCGTTGTTCTTGCCTTCGACGATCTCGTCCTTGGCCACGGCCGGATGCCAGGCGTTCAGCGCGCCGAAGTCCTTGACCTTGGCCCAGACATCGGCCAGCGGCGCGTCAATGCTGACCGACTTGCTGACCGAGAGCACGGCGGGCGCCGTCGCGGCCGGTGCGGCGGCGACAGGCGGCGGCGCGGCAGGCGCCGGGGCGGGCTTGCAACCGGCCGCCAGGGCGGACACGAGCGAAACGAGAGCAACTGCGTGGATGGCCTTCATGTTATTGAATCCCTCAAAGGTGAAGTCGTAAGTTTTAAGCCGGACTTTCATCACCCGGCATCGGAGTTTCAGGCGCGGGGTAGCTTCGCCGCCCGACAATCTGACACAGCGCCCCGGTTTGCGAAAGTGCCGCGTCGGAAGGTCGAAACCCCTTAATCGCGCCCGCCCGGCGCCAGAATCTCGCGGTTGCCGCCCGGGCCGCTCGGTCCGACGATGCCGGCAGCTTCCATCTGCTCGACCATGCGCGCTGCGCGGTTGTAGCCGATCGACAGACGTCGCTGTACCCAGGAGACACTGGCCTTGCGCGTTTCGAGCACGACCTGGACGGCCTTGTCGTACATCGGATCGGCCTCGGCATCGCTCGCACCCGACTCCGGCGCTTCGCGCTGTTCCGGCTCGCCGGCAAGAATCTCGGGGATGTAGTTCGGCTCGCCGACCTGCTTGAGATAGGCGACGACCTTGTGCACCTCGTGGTCGTCGACAAACGCACCGTGCAGACGCTGGATGCGGCTGGCGCCGATCGGGCGATAGAGCATGTCGCCGTGTCCAAGCAACGTTTCCGCGCCCATCTCGTCGAGGATCGTGCGCGAGTCGATGCGGCTCGCGACCTGAAACGCGACGCGGCTCGGAATATTCGCCTTGATCAGGCCGGTGATGACGTCGACACTCGGCCGCTGGGTCGCGACGATCAGGTGGATGCCGGCGGCGCGCGCCTTCTGCGCGATGCGCGCAATCAGCTCTTCGACCTTCTTGCCGACGACCATCATCATGTCGGCCAGCTCGTCGATGATGATGACGATGTGCGGCAGCGCGGCCAGCGTCGGCGCATCGATGGGGTTGTCGGTGAACAGGTCCGGCGTCGCCGCGAGCGGATCGGTCAGCGGCTCGCCGGCCGCCAGCGCATCGAGCACCTTCTTGTTCATGCCGGCGAGGTTGCGCACGCCGAGCGCGGACATCAGCCGATAGCGCCGCTCCATCTCGGCGACACACCAGCGCAGCGCGTTCGCCGCGTCCTTCATGTCCGTGACGACCGGCGTCAGCAGATGCGGAATGCCCTCGTAGACCGACAATTCCAGCATTTTCGGGTCGATCAGGATCAGGCGCAGCTGTTCGGCGGTCGACTTGAACAGCATCGACAGGATCATCGCGTTGATGGCGACCGACTTGCCCGAGCCGGTAGTGCCCGCGACGAGCAGATGCGGCATCTTCGCGAGATCGACCGCGAGCGGATGCCCGGCGATGTCCTTGCCCATGCCCATGGTCAGCGGCGAGCTGCCGCTGACGTACGACGACGAGGCAAGGATTTCCGACAGCGAGACCGTCTCGCGCTTGTGATTCGGGATTTCCAGGCCGATGACACTCTTGCCCTCGATGACTTCGACCACGCGCACGCTGGCCACCGACAGCGCCCGCGCCAGGTCCTTCGACAGGTTCGTGACCTGCGCGCCCTTCACGCCCGGCGCCGGCAGCAACTCGAAGCGCGTGATGACCGGCCCTGGCATCGCGTCGACGACCTGCGCCTTGACGCCGAAATCGGCAAGATGACGTTCGAGATCGCGCGAAAGGCGGTCGATCTCTTCCGGTGTGTAGCGTTTGCCACTGGGTTTCGGCGGATCGAGCAGATACAGTGGCGGTAGCGGGTCGCCGGTGTAGGTTGGAACCGCAACCAGCTCGGCCTTCGCCACCTTCTTCGCCTTTGTCGGCACTTCGTAAACCGGCGTGCCGACGGCCTCGTTCGGCGACTCGCGGGTTTTCGCGAAACCAGGCGCCGCCACGCGCGGCCGTTCATCTTCGTCATCGACGATGAACGGTGGCGGCGCGATGGGCTCGTCGGCAAGACGCTCAGCCGCAGCGAGCGCGGCGGAATCCGGCGGCGGCAACGGTTCGGCTGGAGGCAGGGCGAGGTCCAGTTCGTCCGTCATCAGGGCCGGCTCTGCGCGCGAGCGGCGACGGCGCGACTCCCTGACCGGCACCTCGGCGATAGCTGGCTCGGCTGCGAGCGCCGCTCCCGCATCATCCGCCGGCTGATGCGCACGCTGCCAGAGCGCCAAGGCGCGCGTGCCGAGCGCGTCAAGCACGACGAGCCAGGAAAAAATCATCGCGAGCGGCAGCGCCACGACGAACAGCGTCAGCAACAGGAGCGTGGCGCCGACCGGATTCAGCACGCTTTCCAGCAGACGCCCGAGCAGGCTGCCGGCAATGCCGCCGCCGCCCTGCGGAATCCAGTGGCTCTCGGGGCCTAGATACAACGAGGCCAGCGCCGACAGGCTGAAGATCGATACAAACCAGGCGATGCCGCGCACCGCGACCGGCAGGTGCGTCGAGCCTTTGAAACCGCGAAACACCCCGAGTCCCAGCCAGAGGACGGCCCAGGGCAACAGGAATGCGACATAACCGACACAACTGAGCAGTCCGTTGGCAAGCCACGCTCCCGCCGTACCGGCGAGATTGCGGGTCGCGCCGCCGGCGCCGGAGGACGACCAGCCGGCGTCTTCCGGGTGGAAACTGAGCAAAGCCACGAGCAGAAACAACGCCACGCCGACAGAGCCGAGCAAAACCGCTTCGTGCGGCAGCCGTTCGACCCAAGTCTCTTCTGCGGACGGGGTTGCCGCCGCACCACGCCGAGTCAGCGGTTTGGCGGCTTGTTTCTTGCTACGGAACTTGAGGAAGCTGAGGATGGAGGACACGGCACGCGAGCAGGAAAACGAGGTCGAAGTATAACGCGCACCCCGCAGGTCAAAGCCTTGAAAACTGCCGGATCAGCATCATTGTCGTGTCAGTGCAATTCAATGTTCGCTATGGAGGGACCATGAGCACGGAAATCCGCCATTTCGTCCTGAGCCAGGACGGCATCCGCGAGTTCTCGCCCGAGGAGGCTGCGCTGATTGCGGCCGGCTCCAACAAGTTGCCGGAATTTGCCGAGCGTCGCGTCCGCTATCTCCAGGTGTCCTGGGATGACGAGGCGACCAGCGAGCTGAAGATCCAGACTGCGGGTGCTGCGATCAAATTCGATTCCGACGGCCGCCTGGCGGAAGCCACGCCGCCGTCCGACGAGGAGAAAATCTCCCGCTTCGAGCACGACACTTGCGTGCAATGGGCCCTGCGCAACGTCGAAGTTGCCGCTTTGACGTTTCACTAGTTTTTCAGGGCCCTCCTGCCGCGCGATGCGCGTCCGACATCTCGAATGCGCAGCCGCGTTGACCGAGTCAGCCTGGAACGCCCTCTTTCCGGTTGACTACCCTTTCACCCGCCACGAATTCCTGAGCGCGCTCGAGACGCATGGCTGCGTTTCCTCGGAACTCGGCTGGTCGCCCTGCCACGCGATTCTCGAAGACGACGACGGCATCGCAGCGATTGCGCCCTTGTATGCGAAGGGCCACTCCTATGGCGAGTTCGTGTTCGATTTTTCCTGGGCCGAGGCGAGCCGGCGCATCGGGCATCCCTACTATCCGAAGCTGCTGACGGCGATTCCATTCACGCCCTGCACTGGCCCGCGTTTCGGCGCTCGTAATGACGAAGCGCGGGTGCAGTTGTCCAGCGCGCTGATCGACATTGCCCGCGACGCCGGAATGTCCTCTTATCACGCGCTGTTTCTGGGCGACGACGATCTTGGCGCGCTGCGCGGAGCGGGCGCAATCGAACGCAACGATGTGCAATTTCACTGGTACAACCCTCTCGAAAGCGGCGGTTATGCGGATTTCGCCGCCTTCGTTGCGACATTCACCAGTGACAAGCGCAAGAAAATCCTGCGCGAACGGCGGCGCGTCGCCGAGATGGGTTTCCGCTTCGAGGTCCGGCCCGGAAACGAGCTTTTCGAAGCCGAGTGGATGCGCGTCTACGCGCTCTACGCCAACACCTACGCCGAGCGCGCGCAGGCGCCGTATCTGACGCAGGAATTCTTTCTCGATTACGGACGCCGCAGCGGAACGCCGGTTAGACTCGTACTGGCTTACGAGGGTCAGGTCATGGTGGCTGTCGCAATCACGCTGGTTGGTGGCGATACGCTCTACGGGCGCCACTGGGGCGCGGCCGATCGTTACCACAGCCTGCATTTCGAAACCTGCTACTACCAGGGCATCGATTACTGCATCCGCGAAGGTCTTCGCCACTTCGATGCCGGCGCCCAGGGCGAGCACAAACTCGCGCGCGGCTTCACGCCGCAAGTGACGCGCTCTGCGCACTGGCTGGCCGATCCGCGACTATACGAAGCCGTCGACAACGCGCTGACGCGAGAACGCAACTACGTCGAAAGGCGCGAAGCGCTGCTGGAAGAGCATTCGCCTTACAAGCGAACCGCGAACGCAGCCGAAGGCGATGGCCACTGACAATGGATAACCCCGTCCGTCTCCACTGGCTCGATCCGCGCGATCCGAACCAGCCTTTCCCGCCCCCGCAAAAAGCGATGCGCGATCCGAACGGGCTGCTCGCGATCGGCGGCGATCTGTCGATGACGCGTCTTGTGCGTGCGTATTCCTCCGGCATCTTCCCCTGGTACAACCCGAACGAGCCGATTCTCTGGTGGTGCCCCGACCCGCGCGCGGTGCTCGAACCCGGCGCGTTCCATGTCTCGCATTCGCTGGCCAAGCGCATCAAGAAGACTGACTACGCGGTGACGCTGGACAGTGCGTTCCCGCAGGTGCTCGAAGCCTGCACGGCGACGCGCCAAGGCAGCCACGGCACCTGGCTCGGGCCGGACATGAAGCGTGGGTACATCGATCTTCAGGCGCATGGCTATGCGCACTCGGCGGAAGTCTGGCGCGAGGGCCGACTGATCGGCGGGCTCTACGGTGTCGCGCTCGGTCGCGCGTTTTTCGGCGAGTCGATGTTCAGCGTCGAGACCGACGGCTCCAAGCTCGCGCTGTACTGGCTTTGCATGCAACTGCGGGCCTGGGGATTCGAACTGGTCGACTGCCAGATTGCATCGCAGCACTTGCAGAGTCTCGGTGCGGTCGAGATTCCGCGCGATCGTTTCCTGCTGCGCCTGCGCCAGGCCATGCAACACCCTGGCCGGCGCGGTATCTGGCATTACGAACTCGATGTTCCGGGCGACTCACGCCATCGCCCCAGCCTGCTGCGCGCGCGGGCAGCGGGCTAAGCCGCGAGCACACTTCTTGCAATCTTCCCTCGCACGATGAGCATGCAAAGCCTGAGGCTGTTGATGGGCAGCGCGCATGCCTGCGGCTACCTGCCGGAGCGCCATGCGCGCAGCGCCTTCGTCGATCCCGCCTTTCCGCTCGAACCGGCGCTCTACGGTGCGCTGCTCGACCAGGGCTTCCGGCGCAGCGGCGATTACGCCTACCGGCCGATGTGCCTGAACTGCCGGGCCTGCCATTCGGCGCGCATCGTCGCTGCGGAATTCTCCCCGGATCGCGCGCAGCGCCGTTGCCTCAAGCGCAACACCGACCTCACCCTTCACGTCCGCGAGCGTCTCACCGGCGAGCATTACGCGCTGTACCGGCGCTATCTCGATGCCCGCCATCCCAGCGGCGGCATGGACCCGGAAGATGCCGACGCCTTCCAGGAATTCCTCGGTTGCGGCTGGGGCAGCACCGAGTTCTGGGAGTTCCGCGCCGAGGCCCGCTTGATGGCGCTTGCCGTGGTCGATCGCGTACCGCGCGGCATTTCCGCCGTCTACACGTTCTTCGAGCCGGACGAGCGCTCGCGCAGCCTCGGCACCTACGCGATCCTGACCCAGATCCAGCGCGCGCAAGCCGAAGGGCTGCCGCATGTCTACCTCGGCTACTGGGTGCCGGGCAGTCCGAAAATGGACTACAAGAAATCGTATCAGCCGCTCGAAGTGCTGCGGCCAGCGGGCTGGCAGCGGCTCGATCGCATTGCCAGTGGCGGCGGCGTACACGATAATGCCGCTCCCGTGTAGACAGTGGCCCTAATGGCGAAAGAAGATCATATCGAGATGCCTGGCATCGTTGCGGAAACGCTCCCGAACACGACGTTCCGCGTGAAGCTCGAAAACGGACACATCGTCACCGCCCATATTTCCGGGCGCATGCGCAAGAACTACATTCGTATCCTGACCGGCGACAAAGTCACCGTGCAGTTGACGCCTTACGATCTGACCAAGGGTCGCATCACGTTCAGGGACAAATAACGGCAGTTTCCAATTGTTGGTTTCCAGTTTCCAGAGAAGCCAGAACGAAACAAAAAGCCCGCTATGCGGGCTTTTTGTTTCTCTGGAAACTAAAAACTGGCAACTGCTGTTACGCAGCTTCGACCGCAGCCACCGACGGCTTTTCCCTGGCCACGATCTCGAAGCCGATCTTACCACCCTCGGTAACGACGACGGCGACCCGGCCACCGTGCACGAGCTTGCCGAACAGCAGTTCCTCGGCGAGTGGGCGCTTGATGGTTTCCTGAATCGTGCGCGCCATCGGACGCGCGCCCATCTTGACGTCGTAGCCGTGCTCGGCCAGCCAGTCGCGCGCTTCCTGCTCGACTTCCATGACCACGTGCTTGGCGGCCAGCTGCTCCTCGAGCTGCATCAGGAACTTGTCGACTACGCGGGCGATCTCGATCCGGCCCAGCGGCGCGAACGGGATGATCGCGTCGAGACGGTTGCGGAACTCGGGCGAGAACGAGCGACGAATCACTTCGAGCGCATCGGTTGTGTGGTTCTGCTCGGTAAAGCCGATGCCGCGGCGCGAGGATTCTTCGGCACCGGCATTCGTGGTCATCACGAGGATCACGTTGCGGAAGTCCGCAGCACGCCCGTTGTTGTCAGTCAGCGTGCCGTGATCCATGACCTGCAGCAGCAGATTGAACACATCCGGATGCGCCTTCTCGACTTCATCGAGCAGCACCACCGCATGCGGATGCTTCATCACCGCCTCGGTCAGCAGGCCGCCCTGGTCGAAGCCGACATAACCGGGAGGGGCGCCGATCAGACGCGACACCGTGTGCCGCTCCATGTACTCGCTCATGTCGAAGCGGATCAATTCGATGCCGAGCTGGTTGGCGAGCTGGCGTGTGACCTCGGTCTTGCCGACGCCCGTCGGACCGGCGAGCAGGAAGTTGCCGATCGGCTTGTCCGGATTGCCGAGGCCCGAGCGTGCAAGCTTGATGCACGACGAAAGCGTTTCGACTGCCGCATCCTGACCGAAGATGACCAATTTCAAATCGCGTTCGAGACTCGCAAGGCGATCCTTGTCGTTCGACGACACGCTCTTCGGCGGAATCCGCGCGATTTTCGCGACCGTCTCTTCGATGTCGCGCACCTGCACGGTCTTGCGACGCTTCGCCTCGGGCAGCAGGCGCAGGCGCGCGGCAGCCTCGTCGATGACGTCGATGGCCTTGTCCGGCAGATGGCGATCGGTGATGTGCTTCGCCGAGAGTTCCACTGCGGAACGCAGCGCGCCACTGGTGAAGTGCACCTGATGATGCTCCTCGAAGCGCGCGCGCAGGCCTTCGAGAATCAGGATCGTCTCGGGAACGCTCGGCTCCGGCACGTCGATCTTCTGGAAGCGGCGCGACAGCGCGCGATCCTTCTCGAAGATGCCGCGATATTCCTGATAAGTGGTCGAACCGATGCAGCGCAACTCGCCCGAGGCCAGCATCGGCTTCAGCAGGTTGGAGGCATCCATGACACCGCCGCTGGCAGCACCCGCGCCGATGATCATGTGAATTTCGTCGATGAACAGGATCGCTCCCGGTGTGCGCGTGAGTTCGGTGATGACGCTCTTGAAGCGCTTTTCGAAGTCGCCGCGATACTTGGTGCCGGCGATCAGGCTGCCGAGGTCGAGACTGAACACGATGCCGTCCTTCAGCAGTTCCGGCACGCGGTTCTCGGTAATCAGCCAGGCCAGGCCTTCGGCGATCGCAGTCTTGCCGACACCGGCTTCGCCGACCAGCAGCGGATTGTTTTTGCGCCGACGGCAGAGCGTCTGCATCACACGCTCCATTTCTGCGGCGCGGCCGATCAGCGGATCGATCAAGCCGCGCATCGCACGCTGATTCAGGTTCACTGCAAATTGTTCGAGCGCGCTCTTGCCGTTCGTCTTGCCGGACTCTTCCTTGTCCTCGGCCTCGGCGGGATTCTCCGGCGCGGCCGGCTGGTTGTTCTTGGCGATGCCGTGGCTGATGTAGTTGACAACATCGAGCCGCGTCACGCCCTGTTCGTTGAGCAGGAAGACCGCGTGCGTGTCCTTCTCGGCGAACAGCGCGACGAGCACGTTGAGCGTCGAAACGCGCTTCTTGCCGGAGGCCTGCACGTGATAGATCGCACGCTGCAGAACACGCTGGAACGAAAGTGTGGGCTGCACTTCCTGGTTGCCGGCGGCGTCCTTGTTCGAATGGATGTTCTGCGCGATGTATTCGCGCAGACCGGATTCGAGCTTGTCGAGATCGCCACCGCTCGCGGTCAGCACTTCGCTGACGTTGGAGTCCGATAAGAGGGCCAGCAGCAGATGCTCGACCGTAAGCAACTCGTGTCCATCGCTGCGCGCCGCAAGGAATGCGGCATCGAGAGCCTTTTGCAGTTCGTCACTGAGCATGGTCGCATCCTGAATGTGTACGGCAAGTATCGTGGGGACAAGCTGCCCGGTTTTCCAGTGCACATCATGCAACGTCTGCGCACACTTGTGCAGGACGCAAAACTTGCACCATGACGGCCCCACGTTCGGTGAGCGGTCGCTGCGGGCGGCGGACCGGTGCGGCTCGGCTCGATGTGCGCGATGGCCGGCCTTGCGAATTCTTCCGACCGTGCTTCAGGTCTTTTCCATCACCGTCAGCAGGGGATGATGGTTTTTGCGCGCGAACGCATTGACCTGCGCGACCTTGGTCTCGGCAATCTCCGCCGGAAAAATGCCGGCAACCCCGCGTCCGGCCTGATGCACTTGCAGCATGATCTGCACTGCTTGCTCGCGCGTGTGGCGAAAGAACGTTTCCAGCACCTGCACGACGAATTCCATCGGCGTGAAGTCGTCGTTGATCATCACCACCTTGTACAGCGGCGGTTGTTGCAGGCGCGGCTTCGCTTCCTCGACAACGAGGCCGGAACCGGTATCACGGTCTGGACGGCTGGGCGGATCGCTTTGCGACATGACGAACAGTTTATCCAATCGCGTGGCACTCATTGTCGACAAGGACGAGGTACCCACTTTCACGGTCATCGCATGGTGGCCGCATCGATAGTGGGGCAACGCGCCCTCGATTCAAGTTCCGCCGTCGTGGCGCGGCTCAATGGGCGTGAGTCATCGCACCTGGAATCCGGCCCTGCGCGCGATCAAGCGGGCGAGCACACGCCTTGTCGCAAGCGGCTTGCGGTAGCGGCGCGCCCGGACCACACCGTGGCGCGGACCGCTGATCCGGCACTTGCCGCGCCCGGAAAGTTTCCGCGCCCCGCAAACGCCCGCTATGATGCGGCCGATGGCCACCCTGTCCGCCCAAAACCTGCTTGCCCTGCCGAAAGCGGCGCCGGTGCTCTATGCGCGCTATGGCCGCCAGCTGCCGGCGGTGGCCGGCGTCGTGCTGGTCATCGTCATCGCCCACCTGCTGGCCAAACTGGTCTGGGCGCTGGTTCCTTCACCAGCCTCCGCCGCGTGGCGGCCGATCGCGCCGCCCCCGACGTCGGCTGCGGCCAATGGCCAGGTCGATCTGGGCGTCATCGCCAGTGCCTCGCTCTTCGGCCGATACCAGGCGCCGGCCGCGCCGGGTATCGCCGATCTCGCCGCTGCGCCCGATACGCAGCTGAATCTGACGCTGCTCGGTATTCTCAACGACGGTCGCGATGCCAAATCCTCGCGCGCCCTGATCCTGACGCAGGGCGCCGACGAGAAACCCTATTCGGTCGGCGACGACATCAGCCACGGCGTCACGCTGCAGGCGATCTTTCCCGACCGCGTGATTCTCGCGCGCGGCGGCAAGCTCGAAACGCTGCGACTCGACAAGGACAACCCGGGCAGCGGCCTGTTGCCGACAGTGCTGGACAGCGAACCGCCGGCCGAAGCGGCGAGCAATCCGACCGCCGCCGCCTCGCTCGCCCAGATCCGGACGCAGCTCCTGGCCGACCCTTCGAAAGTCGCCGACTACATCCGCGTGCAGCCTGTGAACAGCGGCAACGGCATCAACGGCTACAGAATTTATCCGGGCAAGGACCGCAGTATTTTCACCGCAGCAGGACTGCGGCCCGGAGACATAGTCACTGCAGTCAATGGCGTACAATTGAACGATCCCGGCAAGTCACTGCAACTGCTTAGCGATCTGAGCCAGAACAGCCAGGTCAACCTGACTGTCGATCGCGGCGGCCAGCCGCAGAATTTCAATATCAATCTCGCTCAGTAAGCCCGGCGCAGATCCGGGCCTTTCGATCCACCGTTGCTACAGCACCGAACTTCGAGTGTCATGAATTCACGCAAGACTCTGCACAGTCTGGGGCTCGCACTGCTCGTCGCGCTCGCCGGCTTCACCTCCGATGCCGGACCGGTGTACGCCGCCGCGAAGGGCGCGGAGGTGACGCTGAACCTGAAGGACGCCGAACTCAGCACGCTGATCGCCACGGTCAGCGAAGTCACCGGCAAGAACTTCATTGTCGATCCGCGCGTGCGCGGCAAGGTCACGGTGGTGTCGTCGACGCCGATGGACGCGGCCGGTGTTTACGAGACTTTCCTCGCCGTGCTGCAGGTGCAGGGCTTCGCGGCGATTCCGGCCGGCGATGCGATCAAGATCGTGCCCGAAACCAACGCGCGCACCGACGGCGGCGGTTACATCTCGAACGGCCGCGGCCTGGCGCTCGATGAAATCGTCACGCACGTGTACACGGTGCAGAACGTCTCGGCCTCGCAGCTGGTGGCGATTCTGCGGCCGCTGATCAGCCAGTCCGGGCATTTCGCCGCATACACCGGCAACAACTCCCTGATTATTTCCGACCGCGCATCGAACGTTGCGCGCATCGAGCGCCTGATCGCGCAGATCGACCAGAGCGGCGATCGCGAGATCGAAGTCATCAAGCTCGAGAACGCCTCGGCGACCGACGTCGTGCGCATCCTGACCGGTCTGGGCCAGGCCGCGAAGCAGGCCGACCCGACCGCGCAGCAGAGCACGATCATCGCTGACGAGCGCAGCAACAGCGTGCTGATCGGCGGCGAGAAAGCCGAGCGCGCACGGATGACTGACATCATCAAGCGCCTCGACGCGCCGCAGGCGGCAGGTGGCGATACACAGGTCATCTACCTGCGCTACGCGAGCGCTGAAAACCTCGCGCCGATCCTCGAGGGCTACGCCCAGAGTGCGGCAAAGAGCACAGGCGCACGCGCCGGTGGCGCCGCCGGCAACGTTCCGGTTCCGGCTGGGCCGGCACCGTCGCTCTCCGGCGGTAGCGGCGGCAATGCCGATGGCACCCGCGTGATCGCCGACAAGGACACCAATTCGCTGGTCATCACCGCGACGCCGAAGGCGATGCAGGCGATCCGCAACGTCATCTCCCAGCTCGACATCCGGCGCAAGCAGGTTCTGGTCGAGGCGATCGTTGCCGAGGTGAGCGCCACGCGCTCCAGCCAGCTCGGCCTCGACTACGCCGCCTACAATCCGAACACCGGCGCGGTCACTGGCATCCTCAACCAGAGCACGCTCAGCGCGGTCAGTGCCTTCGCAGGCGCTGCCGGCTCTCTCGGCGGCACTACCGGGACGACCGGAACGGGAACGCGAACGTCGTCGCTGATCACCGCTGCCGCCGCGCTGATCGGCCAGGGCGCCACAGCCGCCGCCGGCGGCTTCACCGGCGGCGGCTCCTTCTTCGCCGTGCTGCTGCGCGCGCTGGCCACCGATGGCGATACCAACATTCTCTCGACACCGCAGCTGACCACGCTCGACAACGAGGAAGCCAAGTTCAGCGCCGGCCAGGAAGTGCCTTTCCTGACTGGCAGCTTCTCGAACACCGGCGGCGGCGGCAATAACGGCGCGGTCAATCCGTTCCAGACCATCGAGCGCAAGGAAGTCGGCCTCAAGCTCGGCATCACGCCGTCGATCGCCTCTGGCGGCTCGGTGAAATCGATCAAGCTGAAGATCGACCTCGAAAGCTCGAGCATCGCCACCGGCGGCGCGGGCACTGCGAGCCTGATCACCAACAAGCGCACGGTGACGAATTCGGTCTCGATCGAAAGCGACCAGATCCTGTTCATCGGCGGACTCGTCGACGACCAGCTCAACGACACGCAGAATCGCATTCCGCTGCTGAGCAGCATTCCGCTGCTGGGCTCGCTGTTCAAGTCACGCTCGATCAGCAAGACCAAGCGCAACCTGATGATCTTCATCCATCCGGTGATCCTCGCCGACCGCGACGACGGCGATTACTACACGCGCAAGCGTTACGACGACGTGCGCAAGGCGCAGGTCGACGCTACCAATGGCGCCACGCCGCTGCTCGGCGGCGGCCGGCCGCTGCTGGTGCCATTCAGCGATTACGAGAAGCAGGTGCGGCCGGCAACCCCATCCGAGAGCGATCCGAAAGCCGCTGCGCCTGCGGCGCAGGGCCCTGCTTCCGTCGATATTCCGCTCGGCGCCAAGCCGCCCACGCCCTGACCATCGTGGATATGCAGGCCAGCCCGCAACTCTTGCGTCGACCGCCGTTCGCGTTCGCAAAACGGCACGGGTTGATCGTCGCCGGAGATCTCGGCGATGTCGTCGAACTGGTCTGCCGGCCCGGCGTCAGCCTTGACGCGATCCAGGAAGCGCGTCGTTTCGTGCGTCGTCCGGTTCGCATGAAGCGGGTCTCGCTCGATGAATTCGACGCACTCCTGCAGCGCACCTACGAAGGCCAGACCGGCGCCAGTGCCGCCCTCGCCGAAGGCCTCGAAGAGGACGACGCCGACATCGACAGCCTGGCCGCTGCGCTCGCCGAAGCGCAGGACCTGCTCGAAACCGACGACGACGCGCCGATCATCAAGTTCATCAACGGCCTGCTCGTCGAAGCGATCAAGGAGAACGCCTCCGACATCCATATCGAGACTTTCGAGACGCGCGTCACCGTGCGCTTCCGCATCGACGGCGTGCTCCGGGAGGTGCTGAACCCGCCGCGTTCGCTGGCGCCGAAGATCATCTCGCGCGTCAAGATCATGGCCAAGCTCGACATTGCCGAGAAGCGCCTGCCGCAGGATGGCCGCATCTCGCGCGCGTTCGGTGGGCGCAAGGTTGATGTGCGTGTCTCGACGATCCCGACCGGCGCCAACGCCGAGCGCGTGGTCATGCGTATTCTCGACAAGCAGGCCGAACGCCTCGATCTCGAACAGCTCGGCATCGACGCCCAGCAGACCACCACCCTGAAACGCATCATCAATCGCCCGTATGGCATCATGCTGGTGACCGGCCCGACCGGCTCGGGCAAGACCACCACGCTGTACTCCGCCCTGTCGACGCTGAATGACCGCAGCCGCAATATCATGACGGTCGAGGACCCGATTGAGTACTACATCGACGGCGTCGGCCAGACCCAGGTCAACCTGCGTGTCGAGATGACCTTCGCCCGCGGTCTGCGCGCGATCCTGCGTCAGGATCCGGACGTGGTCATGGTCGGCGAAATCCGCGACCTGGATACGGCGCAGATCGCCGTGCAGGCTTCGCAGACCGGCCATCTGGTGATGAGCACGCTGCACACCAATACTGCGGTCGGCGCCGTCACGCGCCTGCGCGACATGGGTGTCGAGCCTTACCAGCTGTCGTCCTCGCTGGTTGGCCTGATGGCGCAGCGCCTCGTGCGCACCCTGTGCACGCACTGCAAGACGCCTTACCAGCCGAAGCTTGCAGAGCTTGAGCAGCTCGGCGTGCCGGAGCGCCGCGACGTGGTGCTGCACAAGGCCGTGGGCTGCCCGCTGTGCCGCCACACCGGCTTCCTCGGCCGCAGCGGCATCCACGAAATCATCGAGGTGGATCGCCGTCTCGAAGCCCTGATCCACGACAACGCCTCCGAACAGATTCTCGAAGCCACCGCACGCGAGAAAGCGCCGGGAATTCTCCAGTCAGGCCGCAACAAAGTACTCGCCGGAGACACGACGCTGAGCGAAGTGCTGCGCGTGACTATCGAGGAGTGATGAAACAGTTAGCAGTTGTTCGTTTCCAGTTGTTAGAGAAGCTGAAGCGTCAGCGCTTTTGCTTCTCTAACAACTGGAAACTGGAAACTGGAAACTGACGTCAAGTGTCGGCCTACGAATACAGCGCCCTCGATGCGCGCGGTCGCCAGCAGAAGGGGCTGATCGAAGGCGATACGCAGCGTCAGGTCCGGCAGACGCTGCGCGAGCGCGGGCTGACGCCGCTCGACATCAAGGAAGTGTCCGAAAGCCGTGCGCAGCGCCGGCAAGGCTTCATGCTGAAGCGGAGCGGCAGCTTCACCAGCGCCGAGCTCTCGCTCTTCGCGCGCCAGCTCGCCACGCTCACACGCTCCGGCTTGCCGCTGGACGAGGCGCTGGCCGCAGTCTCCCAGCAGAGCGAAAGCAAGCGTGTGCAGCGCGTGACGCTGGGGGTGCGCTCGCGCGTCACCGAAGGCAACAGCCTGGCCCGTGCGCTGTCCGAATTCCCCGGCGCCTTTCCGACACTGTTCCGCGCGACGATCGAAGCCGGCGAGCAGGCCGGCAAGCTCGACGCCGTGCTCGAACGCCTCGCCGACTACGCCGAGCGCAGCCAGGCGCTGCGCAGCAAGGTCATGCAGGCGACGGTCTACCCGGTCATCCTCACCGTCGTCGCGATCGGCGTCGTCACGCTGTTGATGACCTACGTCGTACCGAAAGTTGTCGGCGTGTTCGACTCGCTGGGCGCGGAACTGCCGCCGCTGACGCGCGGCCTGATCGCGACCAGTGCCTTTCTGCAGCACTACGGCCCGTATCTGGCCATCGCCATCGCTGGCAGCATCTTCCTGTTCGTGCGCGCGCTGCGCAACGAGGACTTCCGCCGCGGCTATCACCGGCGCGTGCTGCGGCTGCCGCTGATAGGACGTCTCGCGCGCGGCGCCAATACCGGCCGCTTCATGCGCACGCTCGGCATCCTGTTCGGCAGCGGCGTGCCGATCCTCGACGCAATGAGCATCGGCGCCCAGGTGGTGACGAACCTGCCGATGCGCGAAGCGATCGACACCGCCGCCAAGCGCGTGCGCGAGGGCGCGAGCCTCAACAAGTCGCTCGCCGAAAGCCGCCTGTTCCCGCCTATCACGATGCACTTGATTGCTTCGGGCGAATCGTCCGGCAAGCTCGACGAGATGCTCGACCGCGCCGCCGACAATCAGGAACGCGAACTGGAAACCCTGATCGGCGTGCTAATGAGCTTTTTCGAGCCGGTCCTGATCCTGACCATGGGTGGCGTCGTGCTGCTGATCGTGCTGGCGATTCTCTTGCCTATCTTCAACCTTAACCAGTTGGTGAAGTAAGCGCCGTTCGAGCCGTCCTTGGCGCGCTGCAAGGCAGCGGGCGCGAAGCTGTGACGCAGTGCCCAATTTCCCGAAGTAAGCGCTGACGCGCCGCAAGGGCCTGGGTGTAGTCTCGATCCACGCTGATTCCCAACGGGAGTGAAAGCGATGCCAAGGCCCTTGCGATTGATTGCGATGACGGCGTTGAGTTTTTTGCTCAGCGGCTGTTTGCCAAAACCGGCGCCAAGTGATGCTACCGTGCAAGACTTGGAAAGAGGTACTGATCGCTTGGGTATGGACTTTCGCCGCGTCGAGTTACCCGCCGCCGATCCCTTGTTTTGCCAATCAGAGTGCGTAGGCGACGCAGCATGTAAATCCTTCACCTACGTCAAGCCGGGTTTTCATGGTCCGGGTGCCGTCTGTTATCTCAAGAGCGGAGAGCCGAACCGTACGCCCAACAACTGTTGCATTTCCGGATTACGTCCAGGAGTGACTCAGGCCCAAGCACAGTCCGGTCTGTATTTGGCGCAGCAGGCTTGGCTGGCCCGAAGAGTCCCGCGTGCGTCGATCAACGGCCAGCACGATTCTTTGCCCGAGTACGCGCAAAAGTGCGACGACGCTACCGGAATTACAGTGCCGGCGTTCAACTGCGATGCGGGCACCGAAGTTCCAGGGCAGGGCAATATTCCGGCGACTATTCCAAACGCCACGCACTGTGACCAACCGAACGTCTTGAACGGAAATTGCGACCCCGGCAGCAAGTTTCAGGTTCTCCCAGGAGGAACTGCCGATGCCGTTGCGGTGGCTCACTGCAGGAAGGTCGGACTGCCGATTGCTGCAAATCCGGTTACTGGAGGTCTTTACAACGACATCGCCGTCATTCAGTACAACAAGAAAAATGGCGCGGTCTGCTTCTACCAGGCGCTTAGCAACCTTCCGGGACCCAACATCCCTGCGCCGTTGTCGGCGGGAGAGAACCCTTGGCAGCCGTCGGATCCTGCTCGGTGGTTAAGTCCTGCCAATACCGAAGCAATTGGCTGCACCGGTTGCCATGACAACGGCGGATTCATTCGTTCCGAATATCTGGCGCAGCTCAAGACGCCGCCCAATGCGCTGCCAAACACGGCATCTGGATTCAACAACCAGAACACACCCGTCAAATACGTGGGGCTTGACTACGCGACGAACCGGAGTTGGAGCATTACGGCACCGCCGGGGACTGTGGCAGGAGTCACCGATACCGGTCCTGCGTGTACAGTCTGCCATCGGTTGGCAGTGCCTAACAGGATGGCATTTGGCATCATCAACGGCACCGGTGCCCATTTTGCCAATGTGGCAACCGCAACGACCCAACCCTCTAAAAATCCTCATGGTCCGTCCTCTCCTATTTGGATGAGACCTGGTCAAGTCACTCATGACGATAAGGCGGAAGCGTCGGCGACAATATTTCAAGATTGTGCGGTTGGGTTCTTTAATTCTGGATTCGTCTCTGCACCTTCAGGCTGCGTGATCAATGCGTTGGGCGAGACATGGGTACCGCCTCTGGATGCCGCACACTTCGTGAGCCAGACGGCAGCGCCGACTGCTGCCGTCGCGCCAACTGCAGTGTTCAATGAGACGGTAATCTTTTCCAACGGCGGCGGTACGCCATGGTTGGGATCGCACACGATGTCGATCGCTGCCTCGGCGCAGTCCGGCGCGCAGATCTTCCCGGCGCAGAGCTTTGCTCTGGGCTCCGCGCAGACGCCTGTCAATCCCGGGCAGTCGACTTCGCAAACCTTCGCGGTTCACGCCCCGGCGCAGCCCGGCACCTATGATCTTGCCTTCGTTCTTCACAATCCTGCCGGCCAACTGCTCGCGGCATCCCCCACTCAGCAGATCGTGGTCGCGGCGCCGAACACGGCCGTGAACAATGCCAGTCTGACGATCGTCAGCGCTCCGGGCTCGCTGCCCAACGGCGTGCCGGGGAGCGTGACGGTCGCCGTGCTGAACACGGGCACGACGATATGGTCTTCGCCGACCTATTCGCTGCGTCTTGGGAGGGGTCTGCGCCTGTCCCTTCCTCAGCCCTCGGCACCGGTAGTCGGAAGTGTCGCGCCGGGCGTGTCGCAGGCGCTTACCTTTGGGATCGTGTGTAACGGGCAAGGACAGGGCTGGTTGACAGCCCAGATGGCCGAAAGCCAGAACGGCGTGTTTGGCCAGCGGGTTTCGCGAACGGTCGTTTGTCAGCCCTGACTTCAAGCGCCCCAAGCAGCTGCCTACTTCACCAATTGGTTGAGGTTGAAGATCGCCTGCCCCCCGTCATTCCGGCCAATGGATGGCCGGAATGACGGGGGTTTTGTATGCTTAGTCCACTGTTATGCGCGTTGCTGTCACTGTGCCGACAATAGGCGTGCCTGGCAACACCGTAGTTCCGTCCTGCGCAAACTGAGTCAGGGTGAAGGTGCCTGTGTAGCTGTGTCCGCCGCGGTCCACGGTGATCGATTCTTGGATGCTTGCGGGACCGATAAAGTCAGCGCCACCTGTACCGGGTGCGGTAACGGGTGCATTGACGTTGAATGCCCAGGCCAAGGCAACGTGATTGAGCTTGTAAGTGGAGCGTCCAACGCGCTTCCACACGCCCATGCAGAAATCACCTGTCGTCGGTGCACGACCCGAGTTCATGAGCTCCGTTCGATCGCGATGCCAGGTGACAAACCCCGCATCGATCGGGGCGCCGTCGGGTATGCCGTTGGTGTTCCCTTGCGCCGTAAACGTGAATTTCCAAAGACCCACAATGTTGGCGGGTCCAAAGACAAAGACGTCGTCGGAGTCTTGATCAGCCACCTGTACGAACGCTGCGGGCGAGCCGGCACCCGCCTGGGTCGCGAAAATCGCCCCAAGGACGCCGACTCCAATACTCACGGTAACGCCACGAAACATTGTCTTCATTGCTGTTCTCCTCTTCATCGTCAATTCTCCTTGCTCATCACTGCGTGGTTAAGCACCGGGCTTGGTGCGTTCGGAGGGTGGGGACTTCCGCTTCAATGTGGCGACCTTCTCGCACGCGGCCTCAATCGTCCTGACAAAGTCCGGGAAAATTGCTGACAAATTGGTGAATGCGGCGCGCATGCCTCGTTTCCTGAAAATCAGTCCCTGTCAGTTGACAAGGTGTAAGGCAACGCTGCGGTTCGTCGAGCAAATACCGACGAAGCCCGGATTTGAAGGGATGAAGACCCTGGCAGGCTTGACGAACGAGACCGGCAGCGCGGTCCCGCGCAGCGAAGCCGGTGTTGCGCTTGACGGACTTTCAAATAATGGGCGATCTAAACCTGAAAGACCCTCGCCTCCTGTCCCGGCGATCTCCCCACGAGCCAGAGCCGTTCACATCCCCATGACTGGATTCCGGCCAATCCTTGGCCGGAATGACGAGGAGCGAGCCTGCGTCCAGGCGTCACTTCTTGAAAATATCTTTCGGCTTGTCGCCGAGGCCGGGCGAGGCATCCTGGCTGTCGCCTGCGGGCGCCCGAATTTTGGGCCCGTAACTATAGAATTGCGTCACGACCTGGTCCTTGCTGTTGCGTTTGGATTCTATTTTTCCGCGGCAAGCCATCGGCCTTTGCCAACCAGAGTTTGGCTTCCGATTCGGTACTGCCGACCAGGCTGCCCTTGGTCGTTCCCCTGGCTGAGTAGACGGCTGTGGGCACGCCGTCGAGTGTTTCCTCGCCCAGCGATTTGCAGTCGCTGTAGGTCGTCGTGCCCGCCATCTTGGCCAGGGTCGCCCGACCGAACAGCGAACCCGGGTTCTTGATCCATCGGTCGCCCGATTTCTGGTAAATGCCTTCGGGCACGATCATCCCGTCAGGCACCGCGACCGTCTTGCCTTTGTCGATCATCACCGTGTGCACCAACCTGCGCTCCGCGTTCATGCTGGCGGTCACCGCCGTGCTGATCGTCTCGCCGGCATCGGCCGCGAGCGCGCTTGTCGACCACGCCGCATTCATCGCGATCAGTGCGGCCGCCGCTTTGATCAAAGTCTTCATAAGCCTTCTCCCTGTTTACATCCTCGACAAACCCGCTTCGACGAGTTTTACGCCGGCGTTGCTCAAGTGTTTGCGCAAGTCCGGGCTGAATGCTTCCTTCGCCGCCTGCGCGAACTGGCTGGCCATCACCACCAGATCGATTCCGTCGAGCTCAGGGGCAAACCAGTGCGGACGCGGTCCGGGGAAGGGGTACTTCAGCTTGAATCCGGTGCCGCAAAAATCATCGACGAATCGCGAGGTATACCCGCCGACGATGATGATTCCGCGCTCCTCGCCTTTGCGTCGCGTGGCATCGGCAATCTCCTGAAGCAACTCGGCGCGACCGATTACCGCCCGGGCCAGCGATGCCAGGAACGCGGCCCGCGGCGGAAGCGGTTGCGGATTGAGCGCGACTTCCTCGCCGAAACTGTGACCACCGCCGAGCGTGGCGCCGGAAGCAAAAGCGCTGGCGATTCGCGGCGCCGCCGCCGTGGTGCTCGGCGTGCTGCTGACGCTGCTGGCCGCGCTGATCCCGACGATCTAGCTCGGACTCGGCGAGGACAACGACTGCGTGGCGCTGCTGAAAGCTGTCGACGCGCCGCCAGCGCCGCCGCCGCCCTCGACGAAGGGCAAGAGCACCGCGAAGAACAACTCGAAAAGTGCAGCAGGCCCTTAGGGCCTGTTGACAAGACCCTAATTTTCCGAGGACGAGGCGGAGACGACGCTGACCGGCTGCGTCTGGGCTTGCAGCACGGTCGGCTCGGGCAGCGGTGTCACGCGGCAGTAAAACCGCCACAGGATGAAGCCGCTGAAGCTCAGGCTTGCGGCCGTCAGCGCCAGCGGCAGTGTGCCGTGCGAGACCAGCGGGGCGACCACGCCGGAAACGACAGCGCTGAAGCTCAGCGTCAGCGCCGCCTGGACCGAGGCCGCAGCGCCGCGCACCGCCGGGAAACGATCGAGCATCAGCAAAGTCAGCGTCGGAAAAGCCAGCGACACGCCCATGCCGATCAGGCCGATCGGCAATACCGTCCATGGCAGCCCCGGCGGCAGCGTACTGCTGACCACGAGATTGATCAGCGTGCCGACGCCCATCAACGTGTAGGCGAGCTGCACAGTACGCAGCGTGCTGATCCTGCCGGCGAGCCGTCCCGAAAGCAGCGAGCCGATCATCATGCCGCCGATGGTCGGCACGAACAGCCAGGCGAACTCGCGTTCGTTCAGATGCAGCAGGTTCAACACGATTGCGGGTGCCGAGGCGATATAGGTGAACAGCGCGCCGAAGTTCAAACTGGCCGCAGCGCCGAGCAGCAGGAAGCGGCCGTCGCCAGTGATCTTGCCGTAAGTGCGCAGCAGCGGCTTCGGCGCCAGGCGCACGCGCCGCTCGCGTGGATGCGTCTCCGGCAGCGCACCGATCGACAGCACGACCAGCATTGCAGTGAAGCCGCCGAGCGCCCAGAAAATCGCGCGCCAGCCGGCAATGGTCAGCACCCAGCCGCCGATGATCGGCGCCACAGCCGGCGCGACGCCGAAGATCAACGTGACCTGCGACATCAGGCGCTGCGCATCGGCGCCGTCGAAACGATCGCGGATTATCGCGCGGCCGACGATCATTCCGGCACCGGCGCTGGCACCCTGCAGCAGGCGGAAGAGCATCAGCGTTTCGAACGAGGTCGCGAGCGCACAGCCGGCCGAGGCGGCGACGAACACCAGCAGCGAATAGACGATGACGCCGCGCCGCCCGAACGAATCGGAGAGCGGTCCGTGGATCAGCGACATTACGGCATACGCGCCGAGGTAGGCGCTGAGCGTGAGCTGCATGGCGTCGGGGCCGACGTCGAGTTCCGCCTGCATTGCGCGGAACGCCGGAAAGAACGCATCGATCGAAAACGGGCCGAGCATCGCCAGGCCGGCGAGAAGGGGCGCCAGGAGTCGGGGGTTGGCGCGGTAACGGTTCAAGGCAACGCGCCGGTTCTAACTGGCCGCGGCCGCCGGTTTCGGCTGTGCGCTGAGGGAGGCTTCGAGCAGCAACGTGATACGCGCCGGCACGTCGTTCTCGACTTCGCGCACGGCGACCTTGATCGCGTTCGCGAAGGCCAGCGCGTCCGCGCCGCCGTGGCTCTTGATGACCGTGCCGTTGAGTCCGAGCAGGCTCGCGCCGTTGTAGCGGCGCGGGTCCATGCGCTTGGCCAGCGCGCGCAGTACCGAGCGTGCGATCAGGCCGATCAGCTTGGTCGCCGTGTTGCGCGTGAATTCCTCGCGCATGAAGTGTGTGACCAGCTTGGCTACACCCTCGCCGGCTTTCAGCGCGACGTTGCCGACGAAACCGTCGCAGACCACGACATCGGCCGGGTGCAGGAAAATGCCGTCGCCTTCGATGAAACCGACGTAGTTGAGCTTGGACCCCGCGATCAGCGCAGCGGCCTGCTTGATCGTCTCGCTGCCCTTCATCTCTTCTTCGCCGATGTTCAGCAGCGCCACGCGCGGCCGGTCGACTCCATTCAGCGCCGTGACGAGTGCGGAGCCCATGACCGCGAACTGGAACAGCTGCTCCGCCGAGCAGGCGGCATTGGCGCCGAGATCGAGAACGTGTGTGGCGCCGGCGACCGTCGGCAGCGGCGAGATGATGGCGGGACGATCGATGCCCGGCAGGGTCTTCAACACGAACTTGGCCATCGCCATCAGCGCGCCGGTATTGCCGGCGGAGACGGCAGCCTGCGCACGCTTCTGCTTGACCAGATCGATCGCGACGCGCATCGACGAATCCTTCTTGCCGCGCAGCGCCTTCGACGGCAGCTCGTCCATCGCAACGACTTCCGAGGCGTGCTGGATCGTGATGCGCGAATCCGGGACATGGCGGTGCTGCGCCAGCGATTTGCGCAGTTGCGCTTCATCGCCGACCAGAATCAGGCTGAGATTGGCATGCTCCGCGAGCGCGAGCAGCGACGCCTCGATCGCGACGCGATGACCGTGGTCACCGCTCATGGCATCGATGGCGAGGAGAACATCCGTTGTCTTGGGCGCGGTCATGATGGCTGCGCCTTGCGCGAAAACCCGGTCGGAATCATGCCGACGAGGCTTTCGCGATGAGGGTCAGGCTTCCGGAGCGTCCGGCGCGTCTTTGACGATGACGCGCTTGCCACGGTAAAAACCGTCGGCGGTGACGTGATGGCGCAGATGCGTTTCGCCCGACGTGGAGTCGACCGACAGGGTCGGGCCCGACAGCGCATCGTGCGAACGGCGCATGCCGCGGCGGGAACGGGATTTCTTGGATTTTGCGACGGCCATGACGAACTCCGGTGGGCTGGACCGCCCAGGGCCGCGAATTCTACCCTGAAACTCCCAGGATGTGTGCGCCCTTGGAGCCCTCGCACTCGGGTCGCCCGCAGCGCGGCGCATAGGGCAACGCAAGCAACACCTCTTCTTCCGCGATGGCGTGCAGCGGCAAAGTATCGTCGGCGACGAGATAAGGCTCGGCGTCTTTCAGCACGCGGTTTTCCTCGTCTTCGTTGAACACCAGACGCAGATCGACCATGGCATCGAGCGGCCAGGCGAACGGTTGCAGGCAACGCTGGCAGATCAGACTCAACTCGCCGCGCAGGCTGCCTTCGAGCTTCGCCGCGCGGTTGGCGTCACGGCGTGCGGTCAGTTCGACCTGCAGCTCACCGGCCGGATCGGCGACGGCTGCCGACAGGCGCGGAAGTCTCGCGATCGGCAGCGCGCCGCCATACGTCGCCTGGCGCGCCAATGCACTGGAAGCCTTCGCATACAGCGGCAGCATTTTTTTGACGGGCTGTTTCATCGCGGCGACTCTAGCAGCGCAGCCTGCCCATAAACAAAGCCTGCCTCAACCAACCCAGACCGAATGACGCCCCGCATTTCCATGGAATCGCCGCTGCTCCTCGCGTCCGGCTCCCGCTATCGCTCCGAACTGCTGACGAGACTCGGCCTGCCCTTCGTCGTCGAAACCTCGCGGGTCGACGAAACGCGGCTGCGCGGCGAATCCGCAGCGGCACTGGCGACGCGCCTGGCGAACGCGAAGGCGCGCGCGATTGCCGCATTACGGCCCGGGCGCTGGGTGCTCGGTTCGGACCAGGTCGTCCAGTGCGGTACTCGGATTCTCGGCAAACCCATGGACCGCGCGGCGGCGATCGGGCAGCTTGAGGCGCAATCCGGCAAGACCGTCGAGTTCATCACGGCCATCGCACTTCTGCATGACGGTCTCGGTGCACCGCTGACCCACATCGACCGCACGCGCGTCCGCTTCCGCGCGCTCGATCGCGCCGAGATCGAGCGTTACGTCGATGCCGAACCGGCACTCGACTGCGCGGGCAGCTTCAAGTGCGAAGGTCTGGGCATCGCGCTTTGCGAGGCGATCGAATCGGCAGACCCAACGGGCCTGATTGGCCTGCCGCTGATTGCGACGAGACGCCTGCTGGCGCTCGCGGCTTGCGCCCTGCCCTAGCCCCTGTATGCACTAAGGATGCTCTGAAAAAGTACTTGAACCCTTCTCCCCCCGGAGAAGGGCAGGGATGAGGGATTCTCAATCAAGGGCTTACCTTAACTTGAACCGCCCTCACCCAACCCTCTCCCGGAGGGAGAGGGCTTTTTCAGATTTTCCCTAATTCCCAAGCCAGCGCGGCACCGCGCCGACATCGTCGATCACCGCCTTCGCACCGGCCTTCAAGAGACGACCCGCATCGTGCACACCGCAGGCGACGCCGAGCGCCGGCATGCCGAGCGCAGAGGCCATCGCAACGTCGTACTCGGTGTCGCCGATCATCAGCGCGCGCTCCGGCGCGACGCCGGTCGCGGTGAGAATTTCGGCGAGCATCAGCGGATTCGGCTTGTCGGCCGTCTCATCGGCACAGCGGCTCAGCTCGAACAGTGGCGCAAGCTGCGCATGGCAGACCAGCGAACGCGCGAGACCGAAGCGGGGCTTGCCGGTGGCGATGGCAAGCCGGTAGCCGGCGTCGCGCAGCCCGCTCAGGGACGCGTCGACGCCCCCGAACAGCGGTGCTTCATAGACCCGGCCTGGCGCTTTCGCGCGATAGGTCGCAAGCAGCTCCAGCAGCGTCGGCGTGGCGTATTCGGGATAGAGGCGATGCATGCCATCGGCGAGTCCGAGCCCGATCAGTTCGGCGATCTGCTGGTCGGCGCGCGGCGGCAAGTCGAGCACGCGGATCGCCGACTGCATGGTCGAGACGATCTCGCCGGCGGAGTCGGCGAGCGTGCCGTCCCAGTCGAAAATCAGCAAATCAAAATGCCGCATGGGTGGCTATTTACCCGGCCCAAGGCGATCCATGAAAGCTCGTAAATCCTCGGTCATCGGCGCGTTGATCATGAGCTTTGGAAAACTCTGCGTGCCGGCGCCGTCGGCCGGGAGTTGCAGGAAATGCGAATGCAGGAACATGCGCCGCAGGCCGAACTCGCGCAGCGTCTTCTGCTCGTCGCGCAGGCCGTACTTGCGATCGCCGCCGACCGGATGGCCGAGCGCCAGAGCGTGCACGCGAATCTGGTGCGTGCGGCCGGAGTAGATGTGCACCTCGCAGAGGGTAGCGTCCTTGTAATGTGCCTGCGGCACGAAGCGCGACTTCGACGGCTTGCCCTCTTCCTCGTCGATCGCGATGTAGCGCTCGCCACCGGCAAGCGCCTTCTTCACCAGTGCGGCATCGACATCGCGCGCGCCGCCCTGCAGGCGGCCGACCAGCAGCGCGAAGTAGCGCTTGTCGGCGAGGCCGTCGCGGAAGGCGCGCTGCGCGCGCAGCAGGCCCGGTCTCGATTTCGCCAGCAGCAGCACGCCGCTGGTGTCGCGGTCGAGACGATGGGCGAGTTCGAGAAAATCGTACTTGCCCCAGCCGCGTGCGGCCTCGATTACGCCATAGGCGATGCCCGTTCCGCCGTGCGAAGCTAGGCCGGCCGGCTTGCAGATTGCGAGATAATGCTCGTCCTCGTAGACGATGGCCTCACGCAGCCGGTTGAGCACCGCGTCCGGCGCGCGCACGGGCTCTCCGCGCTCGGCGATACGGACCGGCGGAATGCGGATTTCCTCGCCGACCACGAGCTTGCGCTCGGCCTTGGCGCGGCCGCCGGCGACGCGAACCTGGCCCGACCGCAGCAGCCGGTAGACGTGCGACTTCGGCACGCCGGGCAGGCGCTTGAGCAGGAAATTGTCGATGCGCTGCCCGTCCTCGTGCTCGCTGACGGTGATATGGCGTACCTGCGACGGCGCCGGCTCGTCGGTATCGACCGGCGGTCTGGCCGGCGCGGTGCGCATAGCGCCCGGGACGGCGCGCCCGGGACGCACCGGACGGGCGGGCCGCGTGCCGGGACCGAATCGCGGCGTACGACTCGCGCCTTCAGGCTTGCGCGAAGTTTTCGGACGCGTGCCCGAGGGCACAGGACGCGATGCCTTGCGCTCGCCCGACGCAGCTCCCGCTCGTGCCGTACGAGTCGTACGGTCAACAGGTCTTTCTGGGCGCGGCTCGGCATTCGAACGCCGAGGGCGACTCGCGCCGACAGGACGCGTGGTCTTGTCCGGGCGAGGTGCAGCGTCGGATCGCTCCGGGCGACCCGCCGGTTCGGCGCGATCCGACATCTCCCAGCCGAAGTCGTCGCTCGGGCCTGCCGACGGTGTCAGGCCGTAGGTCTGCGTCGGGTCCTTGGCCCGTCGGCCGGCACTG
>JAYWBB010000047.1:0-18813 GCA_043781855.1 Nevskia sp. | reverse complement strand
AACGCGGTCGAGGCTCACGACCCTCCTGCACAGTTTCTGTAGGAGGCTCGTGAGCCCCGACCGTCTGGCAATGAAGTGCCGGGCTCAGAATCCGTAAGCCGCGCGCAGCAGTTCGAACACGCGCGTGTTGACCATCGTGCCCTTGAAGCCGACGGTGTCGGAACCCGCGCCGGTGGCCATCAGCATGACGTCGCCGCTGCCATGGTTTTCGCCGCCGGAGTTCATGCGCACGCCGGCTTCCTGGTGATACTCGAGCCCGGCTGCGGTGGCATCGTCGACCGCGGTGCGCGGACCCTGCGTGCGGTTCTCGCCGTTGCCGAAGATCAGGTTCGTATAAGGCTGGCCATCGGCATCGAGATCGTTCGCGCCGGTGACCACGTTCTTGACCAGACCGAGAATGCCGGGCTGCGCATAAACGCCGTTGGCGTCGGTGCTCGGGCCGGTACGGCGCGCGTAGCCATTCAGCGTCAGCGTGTGGTCGTGGTCGGCGGTGACGACGATCAGCGTGTTGGTCAGATCGACTTTCGCGAGCGTGGCCTTGATCGCTTCGTCGAACGCGATGGTGTCCTGCATCGCGCGGCGGCCGAAAGTAGGGAGCAGGGCCTGGTCGATACGGCCGCCTTCCACCATCAGGAAGTAGCCGTTCGGCTTCGCCGCGAGCACGTCGATGGCCTTCGTGGTCATTTCCGCGAGGCTCGGCTCGTTGGCCGGGTTGCGATCGGCGTCGAAATTCATGTGGCTCGTCGTGAACAGGCCGACCAGCCGCGTCGCCGCCGCTGGCGTGACGGCATTCAGCGTGTCGCGCGTCGTCACGCAGGTGTAGCTGTTCGGCGCCGCCGTCAATTCGGCGGTGAGATCGCGGCCGTCGGTACGCTGGCCGCCGCTGACCGTGGTCGGCAGGAACTGCCGCCGGCCGCCGCCGAGCAGGACGTCAAGCCCGGTGCCGAGCACGGCGTTGTAGCCGGCACCGCCGGGCACGACCTGTGCGGCGATGGTGTTCTCGCCGTCGTGGTTGCAGATGTGCGAATAAG
The DNA here is from genome assembly GCA_043781855.1 of Nevskia sp. Lineage (GTDB taxonomy): Bacteria > Pseudomonadota > Gammaproteobacteria > Nevskiales > Nevskiaceae > Nevskia. The sequence goes on along the minus strand of JAYWBB010000047.1, from coordinate 17,782 downwards.
TCGCCGCCGGGGTGGCGTGGGTGACGCGCGTTGTCGTCACCGCTCCGACGGTTTTGCCGGCGGCCTTCGCAAGTTCGAGGATGGTCGGCACCGCCGTGCCGTTGCCGGTGGCCGGGCAGGTTGAATCGGCACCGCTGAAATAGGCCACCGGCGTTGCGCGGGACGTGTCGAACGCCTTCGTGTCGGCCGACATCGAGATGACGTCGTTGTTCATCTTGACGCCGGTCGTGTAGGCCGACATCGACGGCGCGCTGTCGGTGGTCTGCGCATCGGCAGAATAGGTGCGGACCCAGGCGGTTTCCGGCAAGGTGTCCATCGTCAGCTCGCCCGCTTCGCCGTACTGGTAGATGCGCGCGGCGGTGATCATGTTCGTGCCCATGCCGTCGCCAAGGAAGAAGATGACGTTCTTCGCGGTCGGCGCGGGCGCCTCGTTGTCGGTGATGGTCACGCCGGCGACACTGGTGGTGCCGATCGTGGCGCCGCCGTTCGCGGCCGAGAGCAGGACGTTGAAATTTTCGTTGCCTTCGATCGCGGTGTCGTCAGTGATCGCGACGGTGAAGGTCTTCGGCGCGGCATCGCCCGCAGCCCAGTTCAGCGTGCCGCTGGCGGGGGTGTAGTCGGAACCTGCGGTCGCGGTGCCGTCGGTCGTGGTGTAGGCGACCGAGACGGCGCCGCCGCTGCCGCCGCTGCGGTTGACGGTCATCGTCACGGTGCCGGCATTCTCGGCAACCGTCGCTGCAGCGGCCGAGAATTGCAGCGAGCCCGGGGCCGCAGGCGTGCCGTTGCTGCCATTGCAGGCGATGAGTCCGAGGGTCGGCGCAGCGAGTGTGGCCGCGGCGGCCGCGCGCTTGAACAGGCTATTCATGCAGGTTCTCCTTGAAGGTTTGAGGCGGTTGCGCGTCCGGCCATCGGGCAGCCGATATTTTTTGTCTGCCGGCGCAGAGCACGGTGACGATACGAGTGCCAGATGACAGCTTCTTGATCGTTCCGTGTCAGACCTGAAACATTCCGCGCTCGCGACAGGTGCGGCCACCCAGTCATAATTCGGCATGAGTTCCGCACCGACCCGTTACACCGTCACCCTCGACCCGCTCGCGCACCGTTTCCGCATCCGGGGTTCCATGGACGCGACCACTCCGGCGTTCCGGCTGCCGTCGTGGCTGCGCGGCAGCTACCTCGTGCGCGATTTCGCGAAACACGTGCAGGGCCTGCGCGCAACGCGGGACGGCCACGCGGCGGCAATCGTGCGGATCGACAAACGGACATTCCGCGTCGAAGGCGAAGGGGCAGTGCAGCTCGACTACGAAGTCCACGCCTGGGACTCGTCGGTGCGCAAGGCCTGGCTCGATACGCGCCGCGGCTTCTTCAACGGCAGCTCTCTGTTCTACTGTCCACAGGGCTGCGAGCACGCGGCATTTGAAATCGAAATCCTCCGGCCCGATCCGGCGCTGTGCCCCGGCTGGAAACTCGCGACGACATTGCCGGCGGTTCGTGTCGACGAAGACGGCTTCGGCGTCTACCGCGCGGAAAGCTACGAGCAGTTGATCGACTGCCCGGTCGAGATGTCGGCGTATCAACGCGTCGATTTCGACGTCGACGGCATTCCGCATGCCTTGGTTCTTTCCGGCCGTTGCGAGCCTGACCTGCCGCGCCTTGCCGCAGACCTGACGAAGATCTGCCACGCGCAGCGCGAGCTGTTTGGCCAGGAGCCGGTGATGGCGCAGTACCTGTTCCTGACGCAGGTCACCGGCAACGGTTATGGCGGCCTCGAACATCGGACCTCGACCGCACTGGTGACGGCGCGCGATGCCCTGCCACGCCCCGGACAAAGCGGGCTGCGCAAGGGCTATCGCGGCTTCCTCGGGCTTTGCAGCCACGAGTACTTCCACCTCTGGAACGTCAAGCGCATCACTGCGCTTGCGTTCGCCGGGTCGGACCTCGCCGCCGAGGCCTATTCGCAGGACCTCTGGGCTTACGAGGGCGTGACCTCGTACTACGACGACGTGATGCTGTTGCGCGCCGGAATCATTGACGCGCCGGTCTATCTCGATCTTGTTGCCGAGGCCGCGACACGCCTTGCGCGTACGCCGGGCCGGCTCGTGCAGACGCTCGCCGACGCCAGCTTCGAGGCCTGGATCAAGTACTACCAGCCGGATGAGCAGACGCCGAACGCGGCGGTGAACTACTACATCAAGGGCGCGCTGGCGACGGTCTGTCTCGACCTGACCCTGCGGCTGCGTTCCGCCATCACGCTCGACGACGTCATGCGTGCGCTGTGGCGGCGCTACGGCAGTCTCGATATCGGCGTGCCGGAAGGGGGGCTGGAGCAGGTCGCGCAGGAATTGTCGAGTGTCGATCTGCGCGAAACTTTCGCACGATGGCTGCGCTCGACCGATGAACTGCCGCTCGCCGAACTGCTCGCCGAATTCGGCGTGAACGCCAGCCTGCGCGCCACGCACGGCCTCTCCGACGAGGGCGGCCGTGCCGAAGGCAAGCCACACCCCGCCGCCTGGCTCGGCATCAACCTGCGCGCGGGCGAAACCGCAGTCGCGAACGTGGTTGCCGACTCGCCCGCAGCCCAGGCCGGACTCGCCGGTGGCGATCTGCTGATCGCCCTCGACAGCCTCAAGCTCACGGCCGGCAACTGGGCCAACCGTCTCGAAACGCTGACTGCCGGAAGCGAGATCACGCTGATCTGGTTCCGCAGCGACGAACTGATGTCGGCACGCCTGACGCCGGTCGCAGCACCTGCGGATACCTGGACGCTGACGCTCGCCGAAGTCTCGGGCGCCGTGCTCGAACGCCGTCGCGCCTGGCTTGGAGGTTGACGCGTGATCGAACTGATCGTCAAAGCACTGCTTGCCTATCTGCTCGGTGGCCTCATGGGCGGTGACGTGATGCGTTACCTCGTCGGCGGCGAGGACTTGCGCGCGTCGGGTTCGGGCAATGTCGGCGCGACGAACGCCCTCCGCACGCGCGGTCCGGGTTTCGCACTCGGCGTGCTCGCCATCGATATCGGCAAGGGCGTGCTCGCCGCGTTGCTGATCCCGGTGCTGCCGTGGCCGTTCGCGGCGGGCGGCGCCGAGACGCGCGAACTGCTGCCGTACGTCTGTGGCTTCGCCGCCGCGCTCGGCCACTGTTATCCGGTGTTCAAGAAATTCCGGGGTGGCAAAGGCGTGGCGACACTCACCGGCGTGTTCGGCGCGCTGCTGCCGGCGGCCCTGCCGTGGATCGTCGGCGCCTTCGTGCTGGTGATCCTGCTCAGCGGCTACGTCAGCCTTGCATCCATCACCGGTGCGGTCGTCGCATTGTTCTATGTCGCCTGCATCTGCAGCGGCTTCTGGTCCCTGGCCGGCGCGTTCACGCTGGCGATGCTGGCGCTGGTGCTGTTCAAGCATCGCGCGAACATCGCGCGGCTTGCGGCCGGCACCGAGTCGCGCTTCGAGCGCGCGCGCCTCATAGGCCGGCGCTTCGGACGCGCGCCGCGATGACGCGTGCGCTCGAAGACGCCGAGCTGCTACCACTGGCCGATGCCCTTGCCGATGCCGAGTGGCATTCGGGCGAGGCACTCGCCACAGCGGCCGGCGTCAGCCGCGCCGCGCTCGCCAAGCGCATGGCGCATCTCGAAGACTGGGGTCTCGACGTCGAAGCGCGGGCCGGAGTCGGCTATCGCCTGAGGGCGCCGCTGGCGCGGCTCGACGCCTTCGCCATCGACGCCGCATTGGCGCCTGCGACCCGGCAACGGCTGAAGGCGCTGAACGTCGAGCTGCGCGTCGATTCGACCAATCAGCGCCTGCTCGCGTCGCGTGCGGAACACGACCCGCAGGCGCTGTTCGCCGAAGCGCAGACCGCCGGCCGCGGCCGCCGCGGACGCGACTGGTGCTCGCCGTTCGGCGCCAATCTTTATTGCTCGCTGGCCTGGTCTTTCGCGGCTTGGCCGCCGCGGCTCGGCACGCTGCCGCTCGCGATCGGCGTGGCCTGCGCACGTGCGCTGGGCACCGCCGGTGTTCCCGGCATCGGTCTGAAATGGCCGAACGATCTCCGCGTCGGTGACGCGAAACTCGGCGGCATCCTGATCGAACAGCGCGGCGAATTCGGCGGCGCCTGCCGCGTCATCGTCGGTATCGGCATCAATGTCGCGATGAGCGCGCGGCAGGCCGGAGCAATAGGACAGGAATGGACCTCGGTGCAGGCGCTATTGCCGGCGCGAACGCGGCCGTCGCGCAATGTGCTCGCCGCAGGACTGCTCAACGCGCTGGTGGTCGCACTGACCGATTTCGAACAGGCCGGTTTTGCGCCGTTTCTCGCCGAGTGGTCGCGGCTCGATCTCAGCGCCGGCCGCGAGGTTCGCATCGACGGCGCCGGCACGACGCTCGAAGGCCGCGCCTGCGGCATCGACGACAACGGCGCGCTGATCGTCGAGGTCGCAGGCCAGCGGCATCATCTGCATGCCGGCGAAGTCAGCCTGCGGCTGGACGCCGCATGAGGCGCCTGCTGCTCGATGTCGGCAACAGCCGCCTGAAGTGGGCGCTGGCGGTCGACGCGGTGCTGGGCCCGTCGCAGGCGCTCGCGCATGCCGGCGCGCCGGCGGCGGCAGTGGCAGCATTCGAGGCCGACCGGGTCGATTCAATCTGGATCGCCAATGTCACCGGGCCGCAGCACGCGGCGGCGCTGGGCAACGCGCTGCGCGGGCGCTACGGCATCGCACCGAATTTCGCAGCGCCGGAGGCCGAGCGGCTCGGCCTGCGCTCGGCCTACGCCAACCCGCAGCGGCTCGGCGTCGACCGCTGGCTTGGCCTGCTCGCGGCCTGGTCACGCGTGCGCGGCGCGGTTTGCGTCGCGAGCTGCGGCACGGCGCTGACCTTCGATGCGATCGATGCGCAGGGGCAGCATCTTGGCGGCGTCATCGCGCCAGGTTTGCTGGCCACGCAACAGGCAGTGCTCAGCGCGACGCGTTTCGCCGCGTCGGATCCGGACATCGACTACGACGATGGGCTGGGACGCGACACCGAGGCCTGTGTGCGGCAGGGCGCGCTGCACGCCTGCGCGGGTCTTGTCGACCGGCTCGCGGCGCGGCAGCCGGAGGCTGCCTGCATTCTTACCGGCGGCGATGCTGCGCTGTTACACGCGCATCTCTGTGGTCGCTGGGTGGTTGCGCCGGATATCGTGCTCGAAGGCCTTATGGCGCTGGCCAGCACCGGTGAGTCCACCTGCCGAGTCGTCGTTCCCTGACGGGTAAAGGGGGCGACCGGCGCGGGACGCCGATGACCCTAAGCCCACTTCACCTGTAATTTGCGGTTGGACGCAGCACAGTCCGCAAGGTCGAGATTCATGAGGCTCTGGTAGGGAACCCCTTTTGTCGCGGCGCGGCTAGGGCGATTTTGCCTTCCTCGCGAGCGCGTCACGCAACTGTGCAAGGCCGGCGGCAATGCGCTGCTCCAGCAGCGCGCGGCCCAATTCCGCGGTCGCCAGATCAGGCCGGCCCGAACCGCCGGGCCCCGGCGCGGTGGCAAAATCGTTCCAGTGTTTCGGATCCAGCCGGTCACGGCGGATCAGTTCCGGCTTCACTGACATCAACTCCGCGGTGTCGACGAGCCCGGCGTGATCCCCGCCGTTCGCAGGATCGACGCCGACTCCCTTGAGACGCTCGGCCAGCGAGGCCGGTTCGTAGTAGCGATCGAGGTTCAGCACACGGACGCCACGAGTCGCGAGCATGCCACCAAGCCGCTGTGCGACCTCGGCCTGCGCATGCTGGCTGCCGCCGTGATCGCCGAGGAACACGATGGTGCGGAAGCCGGCAAGGGCGAGGCTGGTCACCTCGTCTTCGAGCACGGCGCTCAGTGTTTCCTCGCGCAGGCCGATGGTGCCGGGCCATTGCTGGTTGCCGGCGCGCGGCGCGAACGTACCCTCGGGCGCAAACGGCAACACCGGCGCGACCAGTGCTGCGCCGAGCCGCCGTGCGATCTCGGCGGACGCGTAGCGCACGATCTCGTTGTGCTTTGCGAACGTCATTGCCGGGCCGTTCTGCTCGGTGCCGCCGATCGGCACGAGGACGGTCGCGCTGCCGCTCCTGATGCGTTCTGCGAGTTCCGGCCAGGTCAGTTGTTCGAGTTCGACGCGAACCTCGTCCGCAGCATTCATGCGCGGCGCGGTGAATACGAGCACCGCGACGACGACGGCCGCGATCAGTTTGCGCAGCCCGGAATGCATTAACCGGAACGCGTTCGCGAACGGCCGGAAATAAAGCCGGCGCACGGAATGCCATTCGCCATCACTGCCGTCGCCAAGGCCAAGCTTGCCGATCTCGTTTTCACGCGCCGGGATGTGCAGCGTGCCGTACCAGCGATCCCAGATGCCGAGTTCGAAGCCGCGATTGCGGCCCCAGTGTTTCGGATCGGCCGAGTGGTGGATCTGATGATGCGCGGGACTGATCCACCAGCCGTCGAGCGGCCCGTAGGTGAACCAGACCTGCCAATGCTTGAGATTCGCGATCAGCCCCGACAGGCCGATGACGAGATTCAGGCCGAGGAAGCTGTAGGCGTTGAGCGCCGCCGGGTACAAGTACGCGAACAGGCCGACTACCGGGGCGGTAGTCAGCGCTGGCACCGACAGCGTGATCAGCAGATCGACCGGATGCACGCGGAACGCGGTGATCGGCGTCAGTACCTCCGCGGAGTGGTGGACCTTGTGGAATTCCCAGAGCGGCGGCACATCGTGCAGCGCCGTGTGCGCGAGCCAGCGGCCGAGATCGTAGGCGACAAAGAACAGCAGCGTGTACAGCGCGCGCACGCCGATGCTGGCGGTCCGGCCGGGGCTGGCGCCGAGCCAGTATGCGAGCGCGTCCTTGACCCGATCCGCAAACCACGCGGCCGACAGCAACAGCGGCGTCACGGCGAGTGCGAAGATCACCGCGTTGATCAGATAGAAACGGTAATCGGCGCGAGCCGACGGGTGCCACCAGTGCGCGGCAGCGAAATGCCGGCGCAGAAAACCGCGCGCCGGTTCGCCGGGCTTCCGCTCGAAAAGCCGCCAGCCGATGAGCGCGAACAGGATCGTGCCGAGCAGATAGGGCCAGTACAGCGGCGAGGTGCGGTCGAGAAAGAACAACGACGCCCGCGCCAGTGGTTTCACGACGGCGGCAACTTGTTCGAACAGGTAAGGCGCGGAGTGAAGATCGGCCATCGCAAAAAGGTTTCGGCGTGAAGCGATAGCCGATTATGGAGGCGGAAAGTCACAGCCGTGCCGCCGCCACCGATTGGCGGCGCCGCCCGGCTACCCTAAACTGCGCCTTCGCCGCAAACGTCCCGCAATCCGGGCCGACTTAGCTCAGTTGGCAGAGCAGCCGCCTTGTAAGCGGCAGGTCTTCGGTTCGATTCCGAAAGTCGGCACCATCATTATCCGAGCGATCGTCCTGGCGGCACAGCTACGGCTGGCGAGGTGACTCGCTGCGCGCCAGCGTTTTCATAATCTGCCGCGCCGGAGCACCCTGCGCGTTGTGCGGATGTCCAGATCAGTTCTGCGGCCCTTGATCGCCGACTTTAGATGACGTGAAACAGCCATAGCAGGATAAGGATCGGAATCGGCACGCCGATTGCCCAAAGCAATATTTTGTTCATGTCCGGCTCCGTTGGCACCTGAAGATTCGAGTGCTTGAGCCGACCGCAAGTTCAGCGGCGACTGCCGACTATCGCGTCACCGTGATGCCGAGTCCCACGCGCGTGATCGAGCGGTTGTAGTCGAGCAGGCTCTCGCCGTAGCCGTTCCAGATATAAGCGCTCCAGAAAAAATTGTTGCCCGGCCCGGGAATGCTGTACTGGAGATTGACCGCGCCGCGGCCGCGCACCGGGTTGTAGCGGAACATCAGATGCGCCAGCTGATCGCCGAAGAACTGCTGCTGTACGTGCAGCTCGCTGTAGCCGTAGTAGTCCTGGATGTCCGGATTGTCGTCGCGCTTCGGATCGTCGCGCGGGCGGCTCTTGTCCTCGGGGATCCGGTACCACCATTTCCAATAGACGAGGCTTTTGCCTTGAGCCCGGAACGGCGCGATGTAGATGCGGTTCCAGCTGCGCGAATCGGGCAGACGCTGGCCGTTCGACTCGTGCTCGAGGCCGACATCCGCGCCGAGATGGAACCAGCGTTCGCGATCCGCCGGAATGAAGCGATAGAAGAGCTCCGGATTGAAGTCGTTCTCGCGGAACGGCTTGGAGTCGCCGCCGTTGTAGGCCTGGAAGAACGACTTCTGGCTGTAGCCGAGATAGAGCGGCAGACTGAATACGCGCAGCTTGAGACTGATCGCGAACAGCACCTCGGTCTTGCCGCCGTGATAGGCGTCGGAGTAAGTCGCCGGATACAGGTAGATCGGCTTGTGCAGAGACAAGCCTCGGCCAGCGCTGTCGATCGTGTAGGCATCCGGGTCGATCTTGAAACGCCAGGGCGCGGCCTGCGCCTGCGGCGCGGGTGCCGTGACCGGCGCGCCGGGCGCGGTCACCGGTGCGGGCGGCTCAGCACCCAGTGGCACATCGGACTGGATCGCCGGATCGGTGCTGGCCGGCGCGGGTTCGGCAGGTCGTGGCGTTGCGTCTCCGGCAGGGCCCTGGGCCACCGCAGACAGAGGCTGGGCGCAGGCTATGATGAAGGCGATGGCAGCAACGCCATTGAGTCGCATGGCTCATTCCGTGTCGGGGGAAGCGCAACGATAACGGAAACGGGCTGCGGCTCTCAATGCTGCCGACACCCGATCCGGAACCGCTTACGCATGCTCGCCGACATCGCCCTGTTTCTCGCCGCCGCCGTGGTCACCGTGCCTCTGTTCAAACGCCTCGGCCTCGGGGCGGTGCTCGGCTATCTGTTCGCCGGGCTTGCCATCGGCCCCTGGGGCCTGCGGCTGATCAGCAACGTCGAGAGCATCTATCACTTCTCCGAGTTCGGCGTGGTGCTGCTGCTGTTCGTGATCGGCCTGGAACTTCAGATCAGCCGGCTCTGGCGTCTGCGCGCTCATGTCTTCGGGCTCGGCGGCGCACAGGTACTGCTGACGACGCTCGCGCTTGCCGGCATTGCACGGCTGGCGGGTTTGGGGCTGCAGGCGGCAATCGTCGCCGGCTTCGGGCTGGCGATGTCGTCGACCGCCCTCGTCCTGCAGATGCTCGCCGAGCGCAAGGAGCTGACCGACCGTCACGGCCGCGCCGCGTTCGCGATCCTCTTGTTTCAGGACCTCTCGGTGATTCCGTTCCTCGCACTGCTGCCGCTGCTCGGCGCGCACGGCGCCGACGAAACCGGCGGCAACGCCTGGCTCGGGGCGGCGAAGGCGCTGGCTGCAGTGATCGTGGTCATCGTTGGCGGCCGCTATCTGCTGCGCCCGGTATTCCGCGTGCTGGCAGCGACGCAGATGCCGGAAGTGTTCACCGCTGCGGCCCTTCTGACCGTGACCGGCACGGCGCTCGCGATGCAATCGGTGGGGCTGTCGATGTCGCTTGGGGCGTTCCTCGCCGGCGTGCTGCTCGCCGATTCCGAATACCGCCACGAGCTGCAGGCCGACATCGAGCCGTTCAAGGGACTGCTGCTTGGTCTGTTCTTCATCGCGGTCGGCATGTCGGCGAATCTCGGCGTGGTGCTGGCGCAGCCGCTGACGGTGGTGGCGGCGGTGCTCGGACTGATCGTGGTGAAGGGGGTCGTCCTCTACCTCATCGGTCGCGCTGGCCGCTTGCCCGACGAGGCCTCGCGGTCGCTGGCTTTCGCGCTGGCACAGGGCGGCGAGTTCGCGTTCGTGCTGTTCGGTGTCGCCGCTACGGCCGGGTTGATCGACACGGCGCTGCAGGATCTGCTGATCGTGGTCGTGACCGCTTCGATGATCGTCAGCGCGCCGCTGTACGCGCTGATGGCGCATTTCCGTGGCGGCAATGAAGCACCGCCGGCCTATGACGAGATCGACGTGCCGGAGAACGACGTGATCCTCGTCGGCTTCGGTCCGTTCGGGCAGATCGTCGGCCGCCTGCTCAGGCTCAAGAAGATTCCGTACACGGTGCTCGAACGCGACGCCAAGCAGGTCGACTTCGTACGCCAGTTCGGTAACCGGATTTTCTACAGCGATGCCGGTCGTGTCGAAGTGCTGCGCGCCGCGCGCGCGGACAAGGCCCGCTTCTTCGTGCTCGCGATCGCCGACGTCGAGCAGTCGCTGCGCATTGCCGAGCTGGTGCGGCGCCACTTCCCGAACCTGCGCGTGTTTGCCTGCGCCCGCGATCGCCAGCATGCGCTGCGGCTCATGGATTTCGGGATTTCCGACATCATCCGGCGCAGTTACGGATCGAGCCTGGAAATCACCGCGAACCTGCTGCGCGCGCTGGGTGAGGATGAAGCACAGATCGCGCACGACATCGAACGCTTCCGCCGCTTCGACGCCGAAACCCTGCAACGCCAGCACGCGATCTACCGCGACGAGAAACTGCTGATCCAGAGCGCCAAGGATATTTCGCGCGAACTCGAGCAGTTGTTCGAGGCCGATCTCGCAGTGGACGCGCAGGACGCCAAGTAACCGCCCCGAAGTCCTCCTCGAAACCGCCGAGCGCTGCCCAAAAAAAGAGGCCGCGGGAGGTTTAGCTCGTCGCGGCCCAAGGCTCAGGGTCGGTGGTGAAACCTTGGCGTCGTCGCGGTGGACGCTCGCCCATCGGTCAATCTCAGGAAGCCATAGCGTAACGCGGCGCGGTGGCTGCCGCCGGAGGCGGCGCCTCCATGCCGATGTGGCTCTGGATTTTCATCGCGGCGCGGATCAGGGTCGGCGCCGAATTGCCGTGATCGGGAAAGCGGCTGGAGCCGATGCCCCAGGAAAAGCGGAATGACTCGCCGGCGTCGTGCAGCGGCGTGCTGAGCAGCGCGCGCAGGGTGCTGGTCGTGGCTTCGGTGTTGCGTTCGCCGCATTCGCGCGCGAACAGGATCAGTCCGTCGTGGGAGAGGCGTGCGAGCAGTTCGCCGTTCTGGAGCTGGCGCGAAAGCTGCTGCGCCAGCGTTTTCAGGATTCGGTTCATGCGCTCCTGACCGTACTGTTCGATCAGCAGGCGATAGCCGCGCAGTTCCGCGTAGACCAGACCGACCGGCACTGACGGCGTATGACGCACGTCAACCAGCTGCTTCCGCAGTTTCTCGGTGAAAAGGGCGCGGTTCGGCAGACCGGTGGCGCTGTCGTGGCAAGTGAGCCTGTGGACGCGCTCGGCTTCCGTGCAGACACGGACGCGGATTCGGATGCGTGCGAGGCGTTCGCGTTCGCCGATGGCTTTCAGATCGAATATCGACAACCAGACGGTAAAACCAAGCATCAAGCAGATGATCAGCGCCAGCGGCAGGCCTGTCCAGTTGCTGCCGAGAAGCGTGTCGGCGGCGCTGTGCGCGTCGGCGCCGATCCGGGCCGCCGCCATGGCCGTGTAGTGCTGGCCGCAGATCGCCGCGCCCATGGCCGCTGCCGCCGCCAGCCTGGCCGCGATCGGGCGTGCTTTCCACCGGCCGCCGAGATCGAAAATGATGAGCAAGGCTGCGGCTGGCGCGGCGACGGCGACCAGCGCCGAACCCGCGAGCAGGCCGAGACCGTAAACGGGGGCTGGCGCCAGCCGCAGCGCAGACAGGCCGGCGTAATGCATGACGCAGATGCCGAGGCCGATCATCAGGCTGCCAACGGCGATCCTGCTGTAGCCGAGGAGAACCCGCGCAAGCGCCAGCAGCGCGAGCAGCGCCACGGCGCAGCCAGCCATCCAGGACAGCACGGCAAGGCCGAGGTCGTCACTAAATATCATCGACGCGCGGAAGGCATTCATGCCGACGAACTGCGTCGACCACAGGCCGGTACCCATCGCAACCGCGCCGCCGATCAGCCAGAGGCGCCGACGGACACCTTCGAAGAAGGCGAGACGCCGGCCCAGGTCCAATGCGCCGTACGACGCTGCGGTCGCGACGACGTACGAAGCGATGACCGGAGCGGTGTCGTAAATGCTGTGCATTGGGCCCTCGTATGTTTTGCGATACTCGGACGCGCGTCGGCGGCCGGCGGGCACTGCCGACAATCGGCAGACGCGGGGCCGGCAGGCGGAAAGCCGCGCTGAAGCAGAGAAAACGAACGGTCTGAATTGACGGACAAACGGAATGCCTGCGCAACCGGTCGCCGCCACTCTTGCATAATGCGATCGGCATGAATTCGATCGTTCCGCAGGTTCTGGTATCGCTGGTTGCGCTCGGCATGGGTCTGGCGTTTCTCTCGGCCGACCGCGACTCGCCGACCTCACGCGCGCTGGCCACGGCACTGGCCTTCGTCGGGATTTCGATCTTCCTCAACGTCGAATTCCTGCGCCATTCCGAGAACGGACCGGTCCTGGCTGGCTGGCTGGCGATTCCGGAGTCGGTAGCGATCATCAGCGTGCTCGAATGGCTGTTGCGGGTGCGCCGCACCGTTCCGACGCGCCCTGGACACGCGTGGCGGCGACTGGATGCTGCGTCTCGGCCAGGCTGCGGGCATCCTGTACAGCGTGTTCGCGATCGCGGAACCCGACCGGCGCGCGCGTGACTTCCTGTTCGCCGCGAGCAATCCCGAAGCGTTCTCGCGCCCGGGTTTCTGGCTGTTCGCCGCGCCGATTCTGTTCGCAATGCTGACCGGCATTCTGTCGACACTGCTGCTGCTGCGCCGTCGTCCGGAACGGCCGGAAACCATCCGCGTGCTGGCGCTGGCGATGGGTGTGCCGTTTTTCACCGCCGGCTTCGTGCTCAGCCTCGATGCCGGCGCGATCAGCGTGCAGATCGGCGAGATGATCACGCTGATCGGTGGCGTGCACTACCACGTGCTGCAAGGGCAGCGCGGACAATTCATGTCGCGCTTCCTGTCCTCGCAGGTTGCCGAGCTGGTGCGCGACCGCGGCATGAAAAGCGCGATGGAGCAGAACTATCTCGAGATCACCGTCGTGGTCAGCGATCTGCGCGGCTTCACCGCCTACGCTCTAGCCCACCCGAGTTCGCGCGTGATCCAGGTGCTGAGTGATTACTACGATGCGGTCGGCGCTGTCGTCGGCAAGTTCGGTGGCACGATCAAGGACTACGCTGGCGACGGCATTCTGATCCTTGTCGGCGCACCGATCCCGATGCCGGACCACTCGGCGGTCGGGCTGCGCCTGGCGCACGGTGTGCGCACAGACGCGCGCGGCGTCACCGAACAGTGGAGCAGCGAGAGCCATCGGCTCGGCATCGGCATCGGAGTGGCCAGCGGTTTCGTGACCGTGGGCGTGATCGGCTCGGCCTCGCGGCTCGAATACACGGCGGTCGGCCCGGCGGTGAATCTGGCTTCGCGGCTCTGCGAACAGGCCCTCGACGGCGAAATTCTGATCGACGGCCGTACCCGCGAACAGGCCGGCGAACAGACGCTCGAGCCGCGCGCGCCGCTGGCCGTCAAGGGCTTCGCAGAACCCGTCGACCTCTACGCGTTGCCCGCCGCCTGAGGCCTCACGGTTTCTTGTAAACGACGCCGTCCTTCATTACGAACTTCACCTGCTGCAGCAGCGCGATGTCGCGCAGCGGATCGCCCTCGACCGCAACCAGATCGGCGGCAAAGCCTGACTCGACCGATCCGAGCCGGTTCGACTGATCGAGCAGTTGCGCGGCGTTCGGCGTCGTCGCGCGAGTCGCGTCCTGCAGCGGCATGCCGGCTTTGACCATGTAGGCGAATTCCACCGCATTGTCACCGTGCGCTGCGAGGAGTTCACCGAATGACTGAATGCCCGGATTATGACTGTGCCGCGTCGTCGGAGTGGATCGCGACGCGCGGCACACCGTCCGCCCCGATCCACGCGCGGTACAGCGCCTGCGAGTTGAATGCGGTGACGAGGCTGCCGTCGGCGCCGATCGCGATGCAGCCGCCGCGGCCGTTGTAGCGGGCAACGGTGTCGAGCCCTCCGGCGCAGGCGCGCGCCAGCGTCCAGCCACTGTCGGCGACGCGCGCGTGCACCGCATGGGCGAAGACCGCGCGGATGAAGGCTTCGCCGGTACCTGTGCAGGAAATCGCGCAGCTGGTGTCGTCGGCGAAAGTACCGACGCCGACGATCGGCGTGTCGCCGACTCTGCCCGGCAGCTTGTTGGTCAGGCCGCCCGTGGAAGTTGCGGCGGCGAGATGGCCCTGCGCATCCCGCGCCACGGCGCCGACGGTACCGAAAGCCGCGCTGTCGGTCTCGACGAAAGACGCGTCGTGATCGAGCACGATTGCGCCGGTCTTCATCGCCGTCGCCAACTGCTGCCGGCGTAGCGGCGTGATGAAGTATTCGGGCGTGACCATCGGCAAGCCAAGTTGCTCTGCGAGCTGCTCTGCGCCGACGCCGGCGAAGAACACGTGCGGCGTTCGTTCCATGATCGCGCGCGCCAGGCGCACCGGGCTTTGCACGCGCGCGATGCCGGCTACCGCGCCACAGGCGCGATCCTCGCCGCTCATGATCGAGGCATCGAGCTCGGGCTGGCCGTTGCGGTTCAGCACCGCGCCGATGCCGGCGTTGAACAGCGGACATTGTTCGAGCCGTTCGACCGCGAGTGTCACCGCGTCGAGGGCGCTAGCACCCGCATGCAGCAGGCCGGCTCCCTCGGTGGCGATGCGAAGCAGTGCGTCGCGTTGTTCGGTCTGCGCACCGGCATGGGCGGGAAGATCGCCAGCGCCGCCATGCAAGGCGAAGCGGACGCGGGCGGGATCGGAATTTGTCGAGGTTTTCATGGCGTGGATGGTGCCTGAATCGCTGGCGTGCGGACGGCCCCGCCCGGGTACGGCGCACTGTTAAGCTAGCGTTCAGAAGCCTTGCGTAGTGTCGGCGCGGCCGACGCCATGTCGAGAAAATCCTCCCGGGAGTGTTGCCATGCGCCATTCAACTTTCTTCGTCTCGCTTGCCGTCGTCGGCCTTGCCGCACTCGCCGGCTGCACCAGCACCGCCACCGTCGTCAGCTCCAGCGGCGGGCCGTCGATTTACGAAGCCCAGCGCGAGCCGGTCAACGGACCCAAATACCGCATCGCGATCAGCGCCTTCGATTACAAGGCCGCCAAGCGCAGCAACATCGGCGACGGCATGGCCGACATGCTCGCGAACGCGCTGTTCAATACCAATCGCTTCATCGTGCTCGAACGCGAGCATCTGAACGAGGTCACGGCCGAGCAGGACCTCGCCAACTCCGGCCGCTTCAAGAAGGAAACCGCTGCGCCGATCGGCCAGCTCGAAGGCGCACAGCTGCTGATTCGCGGCACGGTCACGGCGTTCGAGCCGAACTGCAAGGGTGGCTCGATCATCATCGCCTCGACCAAGCAGGCCTGCGTGACCATCAACATCCGCATCATCGACGCCGCGACCGGCCGCGTGGTCAACGCCACGACGGTCGACGGCACCTCGGCCAACAACGGCATCGGCCTCGTGTTCACTGGCCCGGACCTGCCGATCGGCCTCGGCGCGTTCTCGAAGACGCCGATGGAAACCGCGCTGCGCAACTGCATCGAGGCGGCGGTCAACCATATCGTCGCAACGAAGCTCGGTTAGACCGGAGTCGCGCGCCGACCGTCGCATCACGGCGCGGCGCGTGGCGTTCGCTTCATGCGCGCATCGAACTCGACGATCCCGGCCCTGCTGGCAGCACTGCTGCTGGCCGCCTGTACCGGCACGAAAGTGGTGCGCGGCGAAGGCCAGACCATCGCCCAGGCGCAGGCCGAGAAGTTCGACGGGCCGAAGTACCGCATCGCGGTCGGCAGCATCATCGACAAGACCGATCCGTCGACCGAGAAATCGCTCGCGCGGCAGATCGGCTACGTCAACGCCAAGCGCAAGGCGGACGAGCAGATCGAGGCGCGCGGCATTACCTCCGGCATCCACGACGTGCTGGTCACCGAGCTGTTCAACAGCGGTCAGTTCATCGTGCTCGAACGCGACGCGCTGAACGACGTGCTGGTCGAGCAGGAGTTCGCGCAGTCGGCGAAAGTCGGCGACGAAAGTCGCATCCCGCTGAAGCAACTCGAAGGCGCGGAGCTGCTGGTCGTCGGCGCGCTGACCGGCTTCGATGCCGGCGTCAGCGGCGTGGCGATCCCGATTCCGATTCCGCTCGGCAAGGATTTCTCGAAGGGCATCGGCATCGCCAATCTCAGCTTCAAGCGCGGCTTCGCGGCGATGGATATCCGCGTCATCGACACGGCTACCGGCCGCATCGTCGCGAGCACTGCCGTCGAAGGCCGCAACACCAGCTACGGTCTCGGTCTCGAGGGTCTGTTCACGAGTCGCATCGGCTACATTCCGCTGCCCGGCCTGCTGAATGTCTTCAGCAACACGCCGGTCGAGCAGGCGCTGCAGAAGATGGTCACGGCGGCGATCGGCACGATCACGAAACAGCGGCCGAGCAAGCGGGCGACTACAGCCCTGGGCGAAGCGGCGGTTGTGCCGGCAACAGCTTCGGCAGCCACTGCGCCGCCGCCAAAGCCGGCTGCGCCGAAACCGCTACCGGCTGCGCCGAAGTCCGCCGCGTCGCCAGCGGCCGCTCCGGCAAAATGAGCCGGCGGTTCGCGGGGATCTGCGTGTTCGCGTGGCGCGCGGTATTGGATGCTGCTCGCGCCGCTGCGCCCTACGAGGGTTTCAGCGCTGTGATGATGAGGTCCGGCGTCAGGAATTGCGGCAGCACTTTCGGCTCTCCGCCCTTCGGGTAGACGAGATACAGCGGTACGCCCGAGCGACCGAATTTTTCCAGCGCCGTGGTGATCGCCGGATCGGAGCGCGTCCAGTCGCCTTCCAGCCAGACCACGTTTTCTGCGGCGAAGGCCCTGCGTACCGCGTCGCTCGCAAGCGAGCCGTGTTCGTTGACCTTGCAGGTGATGCACCAGTCCGCAGTGAAATTCACGAACACCGTGCGGCCTTCGCTGCGCAGTGCCGCAAGACGATCTTCGGACCAGGGTTCGTAGGCGGTGCTCTTCGCCGCTGCGCTGGCAGTCGAGACGCTGCGCACCTGCGGGCTGGCCAGCAGCGCCACCGCAGCGGCAATCGAGGCGATCTTCAGGCCGGTTGCAATGCGGCCCGGACGGTTCCAGAGCCACAGTGCGAACGCGATGAGAACGAAGCCGAACAGCGCGACGGTCATGCCGTTGCGGTCGGTCAGGCCGCCGAGCACCCAGAGCAGCCAGATGGCGGTCAGATACAGCGGGAAGGCCATGACCTGCTTGAACGTTTCCATCCACCGCCCCGGTTTCGGCAGGATTCGCGCGAGACGCGGGTTGAAGCCGATCAACAGGAACGGCAGCGCCAGACCGAAGCCGAGCGCGAGGAATACGGCCATCGAGACGTAGGCCGGCTGCGCCAGTGCGTAACCCAGCGCGGTGCCCATGAACGGCGCCGTGCACGGACTTGCAACCGCGACCGCGAGCACACCGGTGAAGAACGAGCCGCGATAGCCGGCGCTGCTTGCGAGCGACTGGCCGACTCCCATGAGCCGCGTACCGAACTCGACGACGCCGGACAGCGACAGGCCCATCGCGAAGAACAGGTAGGCGAGGCCGGCGACGAAGGCCGGCTGCTGCAGCTGGAAGCCCCAGCCGACGGCTCTGCCGGTGCCACGCAGGATCAGCAGCAGGCCAGCGAGTCCGGCAAAGGTCAGCAGCACGCCAACGGTATAGGCCAGCGCATGGCCGCGTTGCTTGCGTGCGGTGGCGCCGCGCGCTTCGACGAGGCTGATCGCCTTGATCGACAGTACCGGAAAAACACAGGGCATGAGGTTCAGCACAAGGCCACCGAGTAGCGCAAACAGCAGCACGAGTGCG
>JAYWBB010000046.1:0-18931 GCA_043781855.1 Nevskia sp. | reverse complement strand
TGTCGTTGGCTTCCTTGTTCAGGAGAATGTCCGAATACACGGTGTACATCGCCAGTCCGCCGTTCTGCCAGCGCGACTCGTACTCGCGTTCGCGCTCCTCGGCGCTCGCCGCCAGGGCAGAAGTCATGTTGAACGGCGTGGGCTTTCCGTTGACCATCACGAACGCGGCGAAAGAATCGCGCTCCATCTGCCGCAACTCCGCGTAGTTGTCCTTGACCTGGCGCTCGAACGCCGGGTCCATCGGCGCGTTGCGTGCGGGGATGCTGAAGACCGGAGTGCGCTGGAAGACATGCAGGTGGCCGGCCTGTTGCGCGATGACCGGAATGCACTGAACGCCGGACGAGCCGGTGCCGATCACGCCGACGCGCTTGCCGGTGAAGTCGACCGGTTCCTTCGGCCATTGCGCGGTGTGATAGCGCGCGCCCTTGAAGCTGTCTGCGCCCTTGATGTCCAGCGGCTTGGGCGCCGACAGCAGACCCGAGGCCATGATGCAGAATCGGGCCGAGACGCGGTCGCCACGGTCGGTCTCGACCACCCAACGATTCGTCGTCTCGTCGAACGCCGCGGCGGTGACGCGCGTCTCCAGCTGGATATCGCGCCGCAAGTCGAAACGGTCGGCGACGTGGTTGGCATAGCGCAGAAGTTCGGGCTGCGGCGAGTAGCGCTCCGACCACTGCCATTCCTGCTGGAGTTCCTCGGAGAACGAGAAGGAGTACTCGACGCTCTCGATATCCACGCGCGCACCGGGATAGCGATTCCAGTACCAGGTTCCGCCGACATCGGGCGCCGTCTCGAAGGCCCGCGTCGTCAAACCGAGCTTGCGCAAGCGGTAGAGCATGCAGAGGCCGGCGAAGCCGGCACCGACAACGACCACATCAAGATCGGTCGTTGCCACTCTTGCAGTCGCTGGAACCTTGTCCTGCTTCTCGATGGGCTTCACTTTAACCTCCAGTTTGATGTGAATCAAACGCTATCGCGCCCGTATTGTTGCCTCCGCGCGGCCCGAATCCTATGCGGACGATCCCTATACGATGCGGATTGGCGTGAAACCTCTATCGAGCACTGAAAACGGCCGCGCCGCGGTTATCTGCAGCTTCGTTCGAACTCCGTCGAGATTCGGCGTGCGACCTTGTGTCATCGTCTGCCTGCTACGCGGGATTCGACTGAGTGACCAGAATCGACTGCGCCATTTTCTTCACATCCTCGCCGCCGTCGCCGAGCTGGATCGGCTCGGGTATGGCGATGCCGCGCTGGACTGCCGGGCGTGAACGAATCTTTTCCATCCAGCGCGTCAGGTGTGGAAGATCGTTGACCTCGACGCCAGCCCAGAAGTGCAGGGAAACCCAGGACCAGTTCGCGATATCGGCGATGGAGTAGTCGCCCGCCAGGAATTCTTCGTGCGCCAGGCGCGTGTCGAGCACGCGGTACAGCCGCTTGGTTTCGGCCTGATAGCGATCGATGGCGTACGGGATTTTCTCGGGTGCGTAACGGAAGAACACGTTCGCCTGTCCCTGCATCGGGCCGATGCCGCCCATCTGGAACATCAGCCACTGAATGACGCGCGAGTGGCCCTTGCGGTCGCCTGGAAGGAAGCGGCCGTACTTCTCCGCGAGGTAGATCAGGATGGCGCCGGATTCGAAAACCGCGAAGTCACCTTCCTCGCGATCGACGATGGTGGGGATGCGCCCGTTGGGATTGATCGAGAGGTAGGCCGCCGTTTTCTGGTCCTGCTTCTGCAGGGAAATCGGGTGCAGGGTGTACGGGACACCCAGCTCTTCCAGAAGGATGGACGCCTTCCAGCCATTGGGTGTGGACGACGTGTACAGATCGATCATGATATTTCTTCCTGAGAATTCGGCGGGTCCTGGAATGCTGTCCAACGGCAAGTCTGCTGCAGTGGAGAAGTCAGGATTCCGGGTGGAATCCGTCTCCGGGGTCAAGTGTCGCATTACAAGCGTCGCATCACTAGAGATCAATCGGCAGTTCGAGGTAGCGCCGATAGATGAAATCCCGGTGCTTCATCAGGGCTGGCGTGATGGCTGCCTGCACGACCGAATCGGTGTTGGTGTAAACGTCACGGAACAAGGCCGACATCTCGCAGTCGCTTTCCGGGAGCGGTTCGATCAGCACCGCCGCGCAGGCCCAGTACAGGTCGAGTGCGGTCAGCGAGCGGCCGATAAAATAGGGACTGCCACTGACGCTCTGCCGCTCCAGCCGCGTCGCGAGCTGGCGAACGATTTCCGCACAGCGTGTGGGTGCGGTCTCCGCCGCCTGCCGGCCATACCAGTATTTTTTCCCGAGCGCGGTGAATTTCTCGCGGACCTCCGCGTCTTTGTCCGGCTTGGTGAAGTCCCGCACCATGATGTGTCGGCGGTTCCAGATGAACCCGTTTTCGCCGAGGATTTCGTTGGCCAGTCCGAACATGAGGACGCGCTCGTCGAAATCCGCCGGAATCAGTCTCGGTTCCGGCGCCAGTCGCTCAAACAAGTACAACTGCTCGATCCAGGTCGAGCGCGGCGGTTCGTCGTTCCACACGGCAACCGGCGCGGTGGCCTGTGCGGTCCATCGGAGCAGGGCGACGTTGGCGCCAAGGACTTCCTGGCGCGCCTTGACGTAATCCAGCTTCTTGACGTGGAGGATGGCCTTCGCCACTTCGCTCCACGGACCGGGTATGCCCGGCGTGAGCACGACCCGCAGACCGGGTGTGCGGATTGCTTCTTCGACATCGACATACTGAGCCATGGTTGCCTCCGGCGGATGCACGGCCCGGCTGCGTTCCGCAGCTCCGGCACGTTGACACTATGAATCGAATGGGTGTCTCAGCACGCTTTGCTTCGTCGGATCCGCGCCTCCAGAGCTTGCCGGTGTTGGCGCCCTCGACGGTGCTCTTCCGGATCACGACTCACGCGGGCCGCAGACTTGTTCACGCGCAGCGTCCCGGCGGCAGGACCTGCTGCGCCTGCATCTCCTTGAGCTGGCGCACAATCATGTCTTCGCTGTCCTCGCACTCCTGGAACCCGTGAGTGCGTGCCTTGATGGTGCTGAGCAGTGCGAGGCGATTGCGGTCGCCGTAGTCGAGGAAGAAGTCGACGACTTGCCAGGATGCGACCAGATCCTTCATGGCGTATTTTTTCAGCCCGTACCGCGCCACGATCTCATCCCATACCGGCGCCTTGTCGGCCATCACCACGGCCAGATAGTCCGAGTGCGGCGGCGCGTAATCCATAGCGAAGACTTCGCTGGCGATGCGCGGGAACACGTTGGGCCAGCAGAAGCAGTCGCCGTTGCCCATGTTGTAGATTTCGTTGGCGCAGCGGGGCTCGGTCGCCGCCCACTCCAGGGCTTTGGCCAGAATCTCGACTGCGACGGCTTCCAGCGGCCCATCGGCACGGCCCGTAAAGCGCAGCGGCAAGCCCAACTCACGGCACACTGCGGCATAGACTCCGATACCGGGCAGACACGAGATCGGGGCGCCCGTCGCGAAGCCGGAAATCATCTGGGGCCGGAAGATCGTCCAGGTCCAGGACTTGCCCTTCTGGCGTGCGCGCAAGAGTTCTTCCTGCGGCGTGTAAAAGCCGATGGAGATCATGCGCGGATCGCGCTCCTTGCCCGGCAGCTTCATGGCACCGGTATGCACGCCGTAGGCCTTGGCGCCCTGGAAGACGGTCATCTGCTGCAGACCCTGGGCGGCCGGCAACATCACGTCGAGGAAATTCCGGAGCATCTGCACATTGACGCCGACGAAATCCCCGGCACCGGCCGTCCACGCGCTCTTGAGGTCGCTGGTCTCGTAAACCGCCGCATAGATGATGTGCGTTACATCCGTGAGCGCCGACAGCTTCACTGCGCAGTCCGCCCGGTCGCGCAGATCCACCGAAATGAATTGCGCCTTGCTGTCGAGATCGCGATAGGCCTCGGCAGGCGAGCGCCGCGAAAGGCCTACGACTGCCCAGCCGCGAGATTCAAAGTGCCGAACGGCGGCCCGGCCCGAAAGCCCGAGAGCGCCGGCGATGAGAATTTTTTTCTGGGCCATGTTTTTCCTCTGGTTGCCGACATCACAAAAAAGTGTGGCCAAGCGGGATCATTGATGGTCGGGCCGTGGCGTGATCAGCGAGGCGCGCGCCGATATCTCGATCCAGTTGCCATCGGGATCCTTGACGAAGCCGTAGCGAGCGATGCTGCCGAAGTTGACTGGCGCCCGTGCAAGGCGTCCGCCACGCGCGACAATCTCCTCGCAGACCTGGTCGGCGTCGAAGATCTGTACCGTCAGATAGCGGAACCCGGGCCCGGCGAAGTCGTCTGTCTCGCTGCCGCCGGAGCCTTCTTCCACGAACAGCAAGCTGTCGCCGCAGCGTGCGCAGCGCGGGCCGACGCGCTCGAATTCCATCGCGTTCAGATAAAACGCCATCATTCGCGCCGGGTCGGGGCTGCGGATGGTGATGCCGATGCGCACGACGCCGTCCGTCCCCGGAGACACGAGGCGCACCCAGTCACCGTCAGGATGACGACCCTCCCAGCCCGGGCTTTCTTCGCGCGCGATCGTCAGGCCGACGTAACCGGTCGGTGGCAGCGGCGGCAGCGGATCGATCCAGTGATTCACCTTGACCACGGACCCGTGTGCATCGAAACGGTGCTGCACCCAGCCTGGCCGGAATGCCAGTTCGTGATCGAGCCGCAGACCGACATCGCGTGACCAGAACGCTCGCTGCCGCTCGAGTTGCTGCGTGAACAGCCCGATATCGAGATGCGGCTTGGCCAGGCGCATGGTCAGTCCGGCAACGCGTCGAGCGCGTGATTGTCCAGCGCCTGCAGCGCCGCACCCGTGATCATGTGCATGAAGAGGCGGTCGCCGCGTTCGGTGCGCTTGACGATCACTGTCGCCGCCACCGCCACCGCGATCTGCGCGAAGCTGTAGTGTGCGTAATCGCGCAGCAGATGCTCGAAGGTGTAGTCCTTGACGCCGTAGCGGATCAGATTCTCGTGGTACTCCCTGAGCAGCGCGTGCTCGTTGGCCTTGCGCGTCTCGCGGTCGAAGATCGCGCCGAGAAAGTAGGCGACGTCCATGCCCGTGCCAAGGAAATTACTGGTCTGCCAGTCGACCACGGCGACCCGTTCGCCCGGCCCGCCGAACAACATGTTGTCGGGGCGGAAATCGTTGTGCGAAAAGCACTTCGGAAACTCACGCGGCCGGTTCCACCAGGCGTGGTTGCGCACATACTTCTCGCACACGGCCACCACCTCGGGCGCCAGCTGACCCTTGTAGTTTTTCCTGACGTGATCCCAGGATTTTTCGATGAGGTCGGTGGTGTAAAAGCCTTGCGCGCCTTCCGGCACATACAGCCAGTCCTGCTTCATCAATTCCTTGTCGTTCCAGAACGCGGCATGAAGCCTTGACGCTTCCTCCAGGGCCAGATGCGCTTCTTCGACCGTGCAACCGCGCATCTGGTCACCAGTCCGGGCAGGCGCCAAATCCTCGAAAAGCAGGACGAAATCGTTACCTTCGTCGATCTCGGCACCGTACACGCCCGGCGTGCGGATGCGCGCGCGGTGCGCGAGCTCGCGGTAGAACATCACCTCGGCCCGGTAAAACCCCATCGTCTTGCCGGTCTCTGCGGCAACCGAGTTCGCCGAGGGAAATTTGCCGACCACCGATCGCGGCGCATCCGGCGGCGGCGTGCCCTTGTAGTGAAGCTTGAAGCGCCTCGTCTCGCCGAGCTGGCCGGTGCCGACCGCCTCTATCTCGAAGTGGGACACGGTGGCGTCCAGGCTGCGGTTGCGCAGCCCCAGCGTCAGCCACTCGGGCGTGACCGCCTCGGGCGGCACGATGGGTAATTTCTGCGTCATGTCATCTCCACGCCGGCAGCGTTATCGCCCTGACTGGTCCTGATGCATTGTCGCGGCGCGCGCCGGGTCAGACGGTTGCTTCCGCTTGCTTCGCTTCGCTCTTCGCCGGTAGCGGGCAACTGGCATCGACGATCTGCGCCACCTTCAGGATGCGGCCGAGGCCGAGAGCCATTGCGCTCCAGAGCAGCAGTTCAGTGATTTGCTCTTCGCTGAAAAACCGTTTCAGTTCGTCGAAGTGCGTTTCCGTGATCGCATGGTGGTCGTTGCCGAAAGCGGTGGCAAAGCGCACGACAGCGCGCTCGCTGGGTGAGAGTCTGGCCGAGTCGATGCCGGGGATCGCCGCGACATCATTCTCGTCGACCTCCTTGGTGTAGCGCACCGCCAGACATAGCTGACATTGCGTGCCCTGGGCGATGGCCAGGCGCGCCAGTTCGGTGAGCCGTGGCCCCAGCTTGTTGTCGAACCAGATGCCGAAGTAATACGGAAAGAAACGCTCCGCGTGTTCAGGCACGTGACCGAGCAGACCCATGTAACGTTCGAAATGCGGCATGAAGGCCGGATCGACGCGCGGATACAGGTCGTCGGCAATATTGCGCAGGTACGGGGAAAGATTTTCTTTTGCGACAGCTTTGAGCAACATGGTTTCCTCCTGGCGGATAATGCCGCCGACGTGAGCGTTTCCGGATTCCGCAAGTCCGAGCGTGGACAGCGGCGCATTGCCTCTCCGGTCGTCGCCTTATACTAGGTGGGTGGCCCCGACGTGTATTGGCCTGAACTGACAGAGAATTGGGTCTGGACCGACATTTGATCGGCAGCCAATCGCGCGCTTTCCTTGCGTGAACGGCCGGCAGGCCGATAATGGACTCTGAAACGAGCGTCCGGCCCACCGAACCAGCCATCGGAAGGTCTGCGGAAATACCAGGCTGAAATGCGCTTCCGCCTGACGGCGCCATGTGAGGAGGAGGAGACCATGGAACCGCAGATCCCGTCACTGGTCGAGGGCTGGAACAACCCTGATGTCTGGACGACACGCCGCGTCGCGCCGCGCAGGCAGTTCGATTACTGGCGCGACTTCGTGGTCGACGCGCATATGCGCTGGGCGATCCGGCCCATCCGCTGCGACCAGTTTCCCGCCTTCATCCGCCAGGGCCGCTTCGACGGATTCCGGGTAACGCATCTCACCGCCTCGCAGGGGGGCATTGTCGGCACACGCGGTCCGCGCGAAATCGCCCAGGACAGTGAAGCGCTGTACAACCTCATCTACATCGCCGAAGGCTCGATCTGCCTGATGACCGGCGACCAGGAAATTTCCCTGTCTCCCGGAACCTTCGCGCTATGGGATACGACGCGGCCGATGACCTTCATCACCGGCGCAGGCCTGCGCCAGATCACATTTGCCGTGCCGCAGGCCCAGCTTCATCGCGTGCTGCCGCGCGCCACGGATTTTGTCGGCAGCCGGATCAAGGTCTCGTCCGGTCTCAGCCAGCTTTTCATCGATCATGTCCTGTCCCTGGACGCCAGCTTCGGCGAGCTCCCGCGAAGCGATGCCGGGCACATCCTGAACGCGGCCATGGAATTGCTGGCCGCCACACTCAGCGCCAATTTCCAACTGCCGGCGCAGCGGGGCTCGTTTGTCCTCCTGCGGCAGGTCATGGCCTATGTCGATCAGCATCTCGACGATCCCGAACTGAGTAACCGGCGGATCGCGACGGCAAACGGAATTACCGAGCGGCATCTCCACCGCCTGTTCGAACAAGAGGCGACGACGCCGGCATCGTGGGTCCGCGGGCAGCGACTCGACCGCTGCCGCCGCGATCTGGGCGCCGCGGCTTCCGGGCACCTGAGCATTACCGAGATTGCTTACCGCTGGGGCTTCCGCGATTCCGGTACGTTCAGCAAGATTTTCCGGCGCGAGTTCGGCGAGTGCCCGCGCGAACTGCGCCGCCTGTCCCAGCAGCAGGCTTGAATCGGCCTCAGGATGCGCGGCTTTTTTTGGTGAAACGTCCGCTTAGTTTTGCGGACCGGGCGCCTCGTCCTTCACGGCCTCGACCTGGATCTGCAAGGTCACCTTGCCGGACGGGATCGGTTTCGGCAAAGCATAGGAAATGCCGAAATCGCCCCGGTCGAATTCGGCGGAGGCATCCGCGCCGCAGACCTCGCGTTTCAACAGCGGGTGAATGATGCATTTGAACTCGTTGATCGTCAGCGTCAGCGGTCGCGTCACGCCGTGCAGGCTCAGCGTGCCGTCGACCGATATCGGCGCGTCGCCATTAAACGTCATCTTGCTGCCCTTGTAGACGGCGGTCGGATACTTTGCGACATCGAACATCTCGGCGCTTTTTGCGTGCTCGTTCAGTTTGTCGTTCCCGAAGTTGATCGAGGCCGTATCGATGGTGATGTCGACGGCGCCGGTCTTCGCCTCGCGGTCGAGCGTTACCGTGCCGCTGCTCTTGTTGAACTTGCCGCGCCAGAACGAGATGCCGCCGATGTGCGGCGCCTGGAAGCTCGGGTAGGTGTGGGCCGGGTCGACGGTGTAATGGTCGACGGCAGCGTGGGCGCCAAAGGTGAACAGCAGGACCGCCGGAATCAATAGCTTCTTCAACATGTGTCACTCCGTGTTTCGATTGATTGAATGCCGCGTAGGTGTTGCCGTCTTACTTCGTTACGACGATGTGGAACTTGATCTTGACGAGGTCTTCGATGACCTCGTCCCAGCTGCCGGCGCCGATCGCGAAATCCTTGCGCGAAATCGGCACGACGCCGTCGACGACCGTCGTCGCAGCTTCAGTCTTTACCGTCACGGGAATTTTCAGCTCTTTCTGCCGGCCCTTGAGACTGAGCCGCCCGAGCGCCTCGAAGCGGTCCCCGCCGAGGGGCTTGAGACCGCTGGCATCGAAGGTGGCCGCCGGATACCGCGCGCTATCGAACCATTCCTTCTTGCGTAATTCATCATTGTAGTTGTCTTCGCCGAGATCAAAGCTCGTCGTGTCGATCTCGATATGCGCCTTGGCGTCCGACGGCTTTGCCGGATCGAATGCGACATGCCCGTTGAATCGCGTGAACGGCCCCGAGACCGGCACGCCGATCTGCGTGAACTCGGCCGTAAGTCGGCTGCTCGATGGATCGATCGAACGATCGGCCGCACCGGCGATGGTGGCGCTCAGCAGCAGGCCCAGCGGGGCCAATATCCTGAATCCGTGCATGGTCATCCCTTGAACAGGCGAGCGTTCAACGACGCCGCAGCAGCGGCAACATGCGCCGCAGCGTCTCGTCGCGGTCGACGAAATGGTGCTTCAAGGCTGCGGTGGCGTGAACTGCGACAAGCACCAGCAGCGTCCAGTTCAGGCTCTGATGCACCGCCTTCAGGAGATCGGCGAGCGCCTTGTCCTTGGCAACCAGATCGGGCAGTTGCAAGGCTTTGACACCGAAATACACGACCGGATAGCCGGACGCCGAGCTGTACATCCAGCCGGTCAGCGGAATCGCGAACAGCAGCACGTAAAGCACGCGATGGATGGTGCGCGCCGCCTGCTCCTGCCAGCGCGGCAATCCCGGTACTGGGGCCGGCGCCGGGTGCGTGAGGCGCCAGGCGAGCCGCACGAACGTGAGCGCCAGCACGGTGATGCCGCTCCACTTGTGCCAGGAGAAATAGCGCAGCTTCTGCGGACTGACCGGTAGATCGCTCATGTACAGGCCGAGCGAAAAGCCGCCGACGACCAGCAACGCGATGAGCCAATGCAGCGCGATTGCCGGACGGGTATAGCCGCGTCGCGAGGGCAGGGTTGTCGGCAAGGGAAGGGATGACCTGAGAGTTGGCGTTTACGGTACCTGTCACGGGGCCTCGGCGCAAAGCCGCAAACGAATAATAAAAGCGCGACGACAAGCCGCCGGCATCACCCGGTTGACTTGCGAATGACGAATAACGAAAATCGTCACATGAGAAGTGCCGCAATCAAACAGCCGGAAATCCGCGACCGCATCCTGACCGAGGCCGAAGGTCTTTTCCGCGCGTTCGGCTACAGCAAGACCACGGTCGCCGACATTGCCCACGCCTGCGGGATGTCCACGGCCAACGTCTATCGCTTCTTCGAGAGCAAGACCGCGATCAACGAGGCGATCACCGAGGTTGTGCTGAACCGCATGGAGCGCATGGCGCAGAGCATTGCGCGCGAGCGGCGGCCAGCCAGCGAGCGTCTGAAGAAGCTGATTCTGGAAGGTCATCGCTTCACCTGCGAGCAATATCTCAACGAGTCGCGCGTGCACGAGATCGTCGCCAAGGCGATGGACCAACAATGGGCCGTCATCGACGCCCACATCGAACGCGTTCGCGGCTGTTATCGGCTCGTCATCGAAGACGGCGCGCGCAGCGGCGAGTTTTCGGCAGGCAATATTGCCGATCGCTGCGACTGCGTGTTCAACGCCGTGATGCCGTTCTGCCATCCGCAACTCGTTGCGGAAAAATTCGCCCAGGATCGCGGTCGGCAGGCGGCGTTGATGGCGGAATTCCTGGTCGGCGCGCTGCGCGTCGACAAAGGCTGAGTTTCAGGTATACGTGCGATGTACGAAGGCGAACGAACATCGTCGGTCGAGGCAACAGGAAGCGATGCTGTGCCGCAGGGAGCGTGCGTGAAAAATCTTTCGATGCTTGCAATACTTCTCGGTGCGGCGACGCTGCTGGGCGCCTGTGGCCAGCCGCCCGCTGCACCCGAGGAAGTCCGCCCGGTGCGCACTATCGTCGTAACGCCCGGGCCGGTAGAAGCGGAAAACGTCTACGCCGGTGAAGTGCGGCCGCGTTACGAGTCGGGCCTGGGTTTTCGCGTCGCCGGCAAGCTGTCGGCGCGTTTGATCAACGTCGGCGATACCGTCAAGGCGGGTCAGGTGCTGGCGCGGCTCGATCCGAAGGACTTGTCGCTGAACGAAGCCAGCAGCCGCGCGAACGTCGCTGCGCAGGAAGCGCAGTTTGCGGTCGAGAAAGCCGATCTCGAACGCTACGCCAAGCTGCTCGCCCAAGGCTTCGTGAGTCATGCCGAGTACGAACGCCAGCAGACGAAATTCAAGGCCGCCGAAGCGCAGCTGGCGTCGGTGCGTGCACAGGCCCGGGTCAGCGCAAACCAGACCGGCTACGCCGAACTGCGCGCCGATCACGACGGTACGATCACGGCGGTCGAAGCCGAAACCGGGCAGGTGGTCGGCGCCGGGCAGAACGTCGCGCGCCTGGCCTGGTCCGGCGAAATGGAAATTGCCGTCAACGTTCCCGAGAATCTGATCCAGGACCTTCGCGTCGGCCAGCCGGTGCAGGTTTCGCTGTGGACGGCCGATGGCAAGATCTATCCCGCCCGCTTGCGCGAACTGTCGTCGAGTGCCGATGCCGCAACGCGCACCTACGCAGTCCGTATCGCGCTCGACAAGACGCCCGGGGAAATGAAGCTCGGCATGACCGCGAATGTGCGCATTCCGCACGATGGCCTGCCCGACATGGTTCACCTGCCGCTCAGCGCTTGGGTCGAGCACGCCGGTGTGCAGGGCGTCTGGGTGCTCGATGCCAAGGCCGGCGTCGTCAACTTCCGGGCCCTGCGGCCCGCCGGCGTGACCGGCAACGAGATCCTGATCGCGGAGGGCTTGCAGCCGGGCGAGGTCGTGGTCACGGCTGGCGCACCGCTGCTCACGCCGGGGCAGAAGGTCAAGCCGCTCGCCGCCGCTGTCGTGGCGCGCTGAGCGCGTCATGGACCCAGGGCAGGATCGACGGCAGCCTTTCAACCTCTCGCGCTGGGCGATCGAGCACGGCGCGTTCACGCGCTTCATGATCGTGCTGCTGATGTCCGCGGGCGTCTTTGCCTATCTGCATCTCGGCCAGCGCGAAGACCCCGAGTTCACGTTCCGCATCATGGTCATGCGCGCGTCGTGGCCGGGCGCGACCGCCCAGCAGATGGAAGAGCAGGTCACCGACCGGCTCGAAGAGAAACTCGAGGAAACCCCCTGGCTCGATCGTACCGAGAGCTACTCGAAGCCGGGCGAGGCCAGCGTCTTCGTATTCCTGCGTGAGGACACGCCGCCGAAGGAGGTGCGGAATGTCTGGTACCAGGTGCGCAAGAAGATCGGCGACATCCAGCAGAACCTGCCGGCCGGCGTGCAGGGTCCATTCTTCAATGATGAGTTCGGCGACACCTACATCTCGATGTACGCCTTCCACACGGAGGGCTTCACCTATACCGAGCTGAAGAACTATGTCGATCAGGCGCGCAAGGTGCTCGGTGCGGTGTCGGGTGTCGAGAAAGTCGACCTGCTCGGCGAGCAGACACCCAAAATCTATGTCGAATTTTCCTACCGCAAGTTTGCCGAGTTGGGCATCACGTTTCCGCAACTGGGCGAGGCGCTGAAGGGCCAGAACGCGATCGCGCCGGCAGGGCAACTGAATACGTCGGAGCGTGCGGTCTACGTGCGGGTTGCCGGCCAGTACGGCTCGATCGAGGAGATCGAGGACACTCGCTTCCGCGTCGGCGGCCGCACGATCCGCCTCGGCGATTTCGCCAAGGTCTATCGCGGCTACGAAGATCCGCCGCGCTACAAGATCCGGCATCGCGGCAAGGAAGCGCTGGCGCTCGGCGTGGTCATGCAGCACGACGGCGACGTACTGAAAGTCGGCGACCAGCTCAGCGCAGCGCTGGGCCGATTGCGTACGACGTTTCCGGTCGGTATCGAAGTCGCGCCGATCGCGAATCAGCCGAAGGTTGTGCACGAGGCGGTCGGCAATTTCGTCGAGGCGCTTGCCGAAGCGGTGGTGATCGTGTTGATCGTGAGTTTTTTCTCGCTCGGCATGCGCACCGGCATGGTCGTGGCGCTGACCATTCCGCTGGTGCTTGGCATGACCTTCCTGGCCATGGACTACGCCGGCATCCAGCTGCAGAAGATTTCGCTCGGCGCGCTGGTGCTGGCGCTGGGCCTGCTCGTCGACGACGCGATGATCTCGGTCGAAATGATGGCGCGCAAGCTCGAAGAGGGTTACGACAAACTGAAGGCCGCATCGTTCGCCTACACCTCGACAGCATTCCCGATGTTGACCGGTACTTTGATTACTGCGGCCGGCTTCCTGCCGGTCGGACTCGCGAAATCCGCAGCGGGCGAGTACACGTTCACGATCTTCGCGGTCGTCGGTCTGGCGCTCATCGTTTCCTGGCTCGCCTCGGTCTACGTCACGCCTTACATCGGCATGCTGCTGCTGAAGGAAAAGCCCGGCACCGATCGCCACGATCTGTTCGACACGCCGTTCTACCGGCGTTTGCGCCGCGTTATCGACGGCTGTGTCGAGCATCGCAAGACCGTGATCGCGGCCACACTCATCGCCTTCGCACTCGGCCTGGTCAGCTTCCGCTTCATCCCGAAGCAGTTCTTCCCGGACTCGACGCGCGACGAACTGCTGGTCGATCTCTGGCTGCCCGAGGGCTCGAGCTACCGCGCGACCGAGGACGTTGCCAAACAGCTCGAAGCGAAGCTGGCGACCGACGGCGACGTGGCTGACTACGTCGCCTGGGTCGGCAACGGCGCTCCGCGTTTTTATCTGCCGCTGGATCAGCAGCTCCAGCACACGAACTTCGCGCAGATGATGGTGCTGTCGAAAGACCTGCAATCGCGTGACCCGCTGCGCCTGCGCATCCTCGGCTGGCTGGCCGAGGAATTCCCGGGCGTGCGCAGCAAGGTCGAGCGCCTGCCGAACGGCCCGCCGGTCGGCTGGCCGGTGCAGTTCCGCGTGCAGGGCCCGGATGCGGCAAAGGTGCGCGTGTTCGCCGATCAGGTCCGGACCATCGTCGCGGCCAGTCCGCTGACGCGCAACGTCCACGACAACTGGCACGAGAAGATTCTGGTGATCCAGGACGAGATCGACCAGGACAAGCTGCGCGTGCTCGGCATCACCAGCGAGCAGGTGCGCAACGCCGCACAGACCATTCTGACCGGCACGACCATCGGGACCTATCGCGAGGACAACCGCAACGTCGACATCGTCGCGCGCCAGCCGCTGGCCGAACGCTCGAAGCTCGGCGAACTGGCCGACGCCTACATGCCCACGGCCAGCGGCGTTTCGGTGCCGTTCTCGCAGTTCGGCAAGGCGCATCCGGCGTTCGAGGACGGCGTGATCTGGCGCCGCGAGCGGCTGCCGGCAATCACCATCCAGGCCGAAACCCTCGATGGCCGGCAGGCCCCCGACGTGACCCATTCGATCGACCCGCAGCTCGACGCGATCCGCGCGCAGCTGCCGGTCGGCTACAGCATCGCGATCGCCGGCGCGCTCGAACAAAGCAAGATCGCGAACGATTCGATCAATGCCGGCATTCCGACGATGGTCGTCGTGATCCTGCTGCTGCTGATGATCCAGCTTCAGCATTTCGGTCGTACGGTCGTGGTGCTGCTGACCGCGCCGCTCGGCGTGATCGGCGCGGCGTTCGCGCTGCTGGTCACGCAAAAGCCCTTTGGCTTCGTCGCGCTGCTTGGCGTCATCGCGCTGGCCGGCATCATCATGCGCAACTCGGTGATCCTGGTCGACCAGATCGAGCAGGACATCGAGGCCGGTCGCGATGTCTGGACCGCGATCGTCGAATCCGCCGTGCGCCGTTTCCGGCCGATCGTGCTGACCGCCGCCGCTGCCGTACTGGCGCTGATCCCGCTCGTTCGCAGCGTTTTCTTCGGGCCGATGGCGGCTGCACTCATGGGTGGCCTGATCGTCGCAACTCTGCTGACCCTGACCTTCCTGCCGGCGCTCTATGCGACCTGGTTCCGCGTGCGGCGTGTTTAGAAAGCTGCTGTGTGAGTGTGCTCAACATGAAACGGTAATTGTCGAGCGCGTGGCGCACGCAAGACACAGCCGATACACTGGCCGGCTGAATAACCTGCCACCGAATTAGGGTATCCGCGTGAATGAAAAGCTTCTGAACGACACTGCTCTCGCCATGGTCGCACCGGGCCGCGGCATTCTCGCCGCCGACGAATCCACCGGCACGATCAAGAAGCGCTTCGACTCGATCGGTGTCGAGAACACCGAGGCTAACCGGCAGGCCTACCGCGATTTGCTGTTCAACACGCCGGGCTTCGAGCACTACACCTCCGGCGTGATTCTTTACGAGGAAACGCTGTTCCAGAAAAGCCTCGACGGCACGCCGTTCCCCAAGCTGCTGGAAGCCAAGGGCGTAATTCCGGGCATCAAGGTCGACAAGGGCGCTCAGCCGCTGGCCGGCGCCGCCGACGACGACACCGTGACCGAAGGTCTCGATGGCCTGCGCGACAGACTCCAGAAATACAAAGCTGCCGGCGCCCGCTTTGCGAAGTGGCGCGGCGTGCTCGCGATCACCGAAGACGCGCCAACCGATTACGCCATTCACGCCAACGCCCACGCGCTCGCGCGTTACGCCGCACTGTGCCAGGAAGCCGGCATCGTGCCGATCGTCGAACCGGAAGTCTTGATGGACGGCGACAATACGATCGAGGTCTGCGAGGAAGTCACCGACATCGTGCTGCAAAGCGTGTTCGCCGAACTGGTCGGTCAGAACGTGTTCCTTGAAGGCATCATCCTGAAGCCGAACATGGTGGTTTCCGGGATGAAGTGCCCGACTCAGGCCAGTGTCGTAGAAGTCGCCGAGCGCACGCTGCGTGTGCTGCGCCGCCGCGTACCGACGGCGGTGCCCGGCATCGCGTTCCTTTCCGGCGGACAGAGCGACCAGCTCGCCACCGAGCATCTGGATGCAATGAACAAGCGCGGTCCGCTGCCCTGGAAGCTGACGTATTCCTACGGCCGCGCCTTGCAGGCCGCAGCGCTGAAGGCCTGGAGCGGCAGGAATGTCGAAGCCGGCAAGATGGCTCACGCTCACCGCGCACGCATGAACAGCCTCGCCGCGCTTGGCCAATGGAGCGCCTCGCTCGAAAAGGCCGCATAAGCAACGCTTCGACCGGACCCGCTCGCAGCGTCAGCGTGAGCGGGTTTTCTTTTGCGTCAAAAGGCCGAATTCGCCATCGGCTGCGTGGACGTCGACCGTTGCATCGCACGCGCGCAGCGCATCGAAGACGGCACCAACGAGCTCATGAAAGAACGGATCGCGCGCACGCGGTAGCATTCCTCGCCATGTCCCAGAATCCTCTACTCGCAGGAATCCGCGTCCTCGATCTTTCGCGCCTGCTGCCCGGCCCGTTCTGCACGTTGTACTTCGCTCAGCTTGGCGCCGAGATCATCAAGATCGAGGAGCCGAACGGCGGCGATTACGCGCGCAGCCTGTCGGCCGGCCTGTTCGCGTTGGTCAATCGAGGCAAGAAATCAGTCGCGCTCGACCTGCGCAGGGCAGAGGAAGCGGATGCGTTCCGGCGGCTGGTCAAGGACGCCGATGTCGTCATCGAATCATTCCGGCCGGGCGTCATGGATCGGCTCGGCTGTGGCTACGAAGTCCTGCGGACGATCAACCCGAAACTGGTCTATGCGGCGCTGACTGGCTACGGCCAGACCGGCCCTTACCGCGATCGCGCCGGGCACGACATGAACTATCTCGCCTATGCCGGCGTGCTCGATCAGATCGGTCAGGCTGACGGGCCGCCGGTCAGCGCCAACGTCCAGATTGCCGATCTCGCGGGCGGCGCGCTGACCTGCGCGGTCGCCGTGCTCGCCGCCGTGATCGGCGCGCGGGCCTCGGGGCAGGGCACCTATGTCGATGTCAGCATGCTCGATGGCACGATGGCGCTCACCGCGTTGTCGGCGGCAGCCATTCGAACAATCGGTCATGCCATGCCGCGCGGCCGAGACATGCTCAGCGGCGGGCTGGCGAACTACCGCATCTACGAAACAGCGGACGGCAAGCACATCGCCTGTGGCGCACTGGAGTTGAAATTCTTCGCGAATTTCTGCAAGGCGTCGAGCCGACCGGACCTGCTGACGCTGCCGATGTCGCCGGGCGCGGACGGCGAGCCGCTGCGGCAGGCGCTTGCGACGCTGTTCAAAACGCGGACGCGCGACGAATGGGAGGCCGCGCTCGCCGACGCCGACTGCTGTGTCTGCGGCATCTACACGCCCGACGAAGCCCAGCAAAACCCGCAGGTGCGCGAACGTGGCTTCTGGTCGAAGGTCGACGGTAAGCTGGAGTTCGCGTTTCCGGTGCGGTATTCGAATGCGACGACGCTGGGCGGCGCGGTGCCGGCGCTGGGAGCCGATACTGAAACCGTGCTGAGCAATCCGTAGCCCGCAAAAAACAGGGCGTTTGCGCGACCCCTTGAACTACGCCGCCGCCACCCCCAAAACGCTGATATCGCCTTGTGATGAGGGCGAAATCATTTTTGAAACGGAAAACGCATGTCGATCGAAACCGCAGCCTCGAGCCAAGCCCAGGGTCAGACAGAGACCCGCGAATTCCAGACTGAGACCCGCCAGATTCTGAAGCTGGTGATCCACTCGCTCTACTCGAACAAGGAAATCTTCCTGCGCGAGTTGATCTCGAACGCCTCCGATGCCTGCGAGAGGCTGCGCTTCGCGGCGATTGCCCAGCCGGCGCTGCTCGGAGGCGACGCCTTGCAGGTCGAGCTGGTTGCGGATGCCGACGCCGGCACGCTGACAGTCAAGGACAACGGCATCGGCATGACGCGCGATGAGATCGTCGACAATCTCGGTACGATCGCGCGCTCGGGCACCAAAAAATTCATGGAAGCCCTGAGCGGTGACGGCGCGAAGGATGCTCAACTCATCGGCCAGTTCGGCGTTGGTTTCTATTCCGCTTTCATCGTCGCCGATCGCGTCACGGTGCTGAGCAAGACTGCCGACCATGCCGGCGTGCGCTGGCATTCGGACGGCGAGGGCGCCTACGAAATCCAGCCGTATGACAAGGCAGAACGCGGCACGGAAGTCGTCCTGCATCTGCGCGCCGACGACAAGGAGTTCCTGGAGCCGGAGCGTCTGCGCCATCTCGTGCACAAGTATTCCGATCACCTCGGCCTGCCGATCGTGCTGAAGCAGGATGGCAAGAACGAGACGCTCAACCAGGCCAAGGCGTTCTGGACTCGGCCCAAATCGGAACTGACCGATGCCGACTATCAAGCCTTCTACAAGCACCTCAGCCACGACTGGGAGGACGCGCGCGCCTGGGCGCATCACCGTGTCGAGGGCACCCAGGAATACACCTCACTGCTTTACTTGCCGAAGCGGCCGCCGTTCGACCTGTTCGACCGCGAGCACCAGCGCGGCGTGCAGCTCTACGTCAAGCGTGTCTTCATCATGGACAAGGCGGCCGAGCTGCTGCCGAACTGGCTGCGCTTCATGCGCGGTCTGGTCGACTCCGCCGACCTGCCGCTGAACGTCTCGCGCGAGCTGCTGCAAGGCAATCGCAATGTCGAGAAGATCAAGGCGGCGCTGGTCAAGCGCACGCTCGATCTGCTCGACGATCTCGCCGCCAACAAGCCCGAGGTATACGTCGAGTTCTGGAACGCCTTCGGCGCGGTGTTCAAGGAAGCTGTGGTCGAGGACGACGGGCAGCAGGAGCGTATCGCCAAGCTGCTGCGCTTCCACTCGACGGTTGCGGAAGGCGACGGCTTCGTCTCGCTGACGGATTACGTTGCGCGCATGAAGCCCGAGCAGAAGGCGATCTACATCCTGACCGCCGACACGCTCGCTGCGGCGCGTAGCAGCCCGCATCTCGAAGGTTTTCGTGCCAAGGGCTTCGAGGTGCTGCTGCTGACCGATCGCATCGACGAATGGGTTAGTGCGCATCTGCGCGAGTTCGACGGCAAGAAGATCGAAAGCGTCGCGATGGCGGCGGCCGATGTCGAGTCGGGCGCCGATGCGCCGGACAAGGCGACGACCGATAGCGCGTGGCAGCCGACGCTCGAACGCCTCGGCAAGGCGCTGAGTGGCCGTATCGCCAGCGCCCGCCTGTCGTCGCGCCTGGTCGAGTCGCCGTCCTGCCTCGTCACCGGCACCGGCATTTCGCTGCGCATGGCGCGCCTGCTCAAACAGGCTGGCCAGGCCAATCCGTTCGGATCCTTGCCGATTCTCGAGATCAATCCGCAGCACCCGCTGGCCGAAAGCCTGAAGGACAGCGCCGACGATGCGCGCTTCGCCGAACTCGCCGGC
>JAYWBB010000045.1:0-19112 GCA_043781855.1 Nevskia sp. | reverse complement strand
GATCGTCGGCGAACACCAAGGAGCTGACGCGCCTGTGCGGGATCGCCGGGACGACTACGAGCTTATCGCCAGCGTGCAGCCGAACGGCAAGAAGGATTTCAGCGATGAGGAGATCATGGATCGACTGATGATCCCGATGATCATCGAGAGCGCGCGCTGTGTGGAAGAAGGGATCGTCGAGACGCCGAACGAGGCCGACATGGGCCTGATCCTCGGCGTCGGCTTCCCGCCACACCTGGGTGGGGCGCTGAAATACGCCGACACGATCGGCCTCGCGAATCTCGTCGAGAAGTGCAAGCAATACGCGAGCCTCGGCAAGCTCTACCAGCCGACCGCGCGCATGAAGGAAATGGCCGCGGCCGGCCAGCTCTACTACCCGAAATAAGTGCGCCCCAACCCAATTACGTTCCGAATTACGGAGAACTGAAATGACTGATGTCGTCATCGTCGATGCAGTGCGCACCCCGATGGGCCGCTCGCGCGGCGGCGCGTTTCGCAACGTGCGCGCCGAGAATCTTTCGGCCGAGCTGATCAAGGCGCTGCTCAAGCGCAATCCTTCCGTGAACCCGAAGGAAATCGAGGACGTGATCTGGGGCTGCGTACAGCAGACGCTCGAACAGGGCTTCAACATCGCGCGCCAGGTTTCGCTGCTGGCCGGCCTGCCGGTCGAGGTTTCGGGCCAGACCGTGAACCGCCTCTGCGGCTCGTCGATGACCGCGATCCACGCGGCCGTCGGCGCGATCAAGTCCGGCGCCGGAGATATCTTTATCTGCGGCGGCGTCGAGCATATGGGCCACGTGCCGATGGACTACAACTTCGACGGCAATCCGGAACTGTCGCTGAACACGGCGAAAGCGGCCGCGATGATGGGCCTCACCGCCGAGATGCTCGCGACGATGTTCAGCATCAAGCGCGAAACGCAGGATGCCTTCGCGCTCGCCTCGCACCAGCGCGCGTATGCCGCGCACAAGAACGGCGATTTCAAGGACGAGGTCGTGCCGATCGCCGGTCACGATGGCGATGGCCTGCCGCTGCTCGTCGACTTCGACGAGGTCGTGCGTCCGAGCGCGAATCTCGCAGACCTCGGCAAGCTCAAGCCCGCGTTCAATCCGAAAGGCTCGGTCACCGCCGGCAACAGCTCGGCGATTTCCGATGGCGCTTCGGCCGTACTCATCATGAGTGCGGACAAGGCCAAGTCACTGGGCCTGAAGCCGCTCGCGCGGATCGTCTCGATGGCGAGCGCCGGCTGCGACCCCAGCACGATGGGCCGCGGGCCGGTGCCGGCGACCATCAAGGCGCTTCAGCGCGCGGGGCTGGAGATCAAGGATATCGACTACTTCGAACTCAACGAAGCCTTCGCCGCGCAGTCGCTTGCGGTGCTGACCGAACTGAAGATTCTCGACCGCATGGATCACATCAATATCAAGGGCGGCGCCATCGCCCTCGGTCACCCGCTGGGCTGCTCCGGCGCGCGCATCACCGGCGCGCTGGCGCATATCCTGAAGCAGAAGGACGCGCGCTACGGCGTCGCCACGATGTGCATCGGCATGGGGCAGGGTGTGGCCACTGTGCTGGAGCGCGCGCACTAAAGTTTCGCTGGCGCGTCTGGAAAAAGCCGGGTGATCCCCTTCTTTTTTTTGCGATTCGGTATGAGGTATCTCAACGCTGGCCGTAAAGAAATCCGGCGATAACAAGGCCCAGTATCGCGACGATCAAATTTGCGAAGACGCCGAGATTCACCCAGTAGCCTTGCGGCAGCTCGGCGGGTTCCAGCGTCTTCAGCACATTTCGATACTGGAGCGTCGACAACACAGCAAGCGTGCTCCCGAGCAGGATGAACGAGAGGCCGATCCATGGCGAAAGCCGCTCATGCGGCAGTCCTCCTTGCGATGCGGAGAGGTAGCGCAGGAAGAGTCCGAAGCGCTCGATGACGAAGCCGAAACCCATCAGCGCGAGGCAGCTGCGGTTCCAGGCCAGCAGCGTGCGTTCGGCGGCGAAAAGGACGCGTGGATCGTGAAGGTCCGACATTCGCGTTGCGCGTCCGCGATCAGGCGGCGCCGCGATCCAGCAAGGCTTGCACCGGCGCTTCCATCCTGGTCAGCCCCTGCGCCCGGCCAATCGCCAGCGCGTCGAGTGCATTTGTTTCTTTAATCGGGTTCATGGGCAACGTCCCGTGATTCGCGTTCAGCGCGCAATGATCCATGTTGACAGCGTTTTCAGCTCCTCGTCGCTGAGGCCGGGAAACGGCGGCATCGCGACCGGCCCCCATTTTCCCGAGCCACCGGCGCGGATGTTCTTTGCTACCAGCGCGGCGGCGTCCGCCTTGCCGGCGTACTTCGCCGCAACGTCCTTGAATGCCGGCCCGACGATCTTGTGATCGACGGCATGGCAGGCCGTGCAGCCGTTGGCGCCGATGAGCGTCTGCGCGTCGCCTGACGCCGCTGGTTTCCTTGCATCGCTGGCCGACACCTTTTGCGCGGTTACCGGCGTATCAAGCGGCATGCTGTACTCGGCGCCGTAGGTCTTGACCAGATAGTCGACGATGCCTGGCATGTCCGCCTCGGCCACCGGCGCGCCGAACGGTTTTTTCATCTTGTGGACCGTCGCTTCCCAGTAGCTGCGCGGCGAAGTGCGCGGCTGCGACTGCACGTACTGCGCGGCGTGACAGAGCAGGCAATTCTTCTGCACCAGCGCATAGCCCGGCAGCTCGCTGGGCTGATATGCGGCGGTTTCCTCGGGCAGCTCGATGTCGAGTGCTTGCACCACCGGCGTTCCCGCAAGACTCAGCATCAAGAGCAAGGAAGCGAGCGCGGTCGAGCAATTCTGAATGGTCATTTCGTTCGCCTCAGATTGCCGTCACGCGCGTCGTTTCGACAACGTTGCGCATGTAGCCCATCGGGTTCCACAGGGCTTCGAGCGGCTGGCTCTGGCCGATGCGGTTGACCGCGCGCACTTTCAACTCGTACGCGCCCTTCTTCGGCGGCTTGAACGCGGCCTTCCATTCGCGGAAAGAGTAGCGGCCGAGTGAAGGGCTCAAGTGCGTTTCGCGCCAGGTCTGGCCGCCATCGGCAGACAGCGCGACTTCGGTGATGCCATAGCCGCTGTCAAAGGCGATACCGCGCAGGACCGTTTCCTTCCCGGCCGGCAACTTCGTACCGTCGAGGTGGCTGGTGATGAACGAGCGCACGTTGAAGCGGTTGATTGGCGTGGTCTTCGCCGGCGCCGCGCCCGGCTCGACGCAGGCGCAGGCATTGTCGGGAATGCGGTAGCCGGTCTTGATCCAGAAGCCGTCGAAGGCGGTGTCGAGCACCGTGATATCGGACAGATGCTTGACCCAGTAGGTGCCGTACCAGCCGGGCACGATCAGCCGCAGCGGATAACCGTTCAGCATCGGCAGGTCCTCGCCATTCATGGCCCAGGCCAGCATGACGTCGCCGTCGCGCGCATGGTCGAGGTCGATCGCCTTCATGAAGTCGGGGCCGTCGCCGAATGGTGGCGTGTCGAGCCCGTTGAAACTGACCTGGATCGCGCCGGCCTGCACGCCGGCCTTGTCGAGCACCGTCTTCAGCGGGATGCCGGTCCACCGCGCATTGCCCATCGTACCGTTGGCAAGCTGCCCGCCGTTGGCGCGCGGTGTGAAGAAACCACGGCTGTTACCGGAGCATTGATGGACCGCAATCAGATCGACCGGCTCGGCAAGCTGCTTGATCTGGTCCAGCGTGAGTTCCAGCGGCGTGTTGACCTTGCCGGCGACCTTCAGGCGGTAATCGGCAAGGTCAATCGAGGTCGGAATTCCACTCCAGTGGTAGCGCACGAAGAAGGCATCGTTCGGCGTGATCAGGCCGTCGTTGAACACGGCGAACGGTGTTTCGAGTTGTGGCGGACGGCTGGTCAGCACGATCAGCGGGCGCTTCTGCGGATAGGCAACGAGCTGGCGCTCGCCGTTATCGAAAGGCAGCGTCACCCGATCCGGTCCGGCAGCCAGTGCGTTCAGCACCGTGCCGCCGAGTGCCGAGCCGGCACTCGCCGCGCCAAGCATTCGCAGAATCGTCCGGCGTGATCTCAAATCGGGTTTTATGGAGTTGCCTTCATTCATAGCCATGCCCTTCAAGGTGATTAGCAGCGCTGTGCAGACGGCGGTAGATCAGCGCCAAAAGTACAAAGAAAACGGTGTGCGTGGCTGCAAACCAGACTATTCCGAGACCGTCGAGCTGATGATGACCGGCGAATCCCTGGCCCAAGCCGGGCAGCACGCACCGAGACGCCCCATAGCGAATAGCTGACGAACAGGATTTGCGTAGCCTGCGGGCCGGCATCGAGATGGCCGATCAGCAGGCCGCCGGAGGCTGCGGTGACTTCCGCGGCAACGATCGGCAGCAGCCAGACCGCCGTCATGCTCTGCAGGCTGTGATCCTGGCGCGTGAACATCAGGTAGGGCACCAGCCAGGCACAGGCCAGCGCGAGTGCTGCGTCCAGCCACCACAGCGCGTAGGCGATGTGCACCGCGCCCTCGCCCCAGTGCGTGGTGCCGAAGGCGAGGAAGCCGTTGATGATGGTCGCGAGGCCCATCGGGATCGCGCCGAAGAACATGCACATCACGCTGTGCTGGAAAATGCGTTTGGCGCCGTCGAAGAAGAACACCCAGCGCGCCGAGTACAGCAGGGTGCAGAGAATGAACAGTCCGATGTTGAGGAACCACTGGCCCTGCGCCAGCGCCTTGAGGCCGGGGATCGCATAGGGAAACTGGTTCAGCGCAAGCGCGAGAATGCCGGTGCCCATGGTCGCCGTGAACCAGTTCGGCGTGAACTGGCGAACCACTTCACGTGGGTGATGGTGGCGGGGCAGCGGTGGCGTCAACATCGGCTTTTCAAACCTCCGGTTCATCGTGTTCGTCGGAAAACCGCAAGCGGCAGTTCTCGAAAAGTCCGACTTGGTAATGATCACAGACGGATTGTCTTCGTTCGGTATCGTTCAGGCCAACTCATTGTTCGGATTATTATCATCAATAGAACTGATAATATCGGCCGGTGCGTATCGCCCTCACCCTGCGGCAACTCGAAATCTTTCTCGCCGTCGCCCGCGATGGGCAGGTGACGCGGGCCGCGCAGACGCTGCACTTGACGCAATCCGCGGCGAGCATGGCGGTAGCTCAGCTTGAGAGTCTGTTGGATACCGAACTGTTCGAGCGCGAAGGTCGCACCCTGAAACTGACCGAACGCGGAAGGCTGCTGCTCGCAGAGGCTCCCGAACTATTGGCGCGAGTTGAGGCGCTGCCAGAGCTGCTCGGTGGCCAAGGCAAAATCCTGCGCGGCGAACTGCGCGTCGCGGCAAGCACCACGGTCGGCCGTTACCTGGTTGCGCCGGCCATCGCGGCGTTCGCCGCCGCACATCCGGCAAGCTCGACGCATCTCGTCGTCGTCAACACCGAACTCGCCGCTGCGGCGGTGCTCGCGCATCGCGCCGATGTCGCCTACGTCGAAGGCGCAGTCACGCGGCCAGGCCTGATTGCCGAACGCTGGCGGACCGACGAACTCGTCATTGTCGGCAGCGCGCGGCACTGGAAGGGAAAACCTGTCCGTCTCCCGAAAACCGGACTGCCGAAGCTTGGCTGGGTCATGCGTGAGCACGGGTCCGGCACGCGCGAAGTGTTCGAACGCGCGCTGCGGGCAGCCCAATTGCCTTCGGCGAGGGAATTGCTGACGTTTGACGATTCGGAAGCCATTCTGCAGGTGGTTGCATCCGGGATCGGTGTTGCTTGTTTGTCCGGTCTGGTTGTCGCCGATGGCCTGCGTGGACGACGTCTGGTTGCCTTGCAGGCACCTTATCTCAAGCTGTCACGTGAATTGTGGCGAGTGACGCGCATTGCCTCGCGGCCAGGGCCTCTGCAGGCCGCTTTTCATTCATTTCTTGACCGATCGGGCTGAAGAGACAGACATCCCGAGCTGGCGGGCTAGACCAGCTTGCGTCTCAGCAGCGCCATCAACCCGGTCATGCCGAAGGCCTGCACGCCTTCCTGCAGGAGCTTGGTCGCGAAGCGCGCCGCCGCTTCGGCGTCGGCCGCTTCGCGCTGCGCGAGCACCCGGCCGATCTCGAAGCCGATGCCGAAGAACGAGGCCGCGAGCAATTCCACGTCGAGCTGCTCCGGTAGCAGCTTGCGGGCGATGGCCGCGTGCAGGTCTTCGGTCAGTGCCCGGATCGGTATGCCGATCACGGTCTCGCTGAACAGTGTGCGTACCGCATGTTCGTTGCGCAGCACCAGGCGGAAAAAGCTCGGGTCTTCGACGATTCTGCTGAACAGCGCGTGGAAGGTGCCATGGATGAAGGCTTCGAGGTTCGGCGCGGAAACGCGGATCGCGTGCATGCGCCCGGTCAGCTCGTTGATCCGCTCCTCGAGGATTTCGCGGAACAACGACTCCTTGCTGGGGAAGTAGTTGTAGAACGTGCCGGGCGCCAGCCCACTGACGCGGACGATGTCGCGGATTGTGACCGCGTCGTAGCCGAGGCCGAGGAAGCATTCGCGCGCCGCGTCGACGATGGCCGAGCGGTTTGCCTGCTTGTTGTGGCTGCGCTTGTTGTCTCGGGACATTCTCTAATGTGGCGTTCGTCGAACAAAAGCCCGCGTCTTCACAGCGGGCCGGCCCAGCATAGCGCGCTCGCCTCGGTGGCCGAAGAGGCGCCGCGCGGCCGTGATGGACGTACGTGAAGAAGTTATTTGAACTTCGAAAAATCCGGCTTGCGCTTGCCCATGAACGCGGTCATTGCCTCGATCGCCTCGGGCTGGCTGAGCATGGGCGCGAAGTGTCCGGCTTCGAGTGTGATCGCTTCGATGGCCTGCTTCTCATCCCATCGGCGCAGCAGCTTCTTGCTGATGCGCAAGGCGTTCGGCGGCTGCTGTGCGAGCTTCAGCGCACGTTCGCGCGCATGCGGTTCGACATCGGCGTCCGGCAACACGGCGTTGACCAGACCGTATTCCTTCGCGGTCGCGGCTGTGAACGGCTCGCCGAGCAGCACCAGCTCCGCAGCGCGGACATGGCCCATGATCTTCGGCAGCAACAGGCTCGATGCAAATTCCGGGCAGATGCCGATGTTGACGAACGGCATCTGCAACCGCGCGTGGGTGCCGGCGTAGACGAGGTCGCAGTGCAGGAGCATCGTGACGCCGATGCCGACTGCGGGTCCGGTAACCGCCGCAACGACCGGCTTCGGGAACGTCGCGAGCGTATTCATGAAGCGCAGCACCGGACTGTCGTTCGACACTGGCGGCAGCTTCATGAAATCCTGCAAGTCGTTGCCGGCGCAAAAGGCTTCGAGCGTGCCAGTGAGAACGACCACGCGCACTTCCGCAGTCGCTGCGGCTTCGATCAGCGCATCGGCCATCGCCGAGTACATCGCTTGAGTCAGCGCATTTTTCTTGTCCGCCCGGTTCATGCGGATGGTCAATACCCGGTCCTTCAACTCCGTCAGGACGAGCGGCTTTTGCAGTTCGGACATCGTCGTTACTCCAGATGATTGAAGGATTCTGCGGTCGCGGGATGATGCCCGAGGCGCATGGCACCCGCCACGCGTAATCGGGCGGACCGCTACGCGACCTGCACGATGAGCTTGCCGAAGTTCTCGCCGTTGAACAGCTTCAGCAGCGTCTCAGGAAAGTGTTCGATGCCGGGCACGATGTCTTCCCTCGACTTCAGTTTGCCTTCCGCCATCCAGCCGGCCATGGCCTTGATCGCCTCGCCGTAGCGCGGCGCCCAGTCGAACACGACGATGCCTTCCATGCGTGCGCGGTTGACCAGCAGCGACAGATAGTTCTTCGAGCCCTGGATCGGCGTGGTGTTGTTGTATTGCGAGATCGCGCCACAGATCACGATGCGC
Organism: Nevskia sp.; assembly: GCA_043781855.1. Taxonomy (GTDB): domain Bacteria; phylum Pseudomonadota; class Gammaproteobacteria; order Nevskiales; family Nevskiaceae; genus Nevskia. The sequence goes on along the minus strand of JAYWBB010000045.1, from coordinate 11,243 downwards.
GCGCGCACGGCGTCGAGGATCTCGCCGCCGACGTTGTCGAAGTAGACGTCGATGCCCTGCGGACAATGCTGCGCAAGGCCCGCAGCGATCGAACCGCTTTTGTGGTCGATGCAGGCGTCGTAGCCCAGCGTTTCGACTGCGTACTGGCACTTCTCCGGCCCGCCGGCGATGCCGACGACCTTGCAGCCTTTGATCTTCTCGATCTGGCCGACAACCTGGCCGACCGCGCCGGTCGCCGCCGACACCACGATGGTCTCGCCGGGCTTGGGCAGGCCGACATCGAGCAGACCGAAATAGCCGGTCATGCCCGGCATTCCGAGCGTGTTGAGATACTTCGGCAGCGGCGCGAGCTTTGCGTCGATCCTGGTCAGGTCCTTGCCATTGCTGATCGCGTAGCTTTGTACGCCCTGCGAACCGACGACGAAATCGCCTGCCGCAAAGGCCGGATTCTTCGACTCGATGATTTCGCCGACCGTACCTGCACGCATGACCTCGCCGATGCCGACCGGCTTGATGTACGACTTGCCCTCGTTCATTCAGCCGCGCATCGCCGGATCGAGCGAGATGTAACGGACCTTGACCAGCACCTCACCGTCTTCGGGTTCGGGCGCGGATGTTTCTTCGTAACTCCAGTCGCTACGCTTGGGCAAGCCGACCGGGCGCGCCGCGAGCTTGAATTGCTTGTTGAGACGAACGGACACGAAGTCACCTCGCGCTGGCTTTTTGCAGCCTCGAATCATCGCACAAGGGAACGACATCGGCGTCAGGCGGAGCTTTCAGGCAGCTTGCTTTACGCGCCGCGCCATTTGCGGAACACTTCCGGGCAATTCCTGTGTTCATTTGCGAGATTCCGATGCAGATCTCCCGCTCCGCACTGTTGCCTTTCACTGCCGCATTTTCGCTGGTCTTCGGCGTCGTGGCCGCGCATGCCGACGCACCATCGAGCAAGGAGCAGGTCAAGCGCTTGGACGGCATCATGATCGGCGCGATGAACAGCGACTGGGCGTTCAAGCGTCTGGCCTTTCTCACCGACAAGATCGGCCCGCGCCTGTCGGGTTCGCTACAGGCGGCGGCTGCGGTCGAATATCTCGCCGAGAGCCTGAAGCGCATCGGCCTGCCGGTGATGCTGCAGCCGGTCAAGGTTCCGCACTGGGTGCGCGGCGAGGAGCGCGGTGAACTCGTCCAGTACTCCGGGCAACCGCCCGGTGTCACGCAGCACCTGCATCTCACGGCGTTGGGCGGTTCCGCCGCCACACCGGCGAATGGGCTGACGCTGCCCGTTGTCGTACTCCACAACCTGGCCGAGATCGACGAGGCTGGAAGCGATTTGAAAGGCAAGATCGTGCTGATCAGCGTGCCGTTCGACCAGTTGCTCGCCGAGAACGGCCGTGCCGGCACCGCTTACGGCCAAGGCGGCGCACCGCGCTTTGTCGGCCCGGCGAAACTGGCAAAGTACGGCGCTGCAGCAGCGCTGGTGCGCTCGGTCGGTGGTGCGAATTTCCGTCTGACCCACACTGGCGCAACGATCTGGGACGAAGGCAAGCCCCATATCCCGGCGGCGGCGGTCAGTGTCGAAGACGCGCTCTTGATCGAGCGGCTCGCGGAAGAGGGTCCGGTCAAAATGAAGCTCACGCTGACACCGCAGACCCTGCCGGATGTCGACAGCTACAACGTCATCACCGAGATCAGGGGCAGTGAAAAGCCGGACGAGGTCGTGATCGTCTCGGGTCATCTCGACTCCTGGGACCTCGGTACCGGCGCCATCGACGACGGCGCCGGCGTGATTTCCGCGCTGGCGGCGGTCTACGTGCTCCACCAGCTCGGCTACCAGCCGCGGCGAACGATTCGCGCGATCGCCTGGATGAACGAGGAGAACGGCACGCGCGGCGGCAAGGCCTATTTCGACGCGAACAAGGACAAGCTGGACACGCAATTCGCCGCCATCGAAAGCGATGCCGGCGCCGGGCGGCCGCTCGGCATCATGGCCAACGTCACGCCCGATTCGATGAAGCTGCTCGACCCGCTGCTCGAGGTGCTGCGCCCGATCGGCGCAACCGCGTTCGAACATCGCGAGGACGCGATCGGCGCAGACATAACGCTGCTGCAAAAGGCCGGCGTGCCGGGCTTCGAACCCCTGCTCGACACGCGCGACTATTTCAACTACCACCACACCGCCGCCGATACGCTGGACAAAGTCGATCCGGAAAACCTGCACCGGCAGGTGGCGCTTCTGACCGCGCTTGCCTATTTCCTCGCCGATATGCCGGGGCTGTTGCCGCGTATTCCGCCCGGCAAGGGCGACTGAGAAAAACCCCGAGGATCTCGGCCCATTGACTTGACGTGCGCTTCGCGCACGATTCTCGACAACACTCGCGCAGAACGATTTCGCGCGCAGCGCGCGGGCTACAGGGTCTTACCGCGCAAGGGCCGTGCGATGGCAGTCAGCCAATCCTTCCAGCGTTGTTTTTCCAAGGTCAGCGAGGAGTCGCGCGGCTCCGCTGAAATCCTGCCCGGCCGTGTACTCATTGACCGTGACGACCGTCGCCAGGCCAGCCGCTTGTGCCGCACGCAGTCCATTTTCCGAATCCTCGAACGCCAGCGCATGCACGGGCGCGAGCCGGAGGTGCTCGAGCACCCAGAGATAGATGTCTGGCGCCGGCTTCTTGGCCGGCACGATGTCGCCGGCGCCGATGCACTCGAACCACGCGGTCGAGCCCGGACCCAGCGAGTGTTCGAGCAGGGCGGTGACGTTCTCGGGTGTCGTCGTTGTCGCGATTGCCAACCGCAAGCCCGCACGACGCGCTTCGTCGATGAGTCTCGCGACACCGGGCCGCAGCGGCAGCGCGCCGGAACCGACGAGTTCCATGTAGTGCCGCGTTTTGGCCCTGTGCAGCGTGGCGATGGTGTCTTTGATGTCCGGGCGGTCGAGCAGTGCCGGATGCGTCAGCGAGAGGTAATGCCGGATGCGCTCCTTGCCGCCGGTCACGGCAAGCAGCTCGCCGTAGAGCGCCACATCCCAGTCCCAGTCCAGCCCGGCTTCGCGGAACGCGCGGTTGAAGGCGACTCGGTGGCCGTCACGCTCGGTGTCGGCGAGCGTGCCGTCAACGTCGAAGATCAGGGCGTGCAGCGCGGGTGTGTTCATGTCGTTCTGTAAAATGGGGTTTATCAGACTGTGAGCCCGGGTTTCGACCGCCGGCCAGCGTCGACGTCATATGTCGGGAGCGTAGCCGACCCAGGCTTCCGTATCTGCAATCCTGCCCTTCTGCCGAAGGGCCTGTCGAGGAGGGGAATCATGTTGAAAGGAAAGTCTGCGCTGGTGACCGGTTCCACGAGCGGAATCGGGCTGGGTATCGCCACCGGGCTGGCGGAAGCCGGCGTCGACGTCATGCTCAACGGCTTCGGCGAGGCGGCGGAGATCGAGCGCATTCGCGGAGAGCTTTCGGCCCGCACCGGCGTGCAAGTCCTGTACTCGGGAGCGGACATGACGCGGCCCGAGGAGATCGCGCAGCTGGTGGCGCAGATCGAGGCGCGCCTGGGCTCGCTCGACATTCTGGTCAACAATGCGGGTATCCAGTTTGTCGCGCCGGTCGATGAATTTCCCGACGCGAAGTGGGAACAGATCATCGCCATCAACCTGTCGTCCAACTTCTACACGATCAAGGCCGCGCTGCCGGGAATGAAGCGTCGCAACTGGGGGCGTGTGATCAACATCGCGTCGGCGCATGGGCTCGTGGCCTCGCCGTTCAAGGCCGCCTACGTGGCGGCCAAGCACGGGGTGGTCGGCCTGACCAAGACGGTCGCACTGGAAGTCGCGGAGACCGGTATCACCTGCAACGCGATCTGCCCGGGCTACGTGAAGACGGCCCTGGTGGAGGGCCAGATCAGGGATCAGGCAAAGGCTCACAACATGCCGGAGGCGCAAGTGATCCGCGATGTGATCCTGGCAGTGCAGCCCAACAAGCGCTTCGTCGAGGTGAAGGAACTCGCGGACGTGGTTCTTTTCCTGTGCTCGCCCGGCGCGGCTTCGATTACCGGCAGCGCGCTGCGCGTCGACGGGGCCTGGACGGCGCGCTGACCTGCTTCATCGTTCCCGCCGCAGAGCCGACGACGGCGGTTCTGCGGCGACGCGGCTCTAACTGATGGCGAAACCCTCGTAACCCTTCGCCGCGATCTCCGAGCATAGCTTTCGATAAGTCCCGAAGCCGCCGATATAAGGCATGAATACGCGCGGCTTTCCCGGAACATTGGCGCCCATGTACCAAGAGTCCGTTTGCGGGAACAGGGTGGCGTCGGCAAGCTCTTTGACGTGCACGCCCCAGGCGTCCTCCGCGTCCTTCGTCGGCTCGATCGTGGATGCACCCTTGTCGCGCAGATGATGGATGCAGTCGCTGATCCACTCGACATGCTGCTCGATCGATGTGGGCATATTGCCGAGGACAGACGGACTTCCCGGACCCGTGATCATGAACAGGTTGGGGAAGCCCATCGTGGAGACGCCAAGATAGGTACGGGGTCCGGCTGACCACTTTTCGCCAAGCCCCTGGCCACCTTTGCCGCGAATGCCGAGTCTCGTCAACGGGCCGGTAAGGGCGTCGAAGCCCGTGGCGAAGACGATGGCGTCAAGCGGGTAAGTCTTGTCACGGGTGCGGATCCCCGAGGGCACAATTTCCTCGATGGGAGACTCACGCAGATCGACCAGCTCGACATTCTCCCGGTTGAAGGTTTCGAAATAGTTTGTGTCGAGCGGGAGTCGCTTGGTCGCGATCGGGTACCCGCGCGGGATCAGTTTGCGCGCGATCTCCGGGTCCTGGACGGCGCCGCGGATTTTCTCGCGCACGAACTCCGCAGCCGTCTCGTTCGCCTTCTCGTCGAACAGCAGGTCACGGTAACTTCCGAACATCCACTCGAATCCACCTTTCTGCCAATCGGCCTCGTACTGCCGGCGCCGTTCCTCCGGGTCCACCTCGAGCGCTGCGGTTTGCTTGAAATCGTAGGGCTGGCCGATGGTCGCCCAGCGACAGGTCTCGCGGATCTGCTTGATATCGCGCTTGAGCTTGCGCATCTCCTCCGGCTCAATGGGTGCATTGCGCGCCGGAACGCTGAAATTCGGCGTTCGTTGGAAAACCGTCAGATGCTTGGCCTGCTTGGCAATGACGGGAATGGACTGCATGCCGCTCGATCCGGTCCCGACGACACCGACTCGTTTGCCGGAGAAATCGACGCCCTCGTGCGGCCACTTGCCGGTGTGATACCAGTCCCCCTGGAACTGGTCCAGACCCGGAATGTTCGGCACCTGAGCGGCTGAAAGACAACCGACGGCGGTGATCAGAAACTTCGTTCTGACCCGCTCGCCGCCGTCGGTCTCCACGGTCCAGAAACCGCTCGACTCATCGTAGGTGGCGGCGGTGACCCGCGTATTGAAATCGAACGAAGGTCCGAGATCGAATCGGTCTGCCACGTGCTCCAGATAGCGGAGAATTTCGGGCTGCTCGGGGTAACGGCAACTCCAGTTCCATTCCTGCTCCAACGCCTCGGAGAATGTGTAGGAATAGACCCAGCTCTGGGAGTCGGAACTGGCGCCCGGATAGCGGTTCCAGTACCAGGTCCCGCCGACGCCTCCGCCTTGCTCGAACGCTCGATGGGACAGCCCCATCTCCTTCAGCCGATGGACCATACAGAGGCCAGCGAAACCCGCCCCGATCACGACGGCATCCACTTCTCTGCATTTGACCGCTTTGACGTCCTGGCTGGTTGACATGGGTTTCCTCGGTTGCATCCTGATTTTGGTGAGTGCGGCGCTTCTCGATGAGGCGGGTGGCGACACCCTCGACAAGCGAGATCTTTGCGTCCTCGAAGCCCCTGAAACCGCCAGTCCTTGAACTTGAGGCAGAGGCCCTTGCTCGCGTCGCGCGGCGCCAGCGCAGCAACACTAGTCTCCAATGTCCTACATGTAAACACTCAATGTAGGAATTTGGCGCATCGCCTCGCCCTCGGTCGGTCGCCGGAACATCAGCTTGCCGCGTAGGTGGAGTCCAAATACTGCGTAGGAGGCTATGGCTTCTGCGCTCAGCGCGGTCGATCACCGAGTATCGTCGCGCGATGCATCACGCGCCGCGCCGGCAGGTAGTCGGCGAGTGCGTAGTGCTGAGTCAGCCGGTTGTCCCAGAACGCGACATCGCCAACCTTCCAGCGCCAGCGCACGGTGAACTCGGGCCGCGCGGCGTGCGCGAACAGCAGGCGCAGGAGCGCGTCGGACTCGCTGCTGGTGAGACCGAGAATCCGGGTGGTGAAACCCTCGTTGACGAAGATGCCTTTACGTCCGGAAACCGGATGCGTGCGCACTACCGGGTGCGTCACCGGCGGGTTCCTCGCGACCGCCTCGTTCCAGCGCGCTTCGGCTTGCGCGTCTGCCGCGCCCCAGCGCTGCCGCGGGAAGGACTTGACGAAATCGTGCTCGGCTTCCAGACCGTCGAGCAGTTTGCGCAGCGGTGCGGACAAGGCGTCAAAGGCCGCAATGGTCGAGGCCCAGCAGGTATCGCCGCCGCATGGTGGCAGTTCGCGCGCGGTGAGAATCGCGCCGAGCGGGGGCGTCTGGATGAAGGTCACATCCGTGTGCCAGTTGTCATTGTCCGGCAGGCTGTGCGCGCCGGTGTCGAGAATGATGATTTCCGGCACCTCCTCGACATGCGGATAGATCGGATGGATGTGCAGCTCGCCGAAGTTCCGTGCGAGGTCGCGCAGCGCAGTCGGTGAAACATCCTGCTGCTCGAAGAACAGCACATGGTGGGTGACGAGTGCCGCGCTGAGGCGCTCGACCTCGAACGCCGAAAGCGGCTTCGACAAATCGACGTCGCCGATGATCGCTCCGATGGTTGGCGAGACCGGCTTGATGTTCATCCCATTCTGCGTATTCGCATTCATCGCATCGATCCTTCGTTAAAGCTTGCCGCGCCACGGCACCAGCCAGCGTTCCAGCAAGCGCACGCCGGCTTCGAGCAGAAAGGCAACTGCGGCGATCACGAGGATGCCCATGATCACGACATCCGTTACCAGAAATTGCGCTGCGGACTGGATCATGAAACCGAGTCCGCGTGTCGCCGCGATCAGCTCTGCGGCGACCAGCGTCGACCAGCCCGCGCCGAGCGCGATGCGCACGCCCGTGAGGATTTCCGGCAGCGCGCTCGGCAACATGACGTGGATCAGCAATTGCCAGCCGCGCGCACCGAATGCACGTGCCGCATCGAGCCGGTTAGGCGTGACGGCGAGCACGCCGGAGGCTGTCGCAATCGCAATCGGCGCGAACATCGCGATGGCGATGACGACGACCTTCGAGGTCTCGCCGATGCCAAGCCAGATCACCACCAGCGGCAGGTAGGCGAGCGGCGGAATCGGGCGCAGGAATTCGACCAGCGGATCGAGAATGCCGCGCCCGATCGGGCTCGCGCCGATGGCCAGCCCAACCGGCACGCCGAGCAGCACCGCCACCGCGAGTGCCGCGAACACGCGCAACAGGCTCGCGCCGAAGTGCTGCCAGAGCGTGGCATCGGCATAGCCATCCTTCGCGACTTCGAAAAAGCGCATGGCGACCGCGCCGGGACTGGGCAGGAACAGGGGATCGATGCCGTGCATGCCGGTCACGGCCCACCAGGCGAGCACGACCGCAGCGATCGTTGCGACCGAGATCGCCGCGGTGAGTCGGCGCGTCGAAGACCGCGGCTTCATGCGGCGGCCGCTGGCGTGAATAGACGGTCGAGCACCTGCTCGCGCAACTGCTGGAACGCAGGATCGGCGCGCACGGCGCGCACCGGCTCGCCCCTGAGCAGGCGTTGGGCATAGTCGAGTTCGAAAATCTCCGCGACGCGGGCGGGTCGACCGGCGAGCACGACGAGCCGCGTGGCCAGTAGCAGCGCCTCGTCGATATCGTGCGTGATGAACAGCACGCCCTGGCGGTTGCGCGACCAGACTTCGAGCAGCGCCTGCTGCATCTGCGCACGCGTCAGCGCATCGAGCGCGGCGAAGGGTTCGTCCATCAGCAGGAAGGCCGGCCGCACGACGAGTGCGCGCGCCAGGCCGACGCGCTGGCGCTGTCCGCCGGAGAGCTGCCACAGGCGACGATCACCAAAGCCTTCGAGGCCGACTGCCGCGAGCTGCGCCTCGGCGCGCCGCACGCGCTCGGCGCGATCGTGCTCGCGCTGCAGGCGCAGCGGAAACGCGATGTTGTCGCGCGCGTCGAGCCATGGGAACAGCGCGTCGTCATGGAACACGACAGCGCGCGCAGCGCCGGGGCCGGCGATGTCCTCGCCATCCATCTGCACGCGGCCTTTGTCGGGCTTGAGAAAGCCGGCCGCGAGCCGCAGCAGCGAAGTCTTGCCCGAGCCCGAGGCGCCGACCAGGACGACGAATTCGCCCGAGGCGATCGAGAGATCGACGCCATCGAGCACCTGCGCATCGCCGAAGCGCAGTGCAATGCCGCTGAGGTCGAGACGGTGGGCGGGCGCGGCGTTCTGCATGGTCAATGCCGACGAATGGCTGCGCTCACTTCACCGCTTCGAGCACGAAGCGCGCCGCGACATACGGTGAGTAATCGTCGAGCACGTTCGGCACCTTACCCTGCGTCTTCAGAAACGCGGCCGTGTCGGCAACGGCTTTTGCGGTGCCGCCGCCGAGCAGGGCCGGCGACGCCTGCTCGTCGAGGATCGGAAGCTGGTAGCCGGTCAGCAGCATCGGCACCTCGGCGGCATTGGCGCCGGTGATCCGCGCGAGTTTCTTCGCGTTGTCCGAGCCCGCGCCCCAAGCCGCCGGGTTATTGCGATATGAAGCGTAGGCTGCGCCGGTCACGCGCGCGAATGCGGTCACGATCCCGGGATGCGCCTCGGCATAGTCGCGCCGCACGATCCAGGCGTCGAAGGTCGGCGCGCCCCAGGCGGCAACTTCGGTCGATGTCGTCAGCACGCGCGCGGTCGGCCGGAGCTTGCCCAGCGCAGGGTCCCAGATGTAGGCCGCGTCGATATCGCCGCGCGTCCAGGCCGCGACGATCTCGGGCGGCCTCAGGTTGACGATCTGTACGGTCTTCGGCTCGATCTGCCAATGCTTCAATGCGGCGAGCAGGCTGTAGTGCGTGGTCGAAACGAACGGCACCGCGATCTTCCTGCCGGCGAGGTCCGCCGGCTTCGCGATGCCGCCATCTTTCCTGACAACCAGCGCCTCGGCCTCGCCGATCAGCCCGACGATGAAGAACGCTTGAACCGGCAGCCGCCGCGCCGCCGCCGCCGCCAGCGGACTCGAACCGACGTAGCCGATCTGCACATCACCCGAGGCCATCGCAGCGATCACTTCCGCGCCCGAATCGAACTTGCGCCAGGCGATTGCGCCCACAGCCTTCTCGTAAGTGCCATCGGCCTGCGGCAGCTTCGAGGGTTCGACCGTGGTCTGCCAGGCGATGGTCAGCGGCTTTTCGATGGCCTGTGCGCCGCCGGCAACGAGAAAGGCGAGCGCAGCCGGCAGGGCGCGAAGGATCGAGGCAGGGAATCGGGGCACGTCAGAACTTCCTGTTGTGGGTTGCGCATCATCTGCGGATCGCTCCATATCAGGCGGGAGCGGCGGCGGGGCGTCAATAGGCGGCTTGTCGAGTTCAGCCTGCCAGCGTCTTGACCATGAACAGGCTGAGCGGATCTTCGCGATAGCTGCCGAATGGCGCACACGCGCGATAGCCCAGGCGCTGGTAAAGACGGATCGCCTCGAACTGCGTATGACCGGTTTCGAGCTTCAGTGAACGGCAACCCGTTTTCGCCGCCGCAGCTTCGAGGAAACCCAGCAGGGCGCCGCCGATGCCGCGCCCGCGCTGTGACGGCGGCACGAACATGCGCTTCACTTCGCCCCAGGAAAAATCATCGTGCAGGCGAATCGCGCCGCAGCCGATCGCGATGCCGGAATGGTCACGCGCGACCGCGAACAGCACGCCGGGCTGCATCAGCATCGCGAGGTCGAGCAGGTGATTGCTCTCGGCCGGATAGAGGTCCGCGAGATAAAGATCGAGCGCGAAAATCAGTTCGCGGATTTCAGGCTGGTCGGGCGATTCGAGGTCGAGATGCATGGCGGTCGGGTGAGGCTGAGGCGCGTTGATGAGGGCGCGGCAGGGACGCGCTAGCTGGTTCGGCTATCGATACGCCAGGGCGGGTTCAGCCGGTTGCTGCCGGCGTGATAGAGTCAGACGATGTTGCCATCGGGGTCACGCAGACGGGCCTCGCGCCAGAGCCAGGGCTGATCGACCGGCGCTGCATCGAACTGGATGCCGGCCTGTGTCACGGACTCGACCTGCCGATCGAGGTCCACGCATTCGAAATAGACGACCGTCTGCGAAGGCGTCACGCCCTGCTCGGCGAGGTGCACCGAAAAACTGCCACCGCCGTCGGGGCACTCGAAGCGCGCATAGCGCGGCAGGCTCTCGACGATCAAACGCAGACCGAGTGCGGTGTAGAAGCGGATTGCGCGCGGCACGTCGGTGGTCGCGACAGTGACCTGGTTCAGGTTCATCCGTCGAATCTCCCTGGTGAGTAAGGCTGCACGTCCAGTGCCGGTGTTCGCCCGCACAGCAGTTCGGAAACCAGCTGACCGGTGATTGCCGACAGGCTGACGCCGAGCATGCCGTGGCCGGTCGCGAGCATGAGATTGGCAAGCGCTGAAGCCCGACCGATCACCGGTAGATCGTCCGGCGTCATCGGCCGCCAGCCGTACCATTCCTCCTCGATGCGCGGGCCGATCGGATCGATCAGATACTCGGCCGCGCCACGCGCGAGCGCATCGAGCCGCGTGCGGTTCAGGCGGGTGTCGTAGCCGGCGAACTCCATCGTGCTGCCGAGGCGGTAGCCGCTGGGCCAACTCGTCACGCAGACGCTGCGTTCCTTGAGCACCAACGGAATCACTGGCGCGCGCGCCGGGCGCGAGTAGGTGATCGAGTAGCCCTTGCCCGGCTGGATCGGCAGCTTGAGCCCGAGCACGCGGCCGAGCTTCGGCGACCAGGCGCCGAGCGCGAGGATCACTTCATCGCCGATGAAGTCGCTGCGCGTGGTTGCAACCTTCGCGACGCGTCCGGAGTCGATGTCGAAGCCTTCGATCCGCGTCTGTTCCTCGATGACGCCGCCACGCGCCCGCACGGCACGCGCGAGTTCGGCGACGAAGGCGTTCGGACGCAGGCGCGCATCGCCGGGATGCCAGTGGCCGCCGATCACGGACGCATTGAGCGC
>JAYWBB010000044.1:0-19384 GCA_043781855.1 Nevskia sp. | reverse complement strand
TGCGCTGAACCCGCTCGATCAACTGACCGCGGTGACCGACCCGCGCGCGCTGGCGACCCGCTACACCGTCGATGCCCTGGAGAATGTCAGCAGCACCGTCAGCCCCGACAGCGGCACGACGACACAATCGCAGATCGACGACGCCGGCAACGTCACCCAGCGCCGGGACGCGAAAGGGCAGCTCACCAGCTACCAATACGACGCACTGAACCGCCTGACCCGGATCACCCGGTCCGACGGCAGCCTCGTCAGCTTCACCTACGACCAGAACGACGCCGCGCACGGCGCTGGCATCGGCCGCCTGACGACGATGAGCGATCCCTCGGGATCGACGAACTGGACTTACGATCTTTACGGCCACGTCACGAAGAAGATCCAGAGCATCGGTGCCGTCGCGCTGACGACGAGCTACCGCTACGACGGCCCGACCGGCCATCTGCTGAGCCTGACGTATCCATCGACGAAGAGCGTCACCTGCACCTGGACCAACGGCCAGATCACCGCGCTGACTTCCAGTGGCAGCGCGCTGGTCTCGACTATCGTCTATCAGCCCTTCGGTGGACCGAAGAGCTGGCTGCTGGCCAACGGCGAGACCGATACCCGGACCTATGACCTCGATGGCCGCATCACCAATGATCCGATCGAAACCATCGGCTACGACACGGCCAGCCGCATCACCGCCCTGACGCTGGGCAACCACAGCGCCCTCGTTGGCAGCCAGACCTACGGCTACGACGAACTCGATCGGGTCACGGCCTACACCGGACCCGGCGGGCCCATCGCCTACGCCTACGACGCCAACGGCAACCGCAACCGCAGCAGCAAGACGGTCAACGGCACGGCCACCACCTACACGATCAGTCCGACGAGCAACCGCTTCACCCAGACCAACACCGGCGCCAGCCACCCAGCCTACGGCTACGACGCCAACGGCAGCCGCACCAGTCAGAGCAGCAACACCTATGGCTATGAACCGCCCCGGCTTTCTCAGAGGCTCCCAACCTTGAGAGGATGGAGCGATGAGCAAAGCGATGCGGTACTCACCTGAGGTGAGAGAACGAGCGGTGCGGATGGTATTGGAGCATCGGGGCGAGCACAGCTCGCAGTGGGCTGCGATTGAATCCATCGCCGGGAAGATCGGCTGCAAGGCCGAGACGCTGCGGCTGTGGCTTCGGTAGCACGAACGGGACACGGGGCAGCGCGAAGGCCTGAGCACGGCTGAGCGGGACCGGATCAAGGCGCTGGAGCGCGAGGTGAAAGAGTTGCGCCAGGCCAATGAGATTCTGCGCAAGGCATCGGCGTATTTTGCCCAGGCGGAGCTCGACCGCCCGTACAAGCGATGAAGGCGTTTATCGACGCCCATCGTGAGGTCCATGGGGTCGAGTCGATCTGCAAGGTTCTGCCGATCGCCCCATCGACGTACTACGCCCACAGGGCCCGGCAGAGCGATCCGCAACGACGTTCGACCCGAGCGCGGCGCGACGAGGCGCTGCGGCCGGAGATCGAGCGCATCTGGAATGAAAACTTCCAGGTTTATGGCGTGCGCAAGCTCTGGCGGCAGCTACGGCGCGAAGGTTTCGAGGTGGCGCGCTGCACGGCCCAGCGGCTGATGAAGCACTTGGGCCTGCGCGGCGCCATTCGCGGCAAGGCGGTGCGCACCACGGTCAGCGATGCGAATGCGCCGTGCCCGCTGGATCACGTCCGCCGGCATTTCAGGGCCGACCGGCCCAATGCGCTGTGGGTCTCCGATTTCACCTACGTTTCGACCTGGCAGGGCTTCGTCTACGTCGCCTTCGTCATCGATGTTTTCGCCCGCCGGATAGTGGGCTGGAAGGCTTCATCATCGGCGCGGACTGACTTCGTTCTCGATGCCCTGGAGCAGGCGCTGCAAGCCGGTTGGTCCGGACCGGCTGGTACATCATAGGTCGGAGCACTGCTCCGACGTGGTTCGCAATACGTATCCATTCGCTACACCGAGCGACTGGCCGAAGCGGGCCTGGAGCCTTCGGTGGGCAGCGTGGGCGACTCTTACGACAACGCGCTCGCCGAGACCATCAACGGTTTGTACAAGGCCGAAGTCATCCATCGCCAGCCATCCTGGCGCCGCCGCGAAGACGTCGAAGGGGCCACGCTCAACTGGGTCGACTGGTTCAACAACCGCAGACTGCTTGAGCCGATCGGCAACATCCCACCTGCCGAAGCAGAAGCCAACTACTATTCACAAACCCATGAGCACGCCTTGGCCGCGTGACTCAAACCAATGAGCCTCCGGGATTGCCGGGGCGGTTCACTACGACACCACGGGCCGGCTGGCGACCTACACCTCCAGCAACCGCAGCGCGGCCTACGGGTACAACGGCACCGGCGCCCGGGTGCAGAAGACCGTCAACGGGATCGTCACCCTGTTTGCCTACGACGAAGCGGGTCATCTGATCGGGGAATACAGCGGTACCGGCAGTCCGATCCAGGAGACGATCTATCGGGGCGACCTGCCGGTCGCCGTGCTCAAAGGCAGCACGAAGTATTACGTCCATGCGGATTACCGAAATGCGCCGCGGCAGATCGACGACGTAAACCGTGCAGCCGTCTGGACCTGGACCCCGCTGCCTTTCGGTGAAAGCGCAGCCATCGCCAACCCGATTCCCTACAACCTGCGCTACCCGGGGCAGTATTACGATGCCGAGTCGGGGCTCTTCTACAACGGATTCAGGGACTATGATCCGGTAGCGGGCCAATACATCGAGAGTGATCCGATCGGGCTGGGGGGTGGCGTCAATACTTATGCCTATGTCGGGGGGAATCCGCTGAGTCTTACTGACCCGACTGGCGAAGCCGCGATTCCATTTCCGCTGCCATTCCCGCTCCCAGAGATTCCTGCGCCACCGCCTGTTGCGGCTGTAGGGGCAGCAGGGTTGGCGGGATATGGACTCGGTACGCTGATCTATCCCTATATCGAACCGACGATCACGCGGATGGTGCAGGCGTGTGATGGCGAAAACAGCCGCGAGGAATGTAAGAGGTAGTGCGACGCAACCTACGACACCCAGATACAGGTCTGCAAAATGTTCCCCACTAAGAAGGCTCGTCAGCAGTGCTATTCCAACGCGGCCGATCTCTATGGTGAATGTTTGAGGAACTGTAAATGAGCGGCGGCGATCCGATGGCAGTACCCCCGAGCGACATGAACATCATCGCCGAGCGAGTGCTTAGCGCTCGTTCCCGAGCGTCAGGTGCGGAAGTAAGCGTCAAAGCGGCCATTGGCGCGCCGTACTGGGTTGATGTGGGCATCGAGGCAGCTTGCCCAGTCTCCATCGAAGGGCTGCAAGGCCGCATCAATGACATTCGCGGTATCGATCCGCTCGATGCCTTGCGCAATGCTGTTGGAGTGCTTGAAAAACTCTTGGCTGGAGCGCTCGAAGATTACGAACTCTATTGGCCCGACGGAGAGCCATTCGAGGCGGAGTAGAGAGGCGAGTCATCGGGCCGCTACCGCTTCCGCTCCTCCAGCAGGGAAGGCCGCACGACTTCCGCGAGCATGTCCCGGAAGATCGCTTTTGAGCGGGTGACACCGGCCGGGACGGGGCCTTTCGATCGGGCCTTCACCCACTCCCGCGCTAGAAATCAAAGGGGCCAGGGTCAAACATTCCATGAAACCACAGCGGCCTGTCAGAAATCTGATACTGGCCTGTTTGATTTTATTCGACGAAGAAGGCTGCGGACTGGTGAGCCCATGACGAGAATGAGACTGGCGAGCTTGGCCTGATCAGGCGGCGTCTTCAGATACTCGATGACGACGGGCTCGATGCTTGCGTTCCGGATCAGCGCCAAGTTATTAAGTCGGCATTTAGACAATGAACTCAAGCGGCATATCTGACGGGCAGATGCTGGAAGTAGCTTCTGATTCGTTCGGGCTGTTTCTGGACGCTTCGAAGATGATGAGAGGTGGCTTTTACGAGTTGCAGCTTGGTTCGAGCCGGTGCGAGTTTGGTAACGGCCTGCTTGAGGTCGGCGTTGGCCATTTCGTCCGGGTTGAGTTCCGGGCTGTAGCTCGGCAGGTAGAAGACTTCGATCGCATCGCCATGCCGGGCCAGCCAAGTTTTGACGGGCTTGGCGTGATGAACCCGGAGGTTGTCGAGAATCAGGTAGATCTTCTGGCCGGCGTTTTTGATCAGCCGGCCCAGGAAGTCGATCAGGATATCGGCGTTCAGTGCGCCATCGAAGACCTTCCAGCGCATCTGCCCCTTGTTCGTGACGCTGGAGATGATCGACAGGCTGTGGCGTCGGTTCGGAACCCGGATCACGGGCGTCTGGCCCTGCGGGGCATAGCTACGGCCGCGGACGTCATCGCTGCGCAGGCCGCTCTCGTCGCCCCAGTGGATCTCCGCACTCTCGGCCTTGGCGCGACGGGCAATCGCTGGATAGTCGTGCTCCAGCCACTGCTTCACCGCTGCGGGACTCTGTTCATAAGCCTTCTTCAGCGGCTTCTGCGGCGTATAACCCCAGCGCGACAGATACAGGCCCACGGTTCGAACCGCCAGGTCCACCCCGTAACGGTCGCGAATCAGTTCCGCCACGGCATTCCGCGTCCACAGCGCATAGACCATCTTCAACTGGTCCGGAGTCCGGTCCTGGACCTCACGTTCCTGCTCAGCAGTCAGGACTCGGCAGGTCCCTTCGAGACGGCCACGACGGACCACCTCCACGGCCTTCCAGCCCCCGGCTTCAAACGCCCGTACCGCCGCGATCACCGTCGTCCGCGACAGTTCGCACTGTGTCGCCACGTCCTTCAGCGCCACGCCACTCATGCGCAGCTTCACCGCACGTCGGCGCCGCTCATTCAACGCCGCGGCAGGTAATGTTCTTGAGTCGATCTTGTCCATGCAAATACGACAGAACAGACCGCGAATAGTTCAATGTCTAAATGCCGTATCAATATTGCGTGATGTTCCGCATTCCGGGTTGTGGTGAATGGTGACGGCTTCCGCCGATGGTGCTGACAGAGGATGACTCCGATTGAGTTATGAAAGATTGCCGCTGGCGGCCCGAGTCGTTGGGACCTTGTAAAGCCATGTATCCAGGGCGACGGCCAGTCCAGTGCCTAAAAGCTGCGCGGCGATAAAGCCAGGTGCGTCGAGTGGGCGGATGCCGGCAAACGTATTTGATAAAGATCGGGCGATGGTCACTGCAGGATTGGCGAACGATGTCGATGCCGTGAACCAGTACGCCGCCATGATATAGGCGGCGACGGCATAGGGCACGGCTTCCACGCGATGACGGATGCAAGCAAAGATCACCATCAGCAGTCCGAAAGTCGCGATGACCTCGCTGAACATCAGCGCCGGCCCCGAGCGGATTTTCTCGGAAGTCTGGAACACGATCTCACCGAACATCAGGTGCGCAATCCAGACCCCGATGACAGCACCGGCAATTTGCGCGATCACATAGACCGACACGTCGGACCAGGCATGTCGTCTTGACGCCGCGAGCGCCAGACTCACCGCAGGGTTGTAGTGCGCGCCCGAGATCGACCCGAACATCAGGATCAGCGCGATCAGGCCACCGCCGGTGGCGATCGAGTTTCCGAGCAGCGCCAGCGCTACGTTCCCGCCTGCCAACCGCTCGCCCATGATTCCGGAGCCAACCACGACCGCGAGCAGCAGCGAAGTGCCGATGAACTCGGCAGTCGCACGTCGCACGAGGTTCATTCCTTGCCGATTTCCCGGACCCGCGTCTGTAAGGCCATCGTGTCGATCGAGTGGAGCGGCAGGATCGTGAATAGATCAATCCGGCGCTTCAGGATGAGGTACGCATCAATGAACGCCTTGCGCTTCATGTCGTCAGCACCCGCTACTACGGCCGGATCGGGAATGCCCCAATGCGCCGTCATCGGCTGGCCTGGCCAGAACGGACATTGTTCTCCGGCAGCCTGATCGCAGACGGTGAATACGAAATCCAGTTCTGGCGCACCGGGTGCGGCGAACTCGTCCCAGCTCTTGCTCCGGAGATGCTTCGTCGGCAGTCCGTTTCGACCGATCAGTTCAAGGGCAAAGGGGTTCGGTTCATCTTTCGGATGGCTGCCCGCGGAGTAAGCCCGGAATCGCCCTCTGCTGATAGACGGATCGTTCATGATCGCCTCGGCCAGGACCGAGCGGGCCGAGTTACCCGTACACAGAAACAGGACGTTGTAGACCTTCACGATTTCTTCCTTCGGCTAGCGGTTTTTGCCGGGGCGCAGGCGACCTCACAGGGCGCGCCGCCGCAACAGTTTTCGGTGAGGTAAGCCAAAAGCTCGTTCATCGCGTCGTAGTTCGAGGAGTAGAAAATGAATCGGCCCTCTTGCCGTGATTTCACGAGGCCAGCGTGACTGAGTTCCTTCAAGTGGAACGAGAGAGTCGGTGCGGCCAGGAGAAGCTGACTGCCGATGTCGCCTGCACAGAGGCCCTCCGGGCCAGCCTGGACCAGAAGGCGAAACACAGCCAAGCGAGTGTCCTGCGCGAGGGCGGCCAAGCGGTTGACGGCAAGCGTTGATTTCATAATTCAATATTCATTGAAATTATTGATCGCGTCAAGCACTTGTTGGAGGCGTTTTCTTTGGGGCTGGCCAATAGACGCCGTCTACGGCATTTCTGCGCTTGCCTCTTCCCGCAACGCCGTCCGCCCCTGCGACAGAATCTCCATTGATTCTTTCATGACGTAGATTCCAATCGCAGCGCCCACGATCAAGTCGGGAAAGCGCGAATGGGTCGCGAGCACCAGCGCGCCGGAAGCGAGCACGCCGATGTTTGCGACAACATCGGCGCGGGTGCAAATGTAGGACGCGCGAAGATTGACATCGCCACCTCGAAACTTCGCCAGCATTCGCAGTACGGTGACGTTCACCACCAGCGAGAGCATCGCCATCCCGATCATCAGTCCGCCGACCGGCTGGCTACCGACGACGGCCTTGCGAACCGACTCGACGAGGACCCCGGCACCAAGCAGCCAGAGGATCACGCCGATCGCGACCGCCGTGCGGGCTTTGAGCCGTGCGCTGCGACCGATGGCCCAGAGGCCCAATCCATAAGCCATCGCATCGGTCAGCATGTCGAATGAATCGGCGAGGACGCCGGCGGACTGCCCAATGATCGCGGCGGCGAGTCCGATCACGAACATCATCGCGTTGAGGCCCAACGCGATCGACAGCGTGCGTCGCTCGGCTTCCGACTTCGGAGCTTGCCGACAGGCGTCGGCACAGCAGTCATTCATGATGCTCCTCCCGGATCGTTGCACTGGAGCTTCGACAATCCGCGTCAAGCGCCCTTCGACGTCACGCTCTTGCCGCTGCCGACGGGGCCTCCGCTATATCGGTTGTACGCAAATCCGGCGATCGTCACGACCAGCACGGCTGCCTGCAAGCCCAAGGTCTGGAGCGTCGGATAAAGACCGAGGGCCGAAATCCTCGGGAAGTGCACGACGCTGAGACTGAGCCAGCCCGCCTCCTGGAGCGCTGCTGCGCCCTTGCCGGCAAGGACCACCGCGAGCACCCCGATGAACAGTGAACTGACTGAGAAGAACCTGGCGATGGGCAGTCGGGTGCTGGCGCGCAACAGCACCCAGCCAATCACGACCAGCACGAGAACTGCGGCCATGAGTCCGGTCAGCACCGCGGTGTGCTGCCCCTGCGACCATAAGGCGGCGTAAAACAGGATGACCTCGAAGACCTCGCGGTACACCGAAATGAACGCCAGCCCGGCGAGGAACCAGGCCGAGCGTTGCTCGAGTGCGTTGGACAGACGCTCGGTCAGGTAGCGCTGCCAGCGCCCGGCCAGACTCTTGTGGTGCATCCACAGGCCGACGCTCAGAAGCACGACCGCCGCGAATAGCGATGACAGGCCCTCCGTCACTTCGCGATTCGCGCCGCTGATCGAGACGAAGTACGTCGCCGCCGCCCAAGTCAGCGCGCCGGCGATCAGGGCGCCGACCCAGCCACCATGCACGTAGCGAAGCACGTCGGTTCGCTTCGCCTTGCGCAGAAACGCAATGATCGCAATAACCACCAGCAACGCTTCGACACCCTCGCGCAACAGGATGGTGAAGCTGCCGATGAAGGCGGTTGGCGCATCGCTTTGCGCGGACGACAGGGATTGATCTGTGGCGTCCATCAATCCGACGACGATCTCCGCCTGTGCTTCGAGCTCGCCTGCGGTCGCGGACCGGTCAATGCGGCCGCGATATTCGACCATTGCCGCTTCGACCCGGGTGAGCAGATCGGCGTTCCGGGCGCGCAGCGTCGGCTCCAGTGGCTCGAAGCCGTCGAGATAGGCGGACAGCGCGAGCCGGCTGGCAGCATCGCGATCACCACCCTGATAGGCCCGCAGGCTGTCCGCGAGCTTCGATTTTGCGAGCGAAATGCCACCGCCCTCCGAGACGACCTCGGGGTGCGCCCGAACGTAGGCGACCAGTGCTTGTGCATCGGACGGGCCTAGATTTTTCGATAAAGCCGCCTCGCTCGCTTGGGAGATGGCGCCCAGGCTCTCGACGGAAGCGCGTTTCGCGCCATCGCGCCAGAGCGCCTTGCCGCGCTCGATCAGCGCCGGGTCACGGTACGCGAACTGACCGACGTAGAACGCCAATCCCCAGCGATCCTGTTCGGACAGCGTCGCGAAGCTCGGCATCGACGTACCCTGAACGCCCTCCGAGATCGTCTGGAACAAGGCCAGAGGGCTGCGCTCGCGCGCCCGTGCGTCGTCAGAGAACGCAACCGGATGCGGATCGAGCTGCTGAGCCATCGCGGTGTCGGCTCGCCCGGTCGGGCCATGGCAGCCAGAGCACTGAGCCTCGTACATCGTCGTTGCGCGCGACAGACCCGGTATCGCTTTCGGCACGGCGGGGAACGGATAGAGGCGAAGCACGTCGGCCGCCAAGGCATGCGCCTGATCCGCGACGCCGTCGGGCGGCGCATGGCGCCCGATGGCTTCTTCGAGCGCGGTCACTTGAGATAGCAACCCCTTCTTGGACGGGCCTGGTGGCAGCGTCTCGACGCCTTCCCGGGCGCGTGCCGCAAACTCCGTCAGTTCGGCGAACTCGCTCTGGCTTTTGACAGCACCGTCGGGCGATACCGCGCCACGATAGTCCACTGCGATGTAGTCGAGCAGACGCCACGTCGTTCGCGCATCGGGAAGTGTCCCGGCCCTCGCGAGCATCGAGAAGCCGAGTAGTCCCAACAAGACAAATCCAAAGAGAAGGCGCATGGGGAATAACCGAATGTTGTAAATGGGAGTCATTATCATCCAACAGGTGCCGTGACGCGAGGCGTATCCGCCAGCTACGCCCTGCGGTTCATTGCGGCGCGGCGGCGCGCGTTCGCCGCAGACGCTCGAAAAGACTCCGGAAACTGGTCAACGTGACCAGGACAGCCAGAACGATATAAAGCCATCCGAGCGCGGTCAGCGATCGGATGACCGTCGCTTCGTGATCGCGCAGCGCGACCGCGATGACCACCTGAGCACCGAACAACACCGCGAGGGCGATGGCAGACCACAGGCCGAGCCTTAGCCGGAGAAGCAAGGAAACGCCGAACAGGGACTGCGCGGCGGTCAGGAAAAACTCTTCGTGCTGGCGCGCATCGAGCGGTAGGCTGGCCACCGTCATCGCGCCGACGCTGACCGCGACCGGCAGCATGCCGACGAGCAGCGTCCACTGGTTGATCTTGTCGCTGATCATCGCGACCAGCCCGGCCGAGGCGCGTCCGGCGAGTACGAAGAGGACGGCAATGGCAACGGTCGGCGCTTCGCTTGCGAGCGGTGCGAGCCACTGGATCATCAGGAATTCGCTGATACCCAGTAGCCGTCCCGATGCGACGATCGATTCGGCGAAGCGTTCAGCCGAACCCAGGATCACGATCGCGGCAACCAGGGTCAGCCCAGTCATCCAGACCCATTGAGCCTTCACACTGAGCGTTCCGAGAGCTGCAGCCGGACCCGGCTCGTCTTCCTCATCCTCCGCCCCATCCCGTGATTTGGAAGTCGGGAAGGGCTTGCGACTGATCCGCCAGAGATACGCACTGAAGATCAAGGCGAGCACCACGAAATCGAGGGCGTCGATCCGATTCTTCACAGAGGATCACGAAGGCATAGAGACTCGACAGCATGAGAAAGCCGATCTCGACGAGATTGGCCTCGCGTAACGTGATTGTCTCCTCGCGAGTCTGCCACGCGTTCAGCAGCACCATCAGCGGCCACGCGAAACCCACCAGGAGCCGATTGGCGCCGGTCATGTTGGCGGCGGCGTAATGGACGTAATCCGAGGCAGGCTGTTGTCCGGCGCGAAACGCGTAGTAAAGATCGACCGCGTATTCCGGCAAGACGGTTACCAAGGCCACGCCAGCGAGGACCAGCCCCTGCGAGACCTGCTTCTCCGCTGCTTCGGCGCCCCACGACAGCAGTAAACCTGCGGCCAATATGGCTATTCCGAAGATGGCCGTGTCAGCTAGTGGATTCAGTCGCCCGCCAGCGATTCTCAGAAACAGTGCGGGGACGACCGCGGCGATCGCGACCATGAGGTACTTGAGAAATCGATCCACGTCGTCGTCAGCGGGATCAATGTGCTGGACGGGGACACCCCGGAGCACTCACCGCGCCGCAGGACCACATGCCGGCGTCTCGCAAGGGCCTTCCTCTTCGATTGGGACTGTGACGTGCTCGATGCCCAGACGCTCCATCAGCAGCCGGTGGATGCCGCTGAGCGCTGCGCCCCGGGCGGCACCGAGCGCTAAATCCGCGTGGAGCGTGACCATCGGCCGCTCGCCCGTGATCGTCCAGACGTGAACGTGATGAACACCCACCACGCCCGGGACGTTGCCGACCACTTCCGCCTCGACTCGCTGCAGATCAAATCCTGGAGGGACGCTCTCCAGCAAGACATTCGCGGACTCCCGTGTCAGCGCCCAGCCGGAGCGGAAGATCAAAACAGAGACGAAGAGTGACAGCAGCGGATCAGCGATCGTCCATCCCATTGTCAGAATCACGATCGCGGCGGCGCAGGCGGCGCCCGATCCGAGCAGATCACTCAAGACGTGCGCGCGGGCGCCGCGCTCGTTGAGCGAACGCGCTCCCGACAGCGCCAGGAACGCGATCAGGTTCGCGATGCCGCCTACCACCGCGATGATCAGCATCAGGCGGCCGTCGACTTCCGGGCGATGCACCAATCTAAGAATCGCTTCGTACACGACCCAGATCGTGAGCAGGATGAGCGCCAGGCCGTTGACGAAAGCCGCGAGCGGCTGATACCGCCGATGCCCGAAGGTTCGTTGCGCGTCCGACGGGCGACGACCCATGCGGATTGCGACGATCGCCAACATCAGCGACGCGGAGTCCGCCAGCATGTGACCGGCTTCCGCAAGTAGCGCGATTGAATTCGCGTAGTAACCGCCGACCGCTTCAATGACCGTAAATACCGCGAGGATCGTCAGGGCAATGATCAGTCGGCGCTCTCCAGCATCTTTGGCGTGGTTATGGACGCCGTGGGAATGACCCTCGTGACCATGCTCGTCGTGTTTGTCATGCGGACCATGATCGTGATGAGCCTCTTCATTGTGTGTCTGTGCCATGAGTGAACTCTCGTTGCTCGCGGAAATAGATGGGACTCGGAAGCTGGTTTAGCTAATCATCACTGCGTTCGGTTATGCCGCGTGAGAACACTTGGTACAGCGCCGGCAACACGACCAAAGTCAGCAAGGTCGACGAGAACAATCCGCCGACCACGACCGTCGCCAGTGGTCGCTGAATCTCCGAGCCAATACCGCTCGACAAAAGCATCGGAATCAGTCCGAGTGCGGCGATGAAGGCCGTCATCAACACTGGCCGCAGGCGCGAGAACGCCCCCTCGAACACGGCGCGCGAGACATCATTCGAGTCCGCGAACTGCTGATTGATCGCCGTCACCATCACGACACCGTTCAGCACCGCGACGCCGAACAGTGCGATGAAGCCGATCGAGCCGGGCACGGACAGATACTGGCCGGACAGGAACAGCGCGACGATGCCGCCGACCAGGCTCAAGGGCACGTTGACCATGATCAGCGCGGCCTGACCGACCGAGCTGAATGCGAAGAACAGCAGCAGGAAAATTATGCCGAGCGACAATGGCACGACGATCGCCAGTTTCGCCTGCGCCCGCTTCTGATTCTCGAACTGCCCGCCGAACACGACGGAATAGCCGGGCGGCAGCTTCACTTCGGCTCCGATCCGTTCGTCCAGTTCCTTGACCACGCTGCCCATGTCGCGGCCCTCGACATTGGCCTGGATCACCACGCGCCGCTGCACGTCGTCGCGGCGGATTTGCGGCGGGCCCGCCTCGATGTTGAGATCGGCAACATCGCCGAGTCGCACTTGACTGCCGTTCGGGCCTTGCAGCACTAACGCCTTGATCGCCTCGGCGTTGGCGCGGTTCGGCTCGGCAAGCCGCACGTAGATGTCATAGCGCTCGTTGCCCTTGATGACCTGGCCGGCGGTCTTGCCGCCAATCGCGTCGGAAACGAGATTCATGACCTGCGCCACCGGAATGCCGTAGCGCGCGAGCTTGTCCCGGTCCGGCCGCACGACGAGTTGCGCTTGACCTGCGATCTGTTCGAGGGCGACGTCGTCCGTGCCACGAACGCGCCGTGTCAGCGCTTCGATCGCCGCGCCCTTCTCTGCAAGGACCGCGAGGTCCGGCCCGAACAGCTTGATCGCAAGCTCTGCCTTGACGCCGGACAGCAGCTCGTCGACACGGGTTGCGATCGGCTGTCCGAACGAAATCAGCAGGCCCGGAAAGGCTTCGAGCTTTTTGCCGATCAGCGCTTCCATCGCCAGACGATCGGGCGCGGACTTCCATTCCTCGGCCGGCTTCATGCCGATATACCATTCCAGATTCGAGACATCTTCCGGGTCGCCGCCGAGTTCGGGGCGGCCGATGCGATCGAGCGCGTAGATGATCTCGGGAATTTCCATCAGCTTCGCCTCGACCTTTTGCGAGAGCGCGACCGCTGTCGGCATATTGACCGATGGCGCCAGCGTGATGCGCATGCCGAGCGTGCCTTCTTCGAGCACCGGCACGAACTCGGTGCCAAGCAGCGGCACCAGCGCCATGGCGCCGACGAACATCGCGGCCGCTACCCCGACGATCAACCTGCGATGACTGAGCGCCCAGGTCAGTACGCGTCGGTAGGTGCGCTCCAGAAAGCGGATCACGAAATTGTCGCGATGATGGACCGCGCCGCGGAAGAAGTAGCTCGACAGCGCCGGGATCACGGTCAGCGCCACCGCGAGCGAAGCGATCATCGCCAACACGATCGAGATCGCCATCGGCTGGAACAGTTTGCCTTCCACGCCTTCGAGCGAGAACAGCGGCGTAAACACCACGATGATGATCAGCACGGCGAAGAACACCGGCCGCCCGACTTCGCGCGCCGCGTGCATGATGCGCACGGCCATGCCATGACGGTCGTGCGCGGAGTTATAAGGGTCAGGATCGTCCGGGTTCGTCTCTCTGGCGTGCGCCGCATGGACCGCATCGGGTTCGGACAGATGTTTGAAGATGTTCTCCATCATCACCACCGAGCCATCGACCATCATGCCGATCGCGATCGCCAGGCCGCCGAGCGACATCAGGTTCGCCGAAACACCCCAGTAGGCCATCGCCGCCAACGCCAGGCCGATCGAAATCGGAATCGACAGCAGGACCAGCAGGGTGGCGCGGACGTTCATCAGGAACAGCAGCAGCACGATAACGATCAGCACGAAGGCTTCCGTCAGCGCCTTGGTCACCGTATGTACCGCCTTGTTTACGAGATCGGCCTGGTCGTAATACGGCATGATCTTGACCCCCTTCGGCAATGCCTTCTGCACGATGGGCAAGCGCGCCTTGACGCCGTCGATCGTCGCCTTCGTATTCGCGCCGAGCCGCTTCAGCACGATGCCGGTGACGACTTCGCCGAGCGCCTTCGGCGAGCCGTCGCCGTTGCGTACCGACATCGATACCGCGCCTTGCCGGATCTCCGCGCCGTAGGCGACGCGCGCCACGTCGCCGACTTTCACCGCCACGCCGTCGGCGTTCTTGATCGGGATATTGGCGATATCGCGCAGGCCGTCCTCGCCGCTGCGCACCCAGCCGACGCCGCGCAGCACCAGCTGCTCCGCGCCGCGATCGACATACCAGCCGCCGGCGTTGCGATTATTGGCCTCGATCGCCTCGGCGAGGTCTTCGACCGATAGCTTCTGCGCGAGCAGTCGTGCTGCGTCGACCTGCACCTGGTACTGCCTCACGTCGCCGCCGAACGAGAGAATTTGTGTCACGCCGGCGGTAGGCGCGAGCAAGAGCTTCACGACCCAGTCGTTGAGGCTGCGCAGCGCCATGATGTCGTACTGCTTCGGATCCTCGGCGCGCAGCGCGTACTGGAACACCTGGCCGAGACCGGACGTATTCGGCCCCATTTCCGGCGTACCGACGCCGGCCGGAATCTGCTCGCGCGCCGCCTGCAAGCGCTCGAAGATGAGCTGACGCGCGAAGTAGAGGTCGGTGCCGTCCTTGAACACGACGGTGACGACCGACAGGCCGACCTTCGATACCGAGCGCACTTCGGCAATGCTCGGCAGTGCGTACATCACCGATTCGACCGGATAGGTGATGAGCTGCTCGACCTCCTCGGCGGCAAGCCCCGGCGCCTGGGTATTGACGACGACCTGGACATTGGTGACATCCGGGAAGGCGTCGAGATTGAGCTTCGGAATCAAGAGTGCGCAGGCGAGCAGCACGCCGGCCAGCGCGAGCAGGACGAACAGGCGGCCTCGAACAGCCGCGTTGACGATAGCGTCGAACATGGCGGCCCCTCAGTCGGCGTCGCCGAGGCTGCCTTTCGACAGTTCGGAGTTGAGGAAGAAGGCACCCTGCGTCACCACCATCGACCCGGCCGCCAGACCCTCGATCTGCTTGGTCTCTCCCAAGTCGTCGATTACCCTCACCGGGCTGCGTCGAAAGTGCGTCGCGTCTTCCTGCACGAACACGGCCCAGTTGCCGTCCGTGCCTTGATAGAGCGCGTCGTTCGGCACGGTCAGCGCGTTGTCGACGCGACCGACTTCGATGCGGCTGTCGACGAACTCTCCGGTGTGCAGGTGATCGCCCGATGCTTTCACTTCGATGCGAACCGGGATCGTGCGCGTGCTCTCGTCGATCAGGTGATGTTTCTGGATCACGCGGCCGTCGAGCCATTGACCATCGACCTGGACCCGCGCAAATCCACCCTCGACCACCTTGCTGGCGCTGCTTGGGGACAGATTGGCCTCGACCCACGTCGCCGACTCGTCGGCGATCATGAACAGGGCGCGACCCGGTTCGATGCGCTCTCCTTCGACAAAGGCGTCGCTGAGCACGGTGCCGCCGCGAGGAGCCGCCAGCGTGAACTGACCGAGTGGTGCGCCGGCGCGGCCCGCGGCCTCGGCGTTGCTAAGTCCATAGGCAACGAGCTTGGCGCGCGCCTGCTCGACGGCAACGCGCGCTTCGGAGTAGCGCCGTCCGCCGACCACAGCTTCACCGAGTTCCTGTACGCGCGCCCATTCGCGCGCCTTGAGCTGGGCTTCTCCCTGCGCTTCGGCGACTTCGACGCTGGTCAGCGTCACCAGCGGTTGGCCGGCCTTCACGAGATCGCCCAATTTCGCCAGCCGGCGCACCACCTGTGCCGGCACGCGGGTGGTGACTTGCGCCGAGCGGTAGTCGTTGGCCTTCACTTCACCGGGCGCTTGCAGCAGTCGCGGAACACTTTTCGGATCGAGCCGCTCGACCTTGATGCCGGCGAGTTCGGCTCCTTCGGGCTTCAGCGTGACGACTTGGGCCTCATTCGCGGCCCCTTTGGCGCTTGCGGCCGACTTGCCGGCGCTTTGCTCCGGCGCGGGCGTCGTCTTCGAGCCGCAGGCCGCGAGCGTGCTTGAGAAGGCGACGAGGAAGGACAGCAGTAACGATTTCTTATTGAGTTGCATGTTCAGTTCCCGGTCGGAGCAGTCGGAGTCGAGAGAGATGCCTGCGTGGCATCGAGCCAGGCTTGCCAGAGTCCAGAGGCATCGAGCCACTCGGCCCACGACGCCCAGGTTTGCGCGCGGAGTTCTTCACCGGCCGCGCGGCCGTCGAGCAACTGCCGGAACTGCACGAGATATTCGGCGGTGCTGATCTCGCGCACGCGCCAGACCTTGTCGAGCAGTTCGACGCTGGCGTCGATGCGTGCGGAGGACAATGCAGTCCAGTGCTGCCACGCAGCATAGGTACGGCCGTATTGCGTCGCTGCCGCTTTCATGCGGGCGACCGCGAGGCCGTAGCCAGCCTCGGCCTCGATACCCGCAGCGGAGGCTTTCGCGTCCGCTGCGGCGACCTCGGCCTTGAAGTTGTTGCGCAGGAACAGCGGGATCGAAACCTGGAGGCCGATCAGCGCCTCAGCGTTGCGCCCGCTGTGATCCTGCTCGGTGCCACCGCGCAGACCAAGTGTGGGGTCGACGCGGGTCTGGCTGCGGGCGATGGCGATCTCGGCACGGGCGGCTTCGCGCCTGGCCATCGCCGAGCGAACACTCGGAAGTGCCGCTGCCAGCGCGTCATAGTCCATCCGAAGACGCCCGGATTCGGGAAGCTGGTCCGGCAGCCCGGGCGGCGGGAACCCGGGACGGCGGGTGGCCGCATCGAGCGCCTGCTGCGCTTTCAGAAGTTCCAGCTCGGCGCGGCCAGTCAGCGCGATCGCTTCGGCACGCGCCAGCGCGGCAAGATCGCGATCAAGCACGCCGATGTCGCCGGCCTTGTACTGCCGCTCCGCGACCTCGGCGAAGCGCTCCAGCAGCTCCAGCCGCTGCTGGGCCAATGATGCCGCGGCGATACGGCCATACAGCTCGGCCAATGTCTTCAGGATTTCTGTCGCGATGGTCTGGCGTTGCGTCGTGCGTTCGGCGATCGCAGTGGCCAGCTCCGCGCTGCCACTGGCGCGGCGCGCGGTGCGCTTGCCCGACAGGTCGATGGTCTGGCTGAGTCCAGCCGAAAAGGTCTGGCTCTGGTTACGCTCGGCGCCAAGGTCGAGTTGGGGGTTGTAGATCGGTCGGGACAGCGCCTCAGCCTGTGCTTGCGCAGCGGCGACCCTGGCGTCGGCCGCTTTGAGTTCTGGGTGTGCTTGCAGCACGGTATCGAGATACGACCGGAGGTCGGTCGAGACGGCCTCGCCGCCGAAGCTCGGCAGGGCGACCGTCAATAGCACACCGGCCGCAACACGGCCGACGCGCTTGAATAGCAAAAGCATGGGTGATCTCCACAAGGCAACGCGGCAGACGCATCAAGCGTCCGCAGGGAAGGGCTTCAGCGGGAGATCAGGCTTGCGGAGGCGGCGTCAGCGGCGGTGACGCGCGAGTGTGAAAAAGCAGCGGATCGACAGTCTCGAACGTCGAACTCGTGGCTACGGAGACCGAGAGGCTTTCACTGCAAAGAGCTTGCGTATGCGACCCACCATGGCAACAGTGGTCGCAGGTCTTTTCCAGCTTGCCGGAATGATCGGCAATTTCCTTGGCGAGTTGCGTCGGACTGTCGTGATCCGGAGAGGACCGTTCGATGTGATAGATGTAGGCAAAGCCACTCCACGCGATCAGCATCGCGAGCAGGGTGACTTTCCAGTGTTTGAGAATCGATATCACCTGAGCAGGGTAACCCGGACTGACACAACTCCGCCATGACGCCGGTCCTGCTGGCAAGCAGAAACCGGCGTCATCGGTGCGGCTTACTTACCCTCCGCCTAGCGTCCCTTCAATGGATGCGGGCTTTCAGGCTGCGGTAAGGGCTTCGTCGCGGCGTTGCAATCCTTTATCGCCGCATTCATACATCGCAGCTCTTCGTAAGTCGCGGTCGACGGCTTTTTGTCGCCCAGCGCGCAACTCGTCCTCGCGCATTCGGCCTCCTGATTCCGTTGCTCGAATAAGCCGGCGCGCCTTGCCCGTTCATATTCTTTCGCCCAGAGACTCTGTCGAGCGAGCGCAGGTGCGGTGTTTATCGCGACTACGACGAGTAGAAGCACGACGACGTGAAGTGTGCGAAACATGGTGATGGTCTCCGTGAGCTATGGCCATGTCGCTTGCCAAGTCACGGCACCTCAAAGCGGACGGCCGGCTTATAGGTCGTGCGAGTCTCGGAAGGCTCGTCGACGGGAATCCTGGGCGGTCATGGATCGGGCCGATTTCGGCAAAGCGACGCCCGCGCAGGCATTGCGTGCGCGGATCAAGCGTCGACGAGAATTCAGGCGCGCGGAGGAGGCGTCAGCGGGATCGATTTACGCGAGCGAGCGAAGACGGGAGCTGCATCGCCGAACGTATGCTGCACTGACTCGCAAAACGAGGCGCCCACGCTACAGAGCGCGTGCACCGGCGAGCCGTCCTCGCAACAATGATCACAGTGCTTTTCGAGTTGTCCCGAGTGATCAGCGATTTCTTTGGCGAGCTGCATCGGGCTATCGTGGTCTGGCGCACTGCGCTCGACGTGGTATGTATAAGCAAACCCTGTCCAGGCGACTAACATCGCCAGAAGTACGACGTTCCATTTTTTCAAGACCGACTTCACTTGGGCAGTTTAGCTAAAACCCATTCTGATCGCCCGGCGTTGGTTGCGGCTTGTGACCAGGAGTGTTCTGAGCAAGGCGGCCAAGCGCTGAGTGTCTTCGCGCGGCGCACTGGCATCGTTCGTCAAGATCGTCCGGCCTCAACCGGCAAGGCGCGGCAACCAAAAGAAATACCCCACCACACCGCCCTGCCAGTCTCGTCGTCGCGCACAGTCAGCGAATACCAGATCGTCGAGCGCATACCGATCAAGGACCAACGCAACAACACCGCCGCCATCGCCGACTGGGAGTTCGTGCGACGCGACTGGCAGGATCATTTGCGAGAAGTGCGCGGGGCGTCATCACCGAATTACGCCGCGGCACTGATGCACAGCGAAGGCTGCCGAACGGGCAGCAACTGATCGTCATCCAAAACCTTCAGGTCAATATCCAACTGGTCGGCGGCCAAGGCTAGACGCCACAGCTGGTGACGGTCGAGCCGGTGCCACTGGCATCGCGGTCCATGCCGGGAATTCATCCACAAACGGCAATCCGAATCTATCCATAGGAGCGCAACTAGGTGCAGCACCTGCACGCCAAGCGCAAAACAGGGTGCTGCACGCATTCCGGCACGATTCGGTGCAGCACCAGAGCTGCCTTCCCTATCTCTCAATAGTAATCTTGCTTGACTCGTCGAACTCGGCTATGTCCGATTCATGCGGGTGATCGTGCCCCGGTTTGACGTACACCAGGCTATGCAGCTTTGAGTGCTGCCTCTGCGGCGACCGGCGTCTGGTAGCCGATTGCCGAATGGCGGCGATC
>JAYWBB010000043.1:0-19521 GCA_043781855.1 Nevskia sp. | reverse complement strand
CAACCTGACCTATCCCGACACGCTGAGCATTGCCTACAGCCCCAATGCTTTTGGTGAACCGACGCAGCTCACCGGAACCTGCTGCGGCGGGGGCTCGCCCGGCGCTTACGCCACCGGCATCGGCTACCACCCGAAAGGAATCAAAGGAGGAATCAAAGGGGCCAGGCTCTGAGCTTTCCCCTCCAATAGAATGAAGGGGCCACCATTTAGTAACGTAGCGTGCGCTCCGCGCACGATTCCATCGGCGCTTTAAAGGGGCCATGCTCGATTATTCTGCTAAGCTTCGATCATGCCGCGCCGCACTGGCATACATCTGGATGGCGTCCCCCTGCACATCGTGCAACGGGGGCATAACCGTGAGCCTTGCTTCTTCAATGAGGACGACTACGGGACGTACCTTCACTGGCTCGGCAAGGCGCTGGCTGAAACCGGCTGCGTCCTGCACGCCTATGTGCTGATGACCAACCACGTGCACCTGCTGCTGACGCCGAAGAAGGCGGTGGCGGTGCCCCGACTCATCATCTCGCTCGGGCGGCGCTTTGTGCAGTACGTCAACCGGACCTACCGACGAACCGGGACGCTCTGGGATAGCCGCTACAAGTCTTCCACCGTGCAGGCCGAGACTTACCTTCTGGCCTGCCAGCGTTACATCGAACTCAACCCGGTGCGGGCGGCGATGGTGGACGATCCAGCGCACTATCGCTGGAGCAGCTACCGGCGTAACGGGCTGGGCAAGACCGATGCCCTGATCACGCCCCACCCGCTGTATCAATCCCTCGGCGCTGCGGACAAAGAACGGCAGTCCGCCTACCGGGCCTTGTTCCGTGCCGAGCTGGACAAGGACGCCATCGCCGACATCCGGCTAGCGCTGAACCAGAACCAGGCGATCGGCAATGAACGCTTTCACGCGAAGATCGAGAAGGTGACGGGCGTCCGCCGGGAAGCGAGGCCACGCGGCAGGCCGCGCTTGACGCCAGTGACTTCCAATGCGGCCGATGGGCAAGGAACGCTTGGACTCTGAAAAGATCCACGCTGACGCCCCTGATTTTTCGCGGGCCCTTTGGATTTTCTAGTGCGCGAAAGCGCGCCAGAGCCCGTAACCGATACCCGCAATGAGTAACGCCGCGACAACTCGCAGAAGCCACGGAGCTCTTGCCCGCTTTGGATAATCCGGCAGCATCGGAGCGTATTCGCGGCGCAAGAGTTCGAAGTTGCGTCGATGCGCCTTGAATACCGCGTCGAAGGCATCGCCAAACACCGGCATCAGACTGCCGAAAAAATCGATCGCAACGTTCCGGCCCATCTTCCACAGCAGCGGTTTGGGCACACCGCTGCGCGCAGCGCGAAACAGCGTCAGTGCGGAGACGATGAAACCGAGCGCATCGCCGGCCAGCGGCACGAGGCCGACGATGGCATCGAGCCCGAAGCGGAAGCGCGTGCCGGGAATGCGCAGGCAGTCGTCGAGCCACCAGGCGATACGATCGCAGAACGCGACGAGTTCGCGGATGTGCGCCGGCTCGGCCGCGATCGGCGGCGGTTCAGCGGAACGCACGCGCCCAGCACCAGAGTCCGCCGGCGCCGAGCACCGAGCAAATGACGGTGATCGTGGTCGCCGGCACATTGCCGTTCAGTGAACTCAGGCCGTAAAGCAGCGCCGCCGCGAGCCAGGCAGTGCCGCCGGCTGCAGCAAAAAGACTGCGCCGGCTCGACCGGCGCAGCTCGGCGCGCAGTGCTTCCACCGAAGTCGTGTCGAGCGAAGCGCCGGGCAGCATGCCGCCGCGCGCGAGCAGCTTCATCGCGTTCTGCGCGATTTCCGGCAGGGCTTCGGCGATCAGCGGCCCTTGCGAACGCAGGCGCGCGATCTGCGCCGCCGGGTTCACGCGGTTCCACATCCATTGCTCCATGATCGGCTTGGCGGTTTTCCAGAGGTCGAGGTCGGGATAGAGCTGGCGACCCAGACCTTCGACGGTCAGGAGCGTCTTCTGCAACAGAACGAGTTGTGGCTGCACCTGGTAGTGGAAGCGCCGCGCAATCTCGAACAGCCGCAGCAGAAACACGCCGAAGGAAATGTCCTTGATCGGCTTGCCGAAGATCGGCTCGCAGACGGTGCGGATGGCGCTCTCGAAATCCTCGACGCGCGTGCCGGCCGGAACCCAGCCGCTTTCGACGTGCAACTCGGCGACTCTGCGGTAGTCGCGGTTGAAGAACGCGAGAAAATTTTCCGCGAGGTAGCGCAGATCGGTCGGCGAGAGCACGCCGACAATGCCGAAATCGACGGCCAGATAACTCGGCTTCTGCACGTTCGTCACGTCGACGAAGATGTTGCCGGGATGCATGTCGGCGTGGAAGAAGTTGTCGCGGAAGACCTGCTTGAAGAAGATCTCGACACCGCGCTCGGCGAGCACCTGGAAGTTCACGCCAATGGCGCGCAGGTGGTCGAGTTCGCGCAGGGAAACGCCGTGGATGCGCTCCATGACCAGCACGTCGCGGCGCGTGTAATCCCAGAACACCAGCGGGTGATAGATCAGCTCCGAGCCGAGCCAGTTGCGGCGCAGCAACGAGCAGTTCGCGCCTTCGCGCATCAGATCCAGTTCGTCGAAGATCACTTTCTCGTATTCGGCGACGACGGCCTTCGGCTGCAAGCGCTTGCCGAGCGGGTGCCAGCGTTCGGCGAGATCGGCGAGCGTGCGCAGCAGCGCCACATCGCGCTCGACGTTCGCGGCCACGCCGGGGCGCAACACTTTCACGACGACTTCGAAGCCCGGGTCTTTCTCGCTCTCCGGCTTGAGCCGCGCGACGTGCACCTGCGCGACCGAGGCGGCGGCAAGCGGTGTTTCGTCGAACTCGGCGAAAGCCTCGAGGACCGGGCGGCCCAACGCGCGCTCGACGATTGCGCGCGCCGCCACGCCCGCGAACGGCTCGACACGGTCTTGCAAGTTGGCGAGTTCACCGGCGACATCGGGCGGCAGGATGTCCGGCCGCGTCGAGAGCGCCTGTCCGAACTTGATGAACACCGGCCCGAGTTCCTGCAGCGCCAGACGCAGGCGCACGCCGCGCGGTTGCGCATGCCGGCCCGGCTTGCCGTTCAGGAATTCGCGCAGGCCGTAACGCTGAAAGACGCGAAAGATCTGCCAGAGACGCCAAAAACGAAGGAATCCTCGCCGGATCATCCGGCCACTTTCCGTTCGACTGCGGCGAGCCGCGCGTCCAGCCGGTCTGCGCCTTCGCGCAGCGTGTCGACGCCGTCCATCCATTCCTCGACATCGGCGGCGCGCGCAAGATCTTCGGTTTCCTCGGTCAGGTATTCGGCCATGTCCTGCGACAGTCGATCGGCCGCGTTCCGGCCCCAGCCGAACAGGCCCTTGAAGCCGCCGACCAGCCGATGCGCCGCACCCTCGCCCACGAGTTTTGCGACCAGTTCTTCGGGGTCGAAGCCGACGCGCCGCAGCAGGTCGTTGAAGCGGTTCAGCAGCTCGGTATCGCCGACGACTTCGATGCCGGCGGGCAGGCCCTCGCGGCCGGAGACACTGGTCAGCGCGAGGCGCATCAGGCGCAGGCTCGGTGCGGACACCCAAACGTCCGGTTCATCCGCGCTTTCCGCCGCGACACGTACGCCGCCCGCGTGCGGCTCGATGACGAAGGTCCAGTCGAAGTCGGTGGCGTGCAGCGCGATCGACTTGCCATGGAGCGTCGCGCAGTCGTCGAGCACACGACGCTCGAGTTGCAGATAGCGGTTCAGCGCAACCTCGACGGCGGCGCAGAGAAGAGCCGGCGCAGGCATCAGTCGAGACGATATCCGCGATGCACCGCCACGATGCCGCCGGTGAGGTTGTAGACCTGCACCCGCCCCAGTCCGGCATTTTCCATCATGCCTTTGAGCGTGGCCTGATCCGGATGCATGCGGATCGACTCGGCAAGATAGCGATAGCTGTCGGCATCGTTGGCGACGAGGCGGCCCAGCAGCGGCAGCAGCTTGAACGAATACTGGTCGTAGATTTTCGACAGACCCTGATTCAGTGGCTTCGAGAATTCCAGTACCAACAGACGCCCGCCCGGCTTCAGCACGCGCCGCATCGACGCGAGCGCGGCGTCCTTGTCGGTGACGTTGCGCAGGCCGAAGGCCATCGTGATGCAATCGAACGAGGCGGCCTCGAACGGCAGGCACTCGGCGTTGCCCTGCACCAGGGCTACGTCGACCACGCCTTTGTCGGCGAGCCGCACGCGGCCCTGGTCGAGCATTTCGGCGTTGATGTCGGCCAGCGCAACGAGCCCGGTCGGGCCGGTCAGCCGGCGGAATTCGCGGGCCAGATCACCGGTGCCGCCGGCGAGGTCGAGCACACGCTCGCCGCGACGTACACCGGCGAGATCGATCACAAAACGCTTCCAGAGCCGATGGACGCCGAACGACATGAGATCGTTCATGAAGTCGTATTTCCGCGCCACCGACGAGAACACTTCGCGCACGCGCTTCTGCTTCTCGGCGACCGGCACATCCTCGAAGCCGAAATGCGTGGTGCCGGGCGCGCGGCCGCGCGCGCGCGCCGGATTCGGTTTGTCGTCTTGCTTGGCCATGGGCGCCGGGAAGAAGGAACTGCCGGCATTATCGCAGTTCACGATAGGGGCTTCGCGCCCCGAGCTGCCTGCCGCCGGTCGGCATGACGATACCGTCGGCTCCGGCCGTGCTGCGGCGCTCTGCCCGACGCGTTTACGTTAACGAAAATCAAGACTTCGTGAACTCGATGCAACCTAACCCGGCGCAGTCCGTTCTCGAGCGCAGTTCGCTCGGCGGTACCTGGAATTACGACGTCATCGCCGATCATCTCGTGTGGTCGGAGGGGACGTTTCGCGTCTGGGGTTACGATCCGAAAGGCAAGCAGCCGACCGCGATGGAATCCTTCGCCTGCTGCACGCCGGAGTCGAAGGCTTTGATTCTGGCTGCGGTGCAGACGGCACTGCGCGACGGTACGTCCTGGGATCTGGAACTGGACATCGTCACCGTCGATGATCGTCACCGCCGGGTGCGTTCGACCGGTGAAGCCACGTTCGAAAATGGCCGCCCGGTGCAGTTGTACGGCAGCTATGTCGATATCGGCGAACGTCTGCGCATGGTGCAGGAAAATCAGCGGATCCACGACGAGCTGAAGCATCAAGCCAAGCACGACGGCCTGACCGGCCTGCCGAATCGCGATTTCGTCCATGCTGATCTCGAGCTGCATATCGAGCGCGCTCATAACGGTGGCCCGAGCTGCGCCCTGCTCTATCTCGATCTCGATCGTTTCAAGCTGATCAACGATAGCTGCGGGCACATGGAGGGCAACCGCTTGCTGTGCGAAGTGGCCGCAGTGCTTGGGGCCCAGAAGCGCGACGGCGATGTGCTGGCGCGGCTGGGCGGTGACGAGTTCGCAATCGTCCTCAACCACTGCACGCCGCTGGCCGCCGCCGCGATCTCCGGAGGGCTGATTGCAACGGTCGCTGCGCTCCGTTTCAAATCCGGCGGCGCGTCGTACCCCTTGAGTCTGAGCATCGGCATCGCGATGATCGACGCGAACACCGTCGACGTCGCCGAAGTGATCAGCCAGGCCGACACCGCTTGCTTCGTCGCCAAAGACTGTGGTCGCGGCCGCTTCCAGATGTATCAACGCAGCGACCAGGAAGTGGCGAGTACGCAGCGTGACATCGATTGGGCAGCGCGACTCGAAGATGCACTGGAAAGGAACCGTATCGAGTTGTTCGGGCAGCGCATCGTTTCACTGGACGCAGGCGCGCTGCCAAGTTACGAAATACTGGTTCGCCTGCGCGGCGATAACGGTGCGCTGATCGCGCCGGGCGTCTTCCTGCCGGCGGCGCAGCGCTTCGGACTGATGGCCAAGATCGACCGGTACGTGGTGCAGCGCGCCTTCGCCAAGATCGCGGCACTGGAAAATGAAGGCGACAGCCGCTACGGCTATCTTTCGCTCAATCTTTCCGGCACCAGCATTTCCGACCCCGAATTCGCCAGGTTCCTGCTGCGCGAAGTAGAAGGTTTTCGTGCGCCGCCGCAGCGTGTTCGTTTCGAGATTACCGAAAGCGCCGCAATCTACGAACACTCCGGCGCACGCGATTTCCTGGCCCGCCTGCGCGCCGCCGGCTTCAAGATTCTGCTCGACGATTTCGGCACCGGTTTCACCTCGTTCAACTACCTGAAGACGCTCGGCGTGGATGGCATCAAGATCGACCAATCGTTCACCCGGGAACTGGTCAACGACGAGACCAACCTCGTGATCGTCGAGGCGCTTTGCCTTATCGCGACGCGCCTTGGGCTCGACATCATCGCCGAGGGCGTCGAAGACCAGACCACGCTCGATGCGCTCGCGAAGCTGGGCGTGCGTCATATTCAGGGCTGGCTGTTTCACAAAGCCGAGCCGCTGGATCATGTGCTGCTGGCGACGAGCCGGCTCATGGCGCCGCTGCGCGCGGCTGCGGCCCAATGACGCTCGGCGCTTCGACGCTCAGCGCTTCGGCGTGAATTTTTTGACGCCCAGCGCCGACAGCTTGACCACGTCGGAATCGCGCGACATGCCGTGTTCGGCCAGACGTTCGAGATAGCGCGCCCACCAGGCATCAAAGTGGTCGGCCATCTCGCGCAGCGCGGGCCAGGAGTAAAGGCCGGTGTCGTGACCATCATCGAAGCGCAGGCGCACCGCATAGCGCCCGACCGGCTCGACCGCCGTGATGTTGACTTCGCGCTTGCCCGCCACCAATAGCGGCTCGCCACCGCCGTGGCCGCGCACTTCCGCGCTCGGCGAGAACACGCGCAGGAATTCGCAAGGCAGGCTGAAGCTGCTGCCGTCGGCGTAGCCCACTTCGAGCGTACGCGACTTGCGGTGCAGCTTGATCGAAGCCGGCGCCGCAGGGATTCCTGGCCCGGTCGCTGGCCCGTTCACAAGATGTACCGGCTCAGGTCCTCGTCGCCCGCGAGCTTCTTGAGCCGATCGTCGACGTAGGCGGCATCCACGGTCACCGTCGTGCCGGACTTTTCGGCCGCCTCGAACGCGGCTTCTTCCATGAGCCTTTCGAGTACCGTGTGCAGACGGCGCGCGCCGATGTTCTCGGTGCGCTCGTTGACCTGCCAGGCGATTTCCGCAAGACGGCGCAAGCCGTCTTCAGCGAAGTGCAGCGTCACGCCTTCGGTTGCCAGCAGGGCCTTGTACTGCTCGGTGAGCGAATGCGTCGGCTCCGAGAGAATGCGGATGAAATCCTCGGTCTTCAATGCATCGAGTTCGACGCGGATCGGCAAGCGCCCTTGCAGTTCCGGAATCATGTCCGAGGGTTTGGCCATGTGGAACGCACCGCTGGCGATGAACAGGATGTGATCGGTCTTGATCGAGCCGTACTTGGTCGAGATGGTGCAGCCCTCGACCAGCGGCAGCAGGTCGCGCTGCACGCCCTCGCGCGACACATCCGCGCCGGAGAACTCGCCGCGCTTGCAGACCTTGTCAATCTCGTCGATGAAGACGATACCGTTGTCCTCGGCGTTCTTCAGTGCTTCCACGCGGATCACTTCCTCATCCACCAGCTTGCCGCCTTCCTCGTCGACCAGCAGCTTCCGCGCTTCCCTGATCCTGAGCTTGCGCGTCTTCTGCTGACCTGCGCCCAGGCTCTTGAACATGTTCTGGAGCTGGTTGGTCATGTCCTCCATTCCGGGCGGCCCCATGATCTGCATGGTCGCCGGCGTAGCGCTGAGTTTCAGTTCGATCTCGGTGTCGTCAAGCTTGCCTTCGCGCAGACGCTTGCGGAACACCTGGCGCGCGGCGCCGTTCTCGGTTTCACGCTGCGTGCTGGCTTCGCCGAAATCGCTCGGCTTCGGCAGCAGGGCATCGAGCACGCGCTCCTCGGCGGCGTCCTCAGCCTTGGCCCGCACGCGCAGCACGGCCTGCTCACGGGTCAGCTTGACCGCGACATCGACGAGCTCGCGCACGATCGAATCAACATCACGGCCGACATAGCCGACCTCGGTGAACTTGGTCGCCTCGACCTTCACGAACGGCGCGTTCGCGAGCTTCGCGAGACGGCGCGCGATTTCGGTCTTGCCGACACCGGTCGGGCCGATCATCAGGATGTTCTTCGGCGTGATCTCGGCGCGGATTCCCTCCGGCGTCTGCTGCCGGCGCCAGCGATTGCGCAGCGCGATCGCCACCGCCTTCTTCGCGGCCTGCTGGCCGACAATATGGCGATCGAGCTCGGCGACGATCTCACGTGGCGTCATCGCCGCCGCGCCCTGCGGCAGCGCTTCTGTTTTCGGGTGGGTGCTGCCATCCATCGTGCTGTCTCCCGCCGCGCTCACGGCAGGACCTCGATCGTCAGATTGTGATTGGTGTAGATGCAGATATCGGCAGCGATGTGCAGTGCTTTTTCGGCGATCTCTTTCGCGCTCAGGCCCGTGTTGTCGACCAGCGCACGCGCCGCAGCCGTCGCAAACGGTCCGCCGGAGCCAATCGCCATCACTCCGTGCGCCTCCGGCTCCATGACATCGCCGTTGCCGCTGATCATCAGCGTCGTGTCCTGGTCAGCGACCAGCAGCAAGGCTTCGAGCCGGCGCAGATACCGGTCGGTGCGCCAGTCCTTGGCCATTTCGACGGCGGCGCGCGTGAGATGTCCGGAGTGTTTTTCGAGCTTGCCCTCGAAGCGCTCGAACAGCGTGAACGCATCGGCGGTGCCGCCGGCGAAACCGGCGATGACCTTGTCGCTGTAAAGGCGGCGCACCTTGCGCGCGTTACCCTTGACCATCGTATTGCCCATCGACACCTGACCATCGCCGCAGACGCAGACCTGACCCGATCTACGTACGGCGAGGATGGTGGTGCCATCGAATTGTTTCAAAGCCTTGCTCCATCGAGGGCTGCGGGACGTTCATTCGAACAGGGCGCAGCCGATTCTTGCGATGTAGCGAAACTGGGGGCCGCAGCGCGCGTTTCAAGCTAGCCAGGACTTGCCTCCACGCGCTGCTCGATCGCGCCGAAGATCGAAGCCCCTGCGGCATCGAACATCTCGATGCGCACGCGGTCGCCGAATTTCAGAAACGGCGTGCGCGGCGCGCCATGCAGGAGGGTTTCGATGGTGCGGATTTCGGCGAGGCAGGAATAGCCGACGCCGCCGTCCGCAACCGGGCGGCCCGGTCCGCCCTCGGCGTCGCGGTTCGAGACCGTGCCACTGCCGATGATCGTGCCGGCCGACAGCGGCCGGGTTTTCGCCGCGTGGGCGATCAAGGTCGGGAAGTCGAAAGTCATGTCGCGGCCGGCGTCCGGCTCGCCGAGCTTCGCGTCGTTGAGGTGCGAGACCAGCGGTCGATGCAGGCGGCCACCGTCCCAGGCGTCGCCGAGTTCGTCGGGCGTCACGGCGCAGGGCGAGAAGGCGCTGCTCGGCTTGCCCTGGAAAAATCCGAAGCCTTTCGCAAGTTCGTCCGGAATCAGGTTGCGCAGGCTGACATCATTGACCAGCATCACCAGCCGGATCGCCACGCGCGCCGCTTCGGGTGTGGCGGTCATCGCGACATCCGCCGTGATCACCGCGACCTCGGCTTCGAGGTCGATGCCGTAGTCCTCGGAAGCCACGCGGATCGCTTCGCGCGGCGCGAGAAAAGCATCGCTGCCGCCTTGGTACATCAGCGGCTCGGTCCAGAAACTCGCCGGCATTTCGGCCTTGCGCGCGCGGCGCACGAGCTCGACGTGATTGACGTAGGCCGAACCGTCGGCCCACTGATAGGCGCGCGGCAGCGGCGACAGGCACTCAGCGGCATCGAAGGCCAGCGTGCCGGCGATGCGGCCGCCGTTCAAGGCCTCGCTGAGTTGTTCGAGATCGGGCGCGATGGCGTCCCAGTCGTCGAGCGCGTCCTGCAAAGTCTTGACGTGCGGCACCGGCGCGGCGCGCGAGAGATCGCGGCTGACGACGACGAGGCGGCCGTCGCGGGACCCATCACGCAGCGTCGCGAGTTTCATCGGGATGATCCGTTGTCCGTTTCAGTCAGGCGCTTAGTCTAGCGCCGGCAGCCGCAGCAGGACGCGCAGACCGCCACCTTCCGCGTTGCTCGCACGGACGCTGCCGCCGTGCGCGGTCGCGATGCGCTCGACGATCGCGAGGCCGAGGCCGTGGCCTTCCGCGCGCGCCGCGTTGGCGCCGCGAAAAAACGGCCGGAACAACGAGGCCAGTTCCGCGTCCGGCACGCCGGGTCCGTGATCGCGAAAGCTCAGTTCGGCGGTCGCGCCGTCACGGCGCAACGCGATCTCGACACTCGAACCCGCGCCGCTGAACTTGATCGCGTTCGACAGCAGATTGTCGACTGCGCGCTCGATCAGTGCGGCGCTGCCGGGCAGCGCGGCCGGCGCCAGTGTCTCGGTGCGCAGGACGATTCCGCGCGCATCGGCCTCGATGCGGCTTTCGGCGATCCGCGCCTCGACCAGCGGCGCCAGCTCGATCAGCTCGGCGTCCATGCCCGGCAGTTGCGCTTCCACGCGCGACAGCGCGAGGGCTTCGCCAATGATGCGGTCGAGGCGCGCGATTTCGCGCTCGGCACGCTCGAAATCCGGGCCCGCCTCAGCCGGTGGCGTGCGCCGCACGCGGTCGAGCAGCAGATGCAGGCGCGCCAGCGGCGAGCGCAGTTCGTGCGAGACATCCTGCAAGACACCTCGCTCGTGCGCGACGAGTGCTTCGATGCGTACGGCCATGCGATCGAAGTCGGCTGCGAGCCGCCCGATCTCGTCCTCGCGGCGCGACCACGGCGCGCCGACGCGCGCTGCCAGATCGCCATCGGCCATACGGCGCGCGGCGGCTTGCAGCGCCGCGACCGGCTTCGCGATGGAGCGTGCCAGCCACCAGCCGAGCGCGCCGATGACCAGCAGCGATAAGACGATCTGCACGATCAGGAGTTGCTTGATCCGCGCGTGCGGCGGCGGCGGACCGCGCATCGCCACGAGATGCCGGACGATGTTGTCGGCGCCCACCACGCGCTCGCCGACGAAAGTCC
This sequence comes from Nevskia sp., assembly GCA_043781855.1. Classification (GTDB taxonomy): domain Bacteria; phylum Pseudomonadota; class Gammaproteobacteria; order Nevskiales; family Nevskiaceae; genus Nevskia. The sequence goes on along the minus strand of JAYWBB010000043.1, from coordinate 8,522 downwards.
ATTCCGGCCGCGGCCGCAGCACGACGCTGTCTTCCGCGAGCAGCTTCACGAGGAAATGCCTTACCGGCGGCGGCGGTCCATGCGCGCGGAGATTTCGCTCACCCTCGTAAAGCGTGGCCTCGATGCCTTCGCGCCGCCGCTGCTCGTTCCATTCTTCGAGACCGTCGACGCCGCGCTCGAGATACGCCGCGTTCGCTGCGATGGCGAGCGTCGGCCAGTCCGGCTCTGCGGCGTAGGCCAGCCGGGCGAAACGCTCGGTGACGAAGACGCTGACGAACAGTGTCGCGACGTTGGCCGCAAAGAACCACAGCAGCAGCCGACCATAGAGATTGCGCGCGGGAAAATTCATGGTCCTGGAACGATCCCTGAAACGGTCCCTGGCACAATCAGCTGATAGCCGAGCCCGCGCACCGACTCGATGCCGGGCGCATCCGGCGCGGCTTCCGCGAGCTTGCGGCGCAGGCGGCTGATATGGACGTCGATGCTGCGATCGAAGCGTTCGATTTCGCGGCCCAGGCCTTCGCGCGTCAGCAGCGCCTTGTCGACAACCTGACCCGGCCGCGTGGCCAGCGCCAGCAACAGGGAGTATTCCGCGCCGGTAAGGTCGAGCGGCTGCGCGCCGATCGCCGCGCGCCGCTGCGCCGGCTCCAGGCACAGGGACCCAAGTTGCAGCGTCTCCAGCGTTGCCGGTCCGGCCGGCGGCCGCAGCCTTGCGCGCACCCGCGCCAGCAACTCGCGCGGCAGGCAGGGCTTGGCGAGATAATCATCAGCGCCGAGTTCGAGGCCGATCACCCGGTCCACCGGCTCGCCGCGCGCCGACAACATGATCACCGGCAAATGATGCTTTGCCCGCAATGCGCGCAGGGTTTCGAGACCGTCGCGGCCGGGCATCATGATGTCTAGAATGAGCAGATCCGGGCGCGTCGCCCCCGCGCCGAGCCGGGCCAGCGCGGCGGCGCCGTCGTGCACGGTCTCGACGGCAAAGCCTTCGTGACGAAGATAGTCGGCGAGCAGGGCGCAGAGTTCGCGGTCGTCGTCGGCGATGAGGATGCGCTGGCTCATGCGGCTACTGTCGTTGCCGTTGCCTCGCCGTGCAAGGCGGCGCGCCGTGCTTTACCGATCTTTACGCCACCGCAACGCTTCGCGACCGCATGCCGTCGTTCAATATCCGGGCGTTCCCCACCCCTGGAGATACCCGATGATTTCCCGATTGAAGAAGACGATTCCGGCCGCGCTGTTCGCTGGCTTGCTGCTGAGCACACCGCTGTTCGCCACCGCGCAGGACGGCCCGCCGCCACCGGGCGAATCCGGCTCCGGGCCCGGCGGTCACGACCCGCAGGGTCATCATGGCGGCGGCCCGTTCATGCACGAACTACGGCAGCTCGGCTTGAGCGATGCGCAGCGCGAGACGATTCGCGGCTACGTCGAGGCGGCGCACGCGCAGGGCCAAGCCGAGCACGAATCGATGCGCAGTCTGCATCGGGCCTTCGAGACCACAGCGCCGAACAGCGCTGGCTATGACACGGTCGTTGCGCAGATGGCGGATGCCGCCGCGAACGCCGCGCGTGCGCACGTGCAGAAGATGGCGGCGTTGCGCGCGCAGATTTACAGCGCGCTGACCGATGCCCAGAAGGCGAAACTCGCGAGCGAGCTTGCAAGCCTGCCGGAGCCGCCGGCGCGTTCGCGCTGAGTCGCAGTCTGCTGTGAAGACGCTTGGCCACGAGGTCAGCGTCTTTTTCGTTCAGGCGTGCTGCCAGCTGCGGTGATAGTCGGCCCATTCGACGGAGCCGACGGCCTCACCGATCTCCAGCGCATCGCGCGCATCGATCATCAACGCGTATTCGTCGGTCCCGGTCTTCGGCTGCACCAGCATCTTGCCAAGCGCCTTCGGATGTGGCCCGTGCGTGAAGCCGCAGGGATGCAGCGTGACCATGCCGGGATGGATGTTGTCGCGGCTGAAGAAGTCTCCAGCGTGATAGAAAATCACCTCGTCGAAGTCGTCGTTGTTGTGGAAGAACGGCACCTTGATCGCGCCCGGGTCGGTCTCGAACGGACGCGGCACGAAAGTGCACACCACAAAACGATTGGCGACGAAGGTCGTGTGCGCACTCGGCGGCAAGTGATAGCGATGGGAGGTCAGCGGACGAATGTCGCGCACGTTGACGCGCACGGGATGCAGCGTGCCGTGCCAGCCGATTGCGTCGAGCGGGTTGTAGGGATAGGTCACAGTCGAAAGCGCGTTGCGGCGCTTGATGCGGACACGCCACTCGCCTTGACTGCGCTGTGTCTTGAACGCCTCGTCGAGCCGCGGCAGATCGAGCATCGCCGGATCGAAGATTGCGTGCTCACCGACCAGGCCCTTGTCGGGTAACTGGTAGCTGCCGTTGGTGGCCTCGATCAGCAGCAGCTGCATCGGCTGATTCGTGTCGATGCGCCACATTGTGCCGCGCGGCAGCACCACGTAATCACCGGCCGCGATCGAAAGATGCCCGTAGTCGCAAAACAAATCGGCCTTGCCGGCGTGGATGAACAGCAACTCATCGCCATCGGCGTTGCGCACGAGATGATCCATGCTCGTGCTGAGCGTCCAGAAGCGAAAGCGGCAATGGGCGTTGTGCAGCAGGCTCGTGGCGTCCCAAGGCGAGGCGCCGGCCGGCGCGAGCTTCATGCAATCGAACGCGCGCGGCCGCAACGGACCTTCCCAGGACGTCCAGCCGGTCGGCGCGCGCGGATGAATCATGTGCGTGGCCGGGCCGAAAAAACCCTCCTTGCCGAGCTCTCGCTCGACGGTGCCCGGCGGAAGATCGGCATGCGCCTGGCGCGAGGCCTGGCCTTCGATGTGCGGGATGTTGATCCATTTGCGGCTCATGGCGGGCCTCTCCTTTGCGACGCACTGTCTCAACCAACATTCACCGGCAGCAGCGTCATGGTGTCGTTGCCGAAGATGTCGATCACCTTCACTGCCACCACATAACGACCCGGCTTTTGGTAACTGTGGTCGGTAGTGAGCAATTCCAGCTCGCGGTTCTGGCGCGTGCGGAAGCTTTGCCACTCGTTTTCGAAGATATAGCCGCCGGTCCAGCGCTCCTCGAAGTCTGCTGCTTCGCTCGCGCTCGTCGTGAAAGCGGAGGCCGCATCGAATTCAGCATCACGTCGCACCTTGATGATCTCGCGGCGGCTCTGATAGTCAAAATCGACCGCCCAGTAATCCACCCAGTCGGTCCAGGTCTTGGTCAGGATGTCACGGGTAATCACGCCATCCTTGCTCTTGGCGATTTTCACCAGCGCACCCTGGTCCAGCACCACCTGGCTCTTGCCTTCTTTCAAATCGGTGATGGCTGCATCCAGCACGCCCTGCGAATAGAACACCGAGAAATCGGTCAGTTCGATGCGCAGCCGCAGCTTGTTGGTCTTGTCATAACGCGCGGCGGCTTCCACGAAGGAGATGTCGTGGAACACCACCTGCCCCTTGTCCACGGCGCGCTTGTCGAACACTTCCGCCGGAATGTATTTGGGGATCAGCTCGATGCCTTTGCTCTTCGCTTCATCGAGCACGGCGGGGAACAGGCCCATCTCGAACTCGAAAGCCAGCACGTCCACACGCGTGGCGCCGCGCTTGCGGCATTCGGTGATGACTTCTTCCACGAACAGCCGGCCCACCGGCAGGTTGATCGGGCCGATCACCACCAGCCGCCCAGCGTGCTTGCCATGGAAGAAGCTCATGTCCGGCAGCGCCTCCGCCTTGTAGGCGCGCAGAATCAGCTCGCGGAACTCACGCTCCTTCTGCATCAAGGCTGCCTCGCGCTGCTTGCCACTCAGACGGCCGGAGACATTGAGATAAGCCTGCCGCTCGTAGCGTCCGAGGTTCAGCACCTCGAAGGCGCGGAAGTTTTTATCGGCTGCCTTCATTCGCCGCTGCACGCCAATCAGCCGCTTGCGCGTGGTGTGGATGCCGAATTTGCCGAGGTCCGTGGCAATCCACTTGCGGTTCAGTTTTTCGGCGACGGCGGCGGTGGTGCCGCTACCGCAGAAGAAGTCGGCGACTAAATCGCCTTCGTTGCTGCTCGCTTTGATGATGCGTTCGAGTAGGGCTTCGGGTTTTTGGGTCGAATAACCCTGCGACTCTTGAGCTTGAGAGTTGATTGGAGAAATGTCGGTCCATAGGTTCTGCGCGATTGCTCCCGGAGTTTCATCAAGGTATCGCTTTAGTCGGATACGACCAGTTTTATCCTCTGGGAAATACAGTCTGCCCTGACTATCAAGCACCTCCATATTTTCGCGCGTGATCTTCCATCCATTGCGATGGGGCTTATAACCCTTGAACTCGTAAACGAGATTCGGACGGTATCCGGGGTTTACGAGATCAGACGTTGTGTAGCGTCGACCGTCCGGATCCTTTGCGGCAAAGTGCGAATCAATGTACTGCTTCTCAAACGGAATGTGCTGCTGATTCCAAGTCCACGTTTCAGGGGAACGTGAGTAGAAATAGATTGACTCCCAAATCTCGCCAAACGAACGACTGACGTTGCCGTGCGACGAAGTTCGCTTCCATGCAATTTCGGTTCGCAAGCAATCGCGGCCAAAGACTTCATCAAGTGCCACGCGGATGGGGTTTCCAACATCAGGTTCGAGATGCACATAAATACTCCCATCCGCCGCCAGCAAATCCCGCATCAAAATCAGCCGCTCGTAAATCATGCTGATGAAGCTGTCGGCCCCGCGCCCCCAGGTATCGCGATAAGCGATCTGCTCCAGCAGGTTCGGTTCCTTGTGAAAGGTCTCGCCGCCTATTTCGATGTCCAGAGAAAAATCCGCACCGACGTCAAACGGCGGGTCGATGTAAATCAGCTTCAGCCCCCCGGCCTCCTCGATCTGCCGGCGCAGCGGCCCGGCCTTGAGGCTGCTCAGGATCAGCTTGTTGTCGCCCCAGATCAGCTTGTTGGTCCAGCCCCGGTGCTGGCGGCCACGCGAGTCGAACAGGTCTTCCTGCCTCTTGGTTTCCTTGCGCGGTTCGTCGATGTGTTCCAGCGTCTGGAATGGCAGCACGGTGGTGCAGACATCGCGGTTCTTGCCGTTCCACACCAGTTCGACCTCGCGTTTGTCCTCGAACAGCACGAAGCGGTATTTCTCCGGCAGGCTCTTGCCGGCCTGGATCAGCGCGATGAGGTCGCGCTTTTCGGCGTCGGTGAGGTCGTAGGCGGGGGGTTTGGACATGGGCTTGGATTGGCAGATTGGCTTGCTGTTGGATTGATAAAATCAGCCTAGACAACCTAATGCATTGACCTGCAAGAGTTTTGAGCGGGGCTGTTGGATACGGCCCCGGCTTGCCTCGGCTCTGTCGAGACAACTCAAGACGAGCCACGGCCACTCGTGGCGCCGGCAGCTCATTCCGAGGCCTGCCAAACCATGCCGAAGGTCATGCCGGCTTTCTTTTCGATACGCCCTTCCCGCCGCAGGCGCTGAAGCAGATTTTTGATCTTGCTGTCCTTCTGCTCGTCGGTCAGCAGGTCCGACAGCTTGCCCGTCAGCAGCCGGACGAAGTCTGCCCGGCGGCCTTCGCCCTTGGTCTTGAGGTAGTCAACGATAAGGTCGCAGAAGTAGCGATCATCAAACGCGCGATGGTGCAGATATTCCTCCACGGTATCGGTGGCAACGGCAATCGCGCTGGCGACATGCAAGCGACCTTTCCGGCCTTCCACCAGCCGCTGACGCCGCAAGCCGGTCAGCGCTTCCCGATCCGGCTTCTGTCCCTTCTGAATTGCATCGAGGGCCATGACCTCAGGCCATGCCAGATCGCCGTGCGCCAGTAGCGTGCGGCTGTAGTTTTCGTCCATGAAGCGGCCTGCGAGATTCATCACGACTTCACCGGGCTTGCTCAGGTTGTAGTCCGGCAGCGGCATGTAACGGCGGCGCTGGCCCTGGAACAGAACTTCGCGGATGCCGAAGCCCATCGTGTCCATCATGCGCAGGTTGACCATCGCCTCGACCAGAAAGCGATTGCGGTAGCGCTTGGGCATGCGCTGGCGCAACACGTAGTCCAGCGGCGTGCCGTCGTAGAAATCGCCACCGTTCTGAAACTCAAGGCCGGATACGCGCTCGATGACCACAATGCGCTCGCAGCGGCTGTAGTCCTGATGGGCAACGCAGTTGTGCAGGGCTTCGAGCACCATGCGCTCATCGTATTTACGGATTTCCACCGGGATGAGCTGGCCGGCAGGAAGCAAGGTCAGCGGCAGATTGCGGATACGCTGGTAGAGCCGGGAAGTTTCGAGCAGAAATGGCGGATGGAAGTGTTCGTAAGCGCTTTCCTCGCCTTCCAGCTTCCAGCTGATTTCAGCGACATAAGGACTCAGGTAGTGCGTGCTCTGGGTCTTGCCGAGGAGCAGCAGCGTGCCGCGCGGAATGCCGCCATTGATGCTGAGCTTGGCTCGTTGCAGAAACTCGGTGTCGCTCCACTCCCTGACGGTTTCTGCCGGGATGCGATCACGCTGCCTGGCTGCAAAAACTTCACGCGCCTTGGCGATGGCGCCCTCGTGCAGATCATCTGCGGTGGCACCGACACAAATGACAGCAGACCAGTCAGCATCAGCACCTTGTGCGCGGATTTCATCCTGCTTGCCGATGCTCAGCCCGGCGAGGCTTTCATTATTTCGAGCGTAGTAGTGCCCGTTCCAGCCAATAGGGATACCGCGTGGCGCTGGTGGAATCTCGAACAGCACAACCCGCCCCTGTGCTGTGGTGATCTCGTGAATCTCCTTGAAGGTGGTGCTGGGGTCGCAGCCGTCGGCAATCTGCTTTTTGAGGCTTTGCAGACGCTCATGATTTTCGCGGTAGCTCGTGCCAATCACCTTGCGGTTTTTGTTGTCCACGCCAAATACCAGCCAGCCGACATCACGGTTACGCAGGTTCGCTTCGTTCGCAAGCGCGGAGAAATACTTGCCAATATCGGGCGTCGAGAAGTTGTCGTTGGCGTCCTTAAACTCCACGCACTCGCCTTCCCACTCCGCAATCAGCCTATCGAGCCTGGCCTGCAACTGTGCCGCGTCCACTATGGCGCACCGGTCTGGTAGTCGTGGAATGCCGACACCAACCCTGCGAAGTCTTTTGGCGGATGCCGTTCATAGCCTTCCTGATCGACATAGACGAAGCGGTATGCCGGCCCGGACTCGGCAAGGCTCGCGGCGGTGGCATCGACACACCACAACCCGAGCCGCGCCATCTTGTTCGGCAAGTCGAGTTCTGCGCGGCCCTTGGTTTCGATTATGAACACGGTGCCGTCGCTGGCTTTGACGATGAAGTCCGGCACGTAATTGGAAAGATCGCCGTCAGCCTTCACGTAGTCGAGCTTGAAGCCGACGGCCAGGTAGTTCTTGCCGAAGCTCGTGACGTCTGGCGCATCGTCCAGAAACTTGGCGAAGGTTAGCTCAAAGCCGCCCGCGTTCGGCTCGCCGACAATCTTGCTGAAGATGGATTTCTTTGCGGCCAGATACGGCCGGTTCTCGGTGCGGAACGGGCGGGCGTGTTTGAGGCGGATACGGTCTTCAATCCTCACATCGCCGCACTGCTGCACGGTCAGGGCGTTGATCGCGGCCTTGAAGCCGTCGAACACCATCTTTCCTGCAGCCGGTTCGGAGAGATTGCGCAGCAGCTGCGGGTCTTCGAGATTGACTGACGCGCCTTCAAATAAGTGATCGCGGACAAAGGCCTTGACCTTGCCGAACAGCAGGTCGTAGCCACCAACGAGGCGAAGCTCTTTCAGGATCTGGCGAGTGAAGTAACCGATGACGCTGCGGTAGTCGGCGCTGCCGGCAGCATCGAGCTGGATGGCATGGTGAACCTCGCCGTCCAGCATGGTCTTGAAGATGATTTCGCGGGTTTCATCGACGCTGAAGGTCTTAAGCGGTAGACGCGGCATGCCGAGCGCGGCGGGGTCGAGCGTGTCGAGACTCTTGTATTCACGGTTGAAGCGGCGGCTGAGTTTGGGCAGGGCGATATCGAGGGCATCGATGTCCTTCTCGGCATTGGCGCTGTCCACCTCGACCACCAGCGATTCCTTGCGATCAGCACCTGCGCCCATCGGTTTGTATTCGAGCTCCACGCCTTCGCTCCGGATGGTTTCGACAAACTCCATGAAGGCAGGCGTGCCCATGACCGAGACGGTTTCGGGGATGTCTGAACCAAAGTACATGCGCCGCAGACCGCGCCCCAAGGTCTGCTCCGGCAGAATGTTGCTCTTGCTGGTGTAGGCGCGAAGGCCGCAGATGACGGTGACGTTGCGAACGTCCCAGCCTTCCTTGAGCATCAGCACGCTGACGATGGCCTTGTACGGGCTTTGCCAGGTATCGATCTCGTTAGATTGCCGGCGCAGCTTTTCGAGCTCGTCTTTGTCCTTGCCAGTGGCGGCCTCACCGATCTCGCCGTTTTTCTTGGTGTGGATGACCAGCACCGCGCCTTGCAGTTCGGGACAATTTTTTTGGAGATACTCGCCCACCTCGTCGCAGTTGCGCGTGTCGTCCACCATG
>JAYWBB010000042.1:0-6936 GCA_043781855.1 Nevskia sp. | reverse complement strand
AAAGACATCACCGCTGAATTTGTTCGCGACGAAGTGGCCCGTGGCCGCGCCGTGATCCCGAACAACATCAACCACCCCGAGAGCGAGCCGATGATCATTGGCCGCAACTTCCTGATCAAGGTCAATGCCAACATCGGCAACTCGGCGGTCACCTCTTCGATTGAAGAAGAAGTCGACAAGCTGGTCTGGTCGATTCGTTGGGGCGCAGACACCGTGATGGACTTGTCCACGGGTGAGAACATCCATGAAACCCGTGAATGGATTTTGCGCAACTCGCCGGTGCCGATTGGCACCGTGCCGCTCTACCAGGCGCTGGAAAAAGTCAACGGCAAGGCCGAAGACCTGACCTGGGAAATCTTCCGCGATACCTTGATCGAACAGGCCGAGCAGGGCGTGGACTATTTCACCATCCACGCCGGCGTGCGCCTGGCCTACATCCCGCTGACCGCCGAGCGCGTCACCGGCATCGTCAGCCGTGGTGGCTCGATCCTCGCCAAGTGGTGCCTCGCGCATCATCAGGAAAACTTTCTCTACACGCATTTCGAAGACATCTGCGAAATCATGAAGGCCTACGACGTGTCTTTCAGCCTCGGCGACGGCCTGCGTCCCGGCTGCATCGCCGATGCCAACGACGCCGCGCAGTTCGGCGAACTGGAGACCTTGGGCGAACTCACTCAAATCGCCTGGAAGCACGACGTGCAGGTCATGATCGAAGGCCCCGGCCACGTTCCCATGCACCTGATCCGCGAGAACATGGACAAGCAGCTCAAGGACTGCGACGAGGCCCCGTTCTACACCCTCGGTCCGCTGACCACCGATATCGCACCCGGCTACGACCACATCACCAGCGGCATCGGGGCCGCCATGATCGGCTGGTTCGGCACCGCCATGCTCTGCTACGTCACGCCGAAAGAGCACCTCGGCCTGCCCGACAAGAACGACGTCCGCGAAGGCATCATCACCTACAAGATCGCCGCCCACGCCGCCGATCTCGCCAAAGGCCACCCGACCGCACAGGTGCGCGACAACGCGCTATCCAGGGCGCGTTTCGAATTCCGCTGGGAAGACCAGTTCAACCTCGGCCTCGACCCCGAGAAGGCCAGGGAATTCCACGACGAAACCCTGCCGCAGGAAGGCGCCAAGCTCGCCCACTTCTGCTCGATGTGCGGCCCGCATTTCTGCTCGATGAAGATCACCCAGGACGTGCGCGACTACGCGGCGAAGCAGAAGCTCGATGCCCAGGACGCACTCGCGCAGGGCATGGCCGAGAAGGCCGCCGAGTTCAAGGCGGCGGGGGCGGAGGTTTATCGAAGGGAGTAGGGCGAGGGGCCGGGCGCTAACGGTTGGTTTGATTGCGGATGAGCAAACTGCTCCTTCAGCCCCGGAGTGCGGACGAGGACATCAGCGAGACATTCGGCTACCTTTGTATTGCACATGCGATGCAAGAGCCTGAACGATGAAAACCGCGACCATCCCGCCGCTGCGAGTCACTCCGTCCCCGCGCGAAGGCGCGACTCTGTCGACTTTTCTGCACTCGGGATTGAAGCCGACGACGCGGCCACCGAGGTGGAGAGCATCGGGCAAGAGGGCATCGCGGCCAGTAATTCGCGCTCGGTGCTGGCGACGATCAATCGCTATGCGTTCGACCGCGAGGCCGTGTTGTAGATCGGCCCCTGCAACAGCGCGCGCCTGTTGTCGAATGATCTTCTCGGTACGGTGGTGATCGAGCCGCGCGAGATCGGATCTCCGGGCAATGCCACGCGCCGTGCGTTCGGCCTGCCGCCGCTGCGCTGGCAGGCGCTGCGTGCGGCTGGGCATGGCGTCGGGATGTAAATCGCCGACCCCGCGACCCGGTCGCGAATCAAAAAATCCTCCGGCCGTTGCAAACAGCGGAGGACGGCCGCGATCCATTGCGGCCGTCCTCCAGTCAAAGCCTTACGGCGTCAGCTTGCTGATCCGCGTGCCCCAGTTACCCAGCGCCGTGCGGGTGCCACCGCAGCTGCCGGCGGTGGCTTGATACGTGGCGACATTGCAGGTCTGGCCGATGTACTCGGCGGCAACCCAGATGTTCTTGCCATCGGTCGCAGCCGCACCGTAATCGCCCCAGCGCGGCCGGCCGCCGTACTCGGTGAAGCCATCCTGCGGGCCGAGCCCGGCGGCGGCGATGTGGACATCGCCCGCGCCGATCCTGGCGTCGAGGCCGGCATAGCCTGCACTCGGGAAGTAGTCCGGGCCGGTCACGGTGAAGCCGATGACGCCGCGACCGTTTCCGAGCACCGCGACGGCAGGCCGCGTGATGTTGTTGCCGCTGAGGCCGAGCTTGCCCTGCACCACGACCTTGGTCTTGAGCGTGCCGTCGTCGAGCTTCGGCTTGAGCACGAAGTAGGCGATGCCGACGCGCTGCGCGCCGTCCATGCCGACCGCCGTGTCGAGCGCGCCCCAGAGCTTGCCGTTGGCGAACGATACCTGCTGCATGCGCGAGTCGTTGCCGTCGATGACGCCAAGCGGCCGGCCCGCGAGCTGGCCCTGCGGGTAGTCTCCGGCGCGCTGCGTGGCCTGCGGCGGCACCGAGTAGGTGTCGACGCCGACGACGTTGTTGACCAGCGTCAGCGCCGGCGTGGCGCTGTTCAGCGAGCGGGTATTGGTCAGCGCCCAGACGCGCAGGCGGTTGTCGCTGCCGCTATCGTTGAACACGGCCTGCGAGCTGAGCAGGTACTCGGTACCGCGGCCGTCGGAGTCTTCGTTCTCGTCTCCTTCACCAGACCGGGCCGGACTGAGCGCCGGCCACACGGTGAAGCCGGGCGTGCCATCGAGCAGGAAGTCGGTGGTGTCGAACAGCACGACTGGAATCGAGCTGGCGCCCGTGGCCAGCCCACGCTTCGAGATCGCGTAGATCTGCGCGGCGTTGAAGCCGCCCGAGAACGGGAACTCGTTGGTCGTGAGATAGATGCCGTTGGTGTCGGCGCCGATATGCGGGTAGTCGCCGATACAGGGGCAGTTGGCGTGGACCGGCGTGCCCTGGCTGCCGTCGTTCTGCACCGGCAGGCTGTAGAGATGCCAGGTGCCGAGCGGGCTGGAGGTGTCGCTGACGGCGATGTCGAGATGATTCTGGCCGTTCAATCCCTGCCTGGTCGGCACCGCGCGATCCAGCGTCAGCACGACGACGAACCAGCGCTGGGTGTCGGCGTCGTAGTGGCAGACGGGGTCGGTGATCGACGGCCCGAAACGCAACGGGCTGGCGGTGCGCGTGATCGCCGGCGCGTAGCCGTAGAAGCTGTTGAGGTCGACGACGCCGATCAGCGGGTTGCCGGCCGCGTCGAATACGCGGATCACATCGTTGACCGCTTCGAGCACGAAGCCGTTGCCGACGCAGAGCGCCTGGTCGGGTGGTTCGACGGAGAACTGGTTGCCGTTGTTGGCGAGGCGCTGCTGACGAAAATTGAGGCCGTCGATGCTCAGCGCGAGCTCGGGATTCGACTTTGCGCGTCGGCTGCTGTTCATCGCCGGGCCTTCACCGACCGACTTGGCGATGCTGCGGTTGACCATGCGCCCGCCGGACGGAAACTGGCTGGCGAGGTTGCCGTCGGTGGTCTCGAGTACCCCGAGCCCTTCGTCGAATTCCGGATACTGGAAGCCGTCGACGCCCGTACCCAACGCGCTGAGCGAGCCGGTCCCGGTGGTATTGAGCTGCAAGGTGGTGGGGCCTGCCCCAGCCACACCGACGAAAGCCAATGCGGCCATGCCGACAAGCGCACGCCAAGTTGCCGCCAGCGCCGCACGAGGGCGGCGCGACGGTTCAGTTCTGGTCATCATTTTGGTACTCCTCCACAAATGGGCTCTATGCCGGGCCGTGCAGGCCGGCGGAATACGACGTGAAAGAAATAAACCGCCGCCGCGGTTCCGTCAATATTTTGTGAGCGGAATAGGTAATGCCGACCCATGGCCAGGTTTCGCACTTGATCCAGGACAAGATTCTGAAGTGCCGTGGGTGAAGGGCCCCGAGGGTTCCGCGGTCGCATACGAGGCGCGGGCACGGCGGTTGCCCCCACCCGCGTCATGAGAATTCTCGGCATTGGCGAATACCACAGCCTCGGCGAGATGTACCGGCGGCTCGCGCTGGCGGGTCACGAGGTGCAGGTCTACGTCGAGATGGAAGAAGCGCACAGCATCTTCGCCGGTATCAATCGGCGCTGTGCCGACGTGGGTCAGGGGCTCGACTGGCTGCGCGCGGCCGGCGACGAAGGCATCGTCATTTTCGAGTGCGCCTCGAAAGGCGAGTGGCAGGATCAGCTTCGCCGCGAGGGCCTCCGCGTGATCGGCTCCAGCGCCTGGGGCGACCGCCTGGAAAACGATCGCGTGTTCGGACAGCAGGTGCTGCGCGAGGCCGGACTCGATACCGCCACCGTTCACGACTTCAGCGATTTCGCCGCCGCCGCCGCGTTCATCCGCAGGCATCCCGGCGCTTACGTCTACAAGCCGGGTGGTTCCGAAGTGGCCTCAACCGAAACCTACATCGGCGAGCTGAACGATGGTGCAGACATGCTGGCCTGGCTGGCCAACCCGCGCGGCAAGCCGGCCATCGGCGTGCCCCGCCGGTTTGTGCTCATGGAGCGCTTGCAAGGGGTCGAGGTCGGCATCGGCGGCTACTTCGACGGCCGGCGCTTTCTCCATCCGCTGTGCCTGGACTGGGAGCACAAGCGATTTTTCCCTGGCGATCTCGGCGAGCTGACCGGTGAGATGGGCACGCTCGTGACCTATCGCGGTTACGAGCGCCTGTTCGCGGCGACACTTGCGCGGCTGGTTGAGCCATTGCGGGCCGGCGGCTATCTCGGCTACATCAATCTCAACACCATCATCAACGAGCGGGGCATCTGGCCGCTGGAATTCACGACGCGCTTCGGCTATCCCGGTTTTGCGGTCTGCGGCGCCTTGCAGATCGACGGTTGGGATTCGATCTTCCGGAGCATGCTCGATCGCCGCGACCAGCCGAAGCGGTTTGCCACGCACGACGGTTTCGCGCTCGGCGTGGTGCTGACCGTGCCGCCGTTTCCCTATGAGGACGACTATGCGACGCGCTCGAAAGGCGCGCCGATTTTCTTCCGCTCGGCCTTGAGTGAAGTCGAGCGCGCCCAGCTCTACTACGCCGAGGTGGCGATGAACCCGCCGCAGCCCGACGGCCAACTCGTCGCCGACGGCTCGCTCGGCTACCTGATGGTTGCGACCGGCTGCGGTGTCGATGCGGGCGCCGCCCGCGACGCGGCCTATGTGCTGACGCAGAAAGTTGTCGTGCGCAACGTCCGCTACCGCAACGACATCGGCGACAACTTCATTCGCCGCGATCGGGCCACGCTCAGGCAGCTCGGCTTGCTCGACTGAAACGCGCCAGCAGGCGTCGCCGCGGGGCCGCCTCGTCGATGAAGCCGAGTTCCTGCCGATAGCGCTCGAAGCAGCGCGCGCCGCAGCGCAGCCGCAGCAGCGCCCCTTCAGCGATTGCGTGGGCGATGGCCGGGTCGCTCTCTGCGAGCGGCCGGATCACTTCGGCGTTCCAGGCCTCGGAATGCTTGATATCGAGCCCCGCGTGCAACTGGAAATAGCGTCTTCCGCGCGCCGTCACGCCGAGCCGGCGCAGGCCGGTATTGACCATTGCAACACGGCCCGGGGCGGTCATCTCGATCACGCCGAGCGCGCCGATCGCCTGATACGCGTAACGCCTGTTCGCGGCGAGCGCGACCATCATGTTGGCCAGCGCGAGTGCTTCGCAGACGGTGCCGTCCACGCTCGGTTCGAGCTTCAGTTCAACGGCGGTCGCTGTCAGCATCGGCCCGTGCATGCCGTCTTCATGACCGCGGCCCATCTCGTCCCAGTAGTTGCGCGCGAGCTCGAGCTTGGCGCGCGTGGGGAAGCGCAGCTGCGTCATTGCGACGAGATCCTCGAAGCCCGCTTCGCCGGCCACTTCCTGCGTCAGGAACCAGCGCATCTCGGCCATGCTGGCTTGCCCGGCGAGCCAGGAAAACAGCGCGTCGTTCTGGCCCGGGCCGGTTTCGCGCAAGCCCTCGAACCAGCCCATGAAAGCGTCGGCCGTCAGCGGCAATCCGGCCAGCAGCGGCGCAATGGTCTCGCGCTCCCGTTCGAGGTATTCGCCTTCGAGATCGCGCAGCCCCGTTTCCTCGCGCAGCTCCGCGCGCCAGCCGGCGCCCGGCAGCGCCGGCACCAGCCGTCGATGATTGAGCACCGCCAGCCGGCGCTGCAGCCATTCGCTGCGTTCGACCGTCGCCGGCATGCCGCTGCGCCGCGCGTCCGCGCTCACGAGGCGTACCCGGTCGCGCGCGCGACCAGCCCGACAACCGCGATGCGTTCGACATCCGCGTACGCCGGCTGATCCAGCTCTTCGCCGAAGACATCGGGATCGAGCTCACCATAGACGTGGTCGATCCTTGCCTTCCTCAGCAGCGGCTCGACCGCGTGGCGGAATTCGTCGCGGCCGTCGACGATCGCTGTGCCGGTGTACAGCACCAGCCGCCCGCCCGGCGCGAGACGCGGCAGCGATTCGCGCACGATTCGCAGCGACAACTCGCAGCCGTGTGCGCCGCCGCCGTTACGATAAAGGCGCCCCTGCGGATCGGCGAGATACGGTGGGTTCGACAGGATCAGGTCAGCTTTGCCTTCGACACTGGCCAGTACGTCACTGAGCCGGCAGCTGACTTCGATCCCGGCGAGTTCGGCATTGATTTCGGCGCAACGCAGCGCCGCTGGACTCAGGTCCGCGAGCGTCAGCCGCACGCGCAGGCCGAGCAGGTGTGCGGCGAGCAGCCCGCCCGCGCCGCTGCCGCAGCCGATGTCGACGATGTGCCGCATGCTGACGCAACGCTGCGCCAGCGTTGCGCGGATCAGCGCGGCGAAACGATAGGTATCGGGCCCGAAGAACACGGCATCGCC
>JAYWBB010000041.1:0-49436 GCA_043781855.1 Nevskia sp. | reverse complement strand
CGCGCAACACGCCTACTGTCGTCGACGCGGTGCTCAACGACCGCAATTTCTGGGACGGACGCGGGCGCCGGGAATTCAACGGGATCAATCCACTGGGGACACTGGATCCGCAGCCGTTCATCCAGTTCAACTACACTTATCAACGTCCAGTCCTGGTGACCAAATTCATTCGTCAGTCCTCCGCAGCGTCCCAGGCGACGGGACCGGGTACCAGCGATCTGGAAATGTCGTTCCACATGCGACGCTTTCCCGAAATAGGCCGGAAACTACTGAACGCGATCCCGCTGTCAAAGCAGACGCTTACCGTGGACGACGGCGTGCTCGGCGTCATCACCACTGGCGGCGTCATTAACCAGACTTACGCTCAATTGATTCAGGCGGCCTTCTGGCCGCAGTGGCTGGATGCGCCGGGTTGGCTGGTGGACATCTCAACTGGCACCCCGAAAATCGTCAAGGCCTCGGCGACGGTGACCGCCGGCCCGCAACGCTTCACGGTCTTGGAGTTCAACTTCAGCCTGTACTTTGGCTTGGCAGTCGAGGAGTACGAGAAGTTTCTCATCGCCAATGATTCGCCGTTTGACCAGTTCATGGACGGCAATGACACGGCGCTGAGCTATCAGCAGCAAAGCGGGCTGCAAGTCTTTATGGGGCAGGGACGATGCGTGAACTGCCACGGCGGCGCCGAACTCACCAACGCGACGCTCAGCAGCGTGCAGCGGTTCCAGGTACTGGAACGCATGGTCATGGGTAATGATCGGGTCGCGGTTTACGACAACGGTTTTTATAACACCGGCGTCCGGCAAACTCTGGAGGATCTCGGCGTCGGCGCGGTCGTCGGACCCAACAACAAGCCGCTGTCGAACTCCCGGAACTATCAGGACTGCGTGAAAAACAAGCTGGCGGCCAACGCGGCCCTCTCGCTGGCCCAGGCCAACACCAGTTGCCAGGTTCCACGTATCCTCGCCCGCCCGACGGATGCCGCCCAATTGCTGACGAAGGCCGCCGCTTTGGTCGGTAACCCGCAGCCGGTGCTGGACCTGTTGAACAAGTCCAGTCTGCAATTCGCAAAAGCTACACCTGCGACGATCCTGGGATCGTGCTTGTTGGCGAAAAATCCATTGTTGAAATGCCCGACGACGACCGTTGCCAATCCCGACGGGACGACCACGACGACGCAGAACAACGGCGCC
Organism: Nevskia sp.; assembly: GCA_043781855.1. Classification (GTDB taxonomy): domain Bacteria; phylum Pseudomonadota; class Gammaproteobacteria; order Nevskiales; family Nevskiaceae; genus Nevskia. The sequence continues at coordinate 48,246 of JAYWBB010000041.1, read as the reverse complement.
TTCGATCTGTTGGCGGCGCTCCCGACGCCGCCGGACGGCTTCGCGGATCTGCTGGCGGCGGCGGTCAGCCTGCTGCCGGATCAGGTATCGCCCGGTAGCAGCAGCAAGCTACTTGCGCCGCTACTTCAGCCGCAGGAACGGGTAGCTGTGAATGGCGCCTTCAAGACGTCGACCATACGCAATGTGGAACTCACCGGGCCCTACTTCCACAACGGCGGTACGTTGACCCTGGAGCAGCTCGTGGATTTCTACAACCGGGGTGGCGACTTTGCAGCTGCGAACCAGGACAACCTGGATGTGGATATTCGGCCGCTTGGCTTGAGCGACGGCCAGAAGGCTGACCTCGTGGCGTTCATGAAATCGACGACCGACAATCGGCTTAGATTGGAGATGGCGCCCTTCGATCACCCGAGCCTCAACATCCCCAACGGCGGGAGCGCAGCGACCTATTACACCCTCTTCGACTTTGGACTGGGGACGGCGGATATGATGGATGATCGGGTCACGATTCCGGCGGTTGGCCCGGCCGGGTGCATATCGCTGGCTGCTCCATGCACCAACGGCATCACGACAGGTCTGGGTGTTCCGAACACCCCCTACGCAAATTTCCTTCAATCGCTGACGCCCTAGAAACGGCCATTGACCAAAGCACTTTGAGTGGTGCCTGCTGCGCGGGCACCACTCAACCGTTGATAACCGAGGCGCCGCCGTTTTTGAATTCCACGAAATGGGGCTACGCACAGTTAATTTCTCCGGTGTGGGCCGTAGCAAACGCGCATCCCGCCGATCATTACCCTGTCCTGGACCAGAACTCGCAACATCCGCACCGACCCGGAGGCCGATTCTGGATCAGCTGCGGCGGCGAAACCCCTGGGGCGACCAAGTGCCCCGGCATCGGCTACGACGCCGTCTATAAAATCGGTGTTGCCAACCGCGACGCCAGACGTGGCAAGAGCGGTGGCTATCGCGTCATCTACTACCCGCAAACCGATGTTGATGGTCTGCCGGTGACGCTCTACTCGAAGTCCGATCAGGCCGCTGTCACGGCTGCCAATTCGCCAGCGGCGGATTATCTGAAGACAAGCACGAACGTGAAGTATTCGTCGGCGCCCACCGCATTGAACAGGGCTGCCTGGTCGCCGGCCGTGCTGGTCAACTTGTATTCGAGGCGGCCGCCATCTGCCGTCACTCCGTAATTCGTGACGGTGCCGAGGGACGTGAAGCCAGTTCCCGCATTCGGGGCAAAAGGCGGCCCGTGGGTCTGAAACTCGCTCGTCGAGAGGGCCAGGATCAGTGCCGGTTGAACCGTGACGTTGACCTTGCCGGAGGTGATGTTACTAACGCCTGCGCCGCCAACTTTCTGAATTTGCGAAGCGTGGCCGACCAGCGGCTGCGCGGAAACGCCGGTCACTTCGGCGATCACGATGGAGCGGTAATCGCCGAACGGGACCCAGGTCGCGGTCACCAACGAGGTCCCTGCGGCCACGTTCGCTGCGTACGCGGTCCCCTCCGCGCCGTTGACCGTGCCGTTCGCGTCGGACTGGGTATCGCCGGTCGCGATGTAGTTGTTGCCGCGATCGTCGGAGAACGTGGCGAAATTCCTGGTCTGCCCATCGATCGCTGAGCGGCTCCACGCGAAAATTGCGCTACCGGCCAGCGTCGGACTTGGAAATCGCACAGTCAGCACTTGCGTGCCCAGATTCCCCTGCGTGTCCGCGAACGCGAACTGGCGGACGGCAGGGTTCGAGGGGCCCGGCGCCGGGGCAGGTGCTGGCGGAGGAGCAGGTGTTGGCGGAGGGGAAGGTGCCGGAGTCGGTGCTGGCGCAGGCGCCGGTGAGGGAGACGGTACGGGTGAGGGCGCTGGCGAGGGTGAAGGCGATGGCGATGGCGAGGGTGATGGCGAAGGTGCAGGCGACGGCGTTGGCGCTGGTCCCGGCGAGGGTGACGGCGCAGGTGATGGTGCCGGCGAGGGAGCAGGTGCCGGTGCCGGCGCTCCAGACGTGGCCGTGGGGGCGGGCGAGATCGGATTTGCGTCGGAACCGGCATTGCATGCCGTGATAAGCAGCGCCGCCAATACGTAAGCGATCATCATGCGCATGTTGAATCCCCGGGGCGAATCCGCCGATCAATAAACGCTTGAAACAGAGTTCAGGACCCTATCTGCGGGGTCCTGAGGCGGCACCGGCATGCGCCGATGAAGGTAATCAACGGGCGAGAGTATCAAAACCGCGCCGGCCGCACTGATTTTGGATAGTCACCGACCACGCGTTCCCTTGCGCGAAAGGGCCGCCGCAGCAAAGGAGAGCGTCTGCGGGGCCGATCACCACTTCAAATCGTCAGGCACCACAAAATCCTTGTAAGGGTCGTCCTGATCTGCTGGCTTTTCGCCGGCCGCGCTGCGTGCCATCACCGCGTGCGCGTCGCGCTCGGCAATGCGCTCCGCGATCGCCGACGGCACGAGGTCGTAACGCCCTTCGCAACGCACGATGGAGAGCTCACCACCGACCAGGCGCGCGCGCAGTGCCGCGTCCACCGGCACGCGCTTGATCTTCTTGCCGTCGATGAAGTTGTAATGGTCGTCGCCTTCGGGTTTCGGCAGGCGGTTCTGCTCGACCAACTGTTTGACCTGTGCGGTCCGCGCCTTGCGATCGGCCTTTTCCTGCTGCGCCTTGTTCAGCGCCGCATCGCGCGCGGTCTTCTCGGCCGCAGCCTTCTGCGCCGCGCGCTTCTGTTCGTCGGCGCGATTCGGCTCGCTCTTCGACTGCTGCCGTTTCTGCTGATCCGACTGCTGGACCTGCTTCTTGCTGACCAGACCGGCGGCCAGCAACTGGTCGCGTAAAGACATGCTCATGAATCGTGCTCGTTCGCCAGGAAGAAAGTCGATGCATCTTATCGCGCGCCAGCCGGCGCGCGACAGGCGAAGCCTGCGCCGCGCCGCTCGCCTATGATCGCGGCATCGCGGTCCATCGCAGGCCGCATCGGGAGAGTGCATTGAATCAGACGCCGGCGCCGTATCCGTCGAGCACCCGTGCCTGGGTGACGGTCGCGATCCTGATGATCGCCTACGTGATCTCCTTCATCGACCGGCAGATCCTGAACCTGCTGGTCGGGCCGATCCGGCGCGATCTCCAGATCAGCGACACGCAGATGAGCTATCTGCTAGGTCTTTCGTTCGCGCTGTTCTACACCGTCTGCGGCATTCCGCTGGGCCGGCTCGCGGACTCGAAATCGCGCAAGGGCATCATCGCTTTCGGCATCGTTTTGTGGAGCCTGATGACGGCCGGCTGCGGCATGGCGCGGCATTACTTCACGTTCCTGTTCTTCCGCATGGGCGTCGGTGTTGGCGAAGCAACCCTTTCGCCCTCGGCGTATTCGCTGATCGCCGACAGCTTCGAGAAGGAGAAGCGCGCCACCGCGATCAGCGTCTACTCGATGGGCATCTATCTCGGCTCGGGGCTCGCGCTGCTGCTCGGCGGGCTGATTATCCGCTTCGCCTCGGCGCAGGGTGATCTGGTGCTGCCGGTGCTCGGCGAAGTCCGGCCCTGGCAATTGATCTTCTTCATTCTTGGCCCCGCCGGACTCGTGTTCAGCCTCGCCGTGCTCGCCATCCGCGAACCGGTGCGCAAGGGCATCGGCGCGGGCATCGAGGTTCCGATCAAGCAGGTCGCGGCCTATCTGCGCTCGAACCGCGCGACGGTGCTGCACCACAACGTCGGCTTCGCGCTGATGTCGTTCACGGCCTACGGCGCACTGGCGTGGGTGCCGAGCTTCTTCATCCGCACCTACGGCTGGACCGCCGCGCACACCGGCATCGTCTACGGCACGATCACCCTGATCTTCGGCGCCAGCGGCGTGGTCTTCGGCGGACGGCTCGCCGACTTCCTCGCCCGCCGCGGCTATGCGGACGCAACGATGCGTGTTGGCCTGGTCGGCGCCATCGTCGCAGTGCCTTTCAGCATCGTCTATCCACTGGCGAACACACCCGAGATGGCCGCAGCGCTCATGTCCCCGGCCATCTTCTGCCTCGCGATGCCGTTCGGCGTGGCACCCGCCGCGATCCAGGAAATCATGCCGAACAGCATGCGCGGCCAAGCCTCGGCGCTGTACCTGTTCACCATCAACCTGATCGGCCTGGGACTCGGGCCGACCGCCGTCGCGCTCGTGACCGACTACGTCTTTCACGATGACAAGTCGCTGCGCTACTCGTTGCTGATCGTCTCGATAGGCGCCGAGGCCGGCGCGATCCTGCTGCTCTCCACCGGGCTCAAGCATTACCGTGGCAGCCTTGAACGGCTCAAGGGCTGGGTCGTTCCCATCACCGCCGCATGAGCAACGAACCGCGTTTCTGCGTTTTCGGTGCCGGCAGCGTCGGTTGCTATCTCGGCGGGCGGCTGCTGGCAACAGGCGCGAACCTCAGCTTCGTCGGTCGCGCCCGTGTTGGTGCGGAGATCATGACGCACGGCCTCCGCGTCACCGACTATCTCGGCGCGGATTTCCGTGTGCCGGCGGGCGTGGCCGAATACTGCGAAGAGCCGGCGGCTGCGGGTTACGCCGATGTCGTGCTCGTCACAGTGAAATCTGCGGCGACTGCGGAAGCGGGGCGTGAATTGGCGAGCGTGCTCAAACCGGGCGCGGTCGTCATCAGTTTCCAGAACGGTTTGCGCAATGCCGAAGGGCTGCGCGGGCAACTGCCTGGCGTCACCGTGATCACCGGCATGGTGCCGTTCAACGTACTCGCGCGCGGGCAGGGCCGTTTCCATCAGGGTTCGGAAGGCGCCCTTGCGGTCGAGGATCATCCCGCGCTTGCCAATGTGCTGGGCGCCTTCGAGCGCTGCGGCCTGCCGCTGTCCCGCCATGCCGACATGCGCGCCGTGCTCTGGTCGAAGCTGCTGCTGAATCTCAACAACGCGATCAACGCGCTGTCCGGCATGCCGCTCAAGGCCGAGCTTGCACAACGCGGCTTCCGCCGCTGTCTCGCGATGGCGCAGAAGGAAACCCTGCGCCTGCTCGATGCCGCCGGTATCGAACTCGCGCAACTCACCAAGCTGCCTCCGCACCGCCTGCCGCTGCTCTTGTCGACGCCGGACTGGCTGTTCAAGCGCCTTGCCGCAAAGATGGTGGCCATCGATCCGCTCGCCCGTTCGTCGATGTGGGAAGACTTCGAGGCCGGGCGGCCGACTGAAGTCGACTACATCAATGGCGAAGTGCTGCGGCTGGCCGAGTCGCTCGGCAGGCGGGCACTGATCAATTCACGCCTGGTGGAACTGGTCCGCAACGCGGAGCGCGGCGGAAAGCGTGACTGGTCTGCCGACGGGCTTTATGCCGATTTAAGGCGTGCTGCGGACCGTCGAAAAATCCCTCTCCCGCCCGGAGTTACTTAGGCTGCATAGGGATCAGCTGCGGTCCGGCCGTTGATGATGCTGACGGCTCGCTGGGCGGCATCGAACTCTCGGCCGAGGTGTACGTCTTTGTCTCGCGCCGGTCCACGGTAGAAATATAAAGACGACTTCACCCTTCATTCGGCGGTGCAGATAATCCGGCCAGTTACTGAAGCGTCCTCGTTTATTCGAGTCAATCGAAAGTAGAGGGTGATGGCGAGTTTGCCATTGCGTAGCGGATGGGGGGAAGGCCGCCGAGTGATCGGTGAGGTCGCTGGTGGTTGTAGCGCTGTCGCCAGTCTTCGGTCATGCGGCGGACTTCGTTCAAGCGGTTGAAGACGTAGCGGTCGAGGACTTCGGTGCGGAAGGTTCGATTGAAGCGTTCGATGTAAGCGTTCTGGGTGGGCTTGCCGGGCTGGATGTGGACGAGGCTGACGCCTCGGCGCTGTGCCCAGTCCTTCAGTGCGGCGCTGATGAATTCCGGGCCGTTGTCGAGCCGCAGGCGGCGCGGCGCACCCCGGACTTCGACCAGTTCATCCAGCGCCCGGATCACCCGCGCCGACGGCAGACTGGAGTCGATCTCGATCTTCATGGATTCCCGGTTGAAATCGTCATTGACGTTGAAGGTGCGGAAGCGCCGTCCCGACCACAGCGCGTCGGCCATGAAATCGGCCGACCAGGTGTGGTTGGCGGCCAGCGGGATTTCGAGGGGCTCGCGGATTCGATCCGGCAGCCGTCGCTTGCCCCGACGCGGCAGGTTCAGCTTCAGGCCCAGGTCCACCCGCCACGCCCGGCTCTTGCCCCAGCCCTGCGGCTGAAGACCCTGCGACAGCAACAAACCAAAGCCGTGGCCCGGGTTGTCCTTGATGTGGGTTTCGATCGCAGCGATCAGCGCCGAGTCGTCCCGCACCCGCGGCCGGTAATGCCGCGCCGAGCGCGACAAGGACAAGGCTCGATCCGCACGTCGGGCACTCAGCCCATGGTCGGTTTGCATCGCCAGACTCAGTTCCAGCCGCCGAGTCTGGCTCAGCGTTTTCGCGAGAGGACATCCTTCAGCGCGTGATGCTCCAGCGCCAGGTCCGCGTACATCCGTTTTAGCCGCGACAGCTCCGCCTCAACGTCCTTGAGATGCCGCAACTGCGACACCTCCATGCCGGCGTACTTCGACTTCCAGACGTAGTACGTCGGCTCGCTGATGCCATGCTTGCGGCACGTCTCAGCAACCTTCGATCCGGCCTCGACCTCCTTCAGAATCCGGACCATCTGTTCTTCGGTGAATCGCGACTTCTTCATGTAGAGCTCCTTGACGTGGAACTCTACTTTCAAATGGCTCAAATAATCGAGGACGCTTCACAATGGTTTGCCTTCGGTTGACCCGATTGCTGCTATCTGCTGAGTCTGGTTTTTGTCGCGTGGCTTCGGATCACAACAACTCGCGTCAGATGAGCCGGTCCGCTCGATACAAATTCAGGGAGACCAAGAAGCTTGGCTGGTCGGTAGCTTTCGCTCGGGATCATGCACCGTGACGCGGCGCTGCTCACTGTCATCAACCAGGTCGGTGTACACGACCAAGTTGATGCCGCCCGAATCGCGCGTTGACGGAAACAGGATGCCCGGGAGCTTAGCCTCCAGCACCAGATCGCCGATGTCCCAACTCGGTGGCGTGATGTCGTCTAGAAAACGCAAGCCGCGCCAGTTGCAGTCCCAAGTCTTCCCAGACCGGCGACCAGTCGGCGGGGTCGAACCCCTGACGGAAATCGACCACTCGATCCAATGCGACGTGATACGCCGCGATCGTGCCCGGCGGCATGATCGGTTCGTCCTGCTGGTACTCCCGCAGGGCAGTGATGTCGTCAGAAGACAGATACAGCGCGTTGACACCTTTACGGTTGAAGCGCCCACCCTCGGAAGCGGCTCCCGCTCCACTGGTCGGCATCGACGCCCACCTCGGTGTGTTGACCCGATAAAGAATCCGCTCGGGCAACAATGCCGTCATCTTCACCCGGTGGCACCCGCTTCTAGGGACCGCAGATAGCGCAGCACCGCTTCTGCTTTCCCATCGGCCACAAGGCGATCGGCTGTTTTGCGCTCGAAGTCCCGGATCGGGTGGTTCTTGAACCAGAACAAGGCCTCGTCGATATTCCCTCGCAGATCAGAAGCGGCCTGCAGGACGCGGACCGCGTCTCGCATATAGTTCTGCAGGTCCGGCGAATAGGGGTTGTTGCGCACCGTATTTCGATGAACATGCGCCAGCTCGGCTATCGTCTGTTGGGGGTAGTCGAGAACCTCCGCAAACTTGGTCGGCGAAATATTCGCTGGCCTCATGTCATCTTTAAGCTGGGTTAGCAGCGAATCGAATGACCTCTTTTCGGGCTGCAATATCAGGGTGCTCATATGATTGCTCCGTCAAATACGAGCACATTATACGCACAAGTCACGCACACTTCTTTCGGCTTGGGCTGGTAACAGCTGACAGAAACCGCAAAGCAGCCGCTTCGGTTATTTCGGTTGAATGGTGCGCTGCACGTCGGCCACATCGGATATCCGCATCGTGGGCGCTGAGACATGGAGCAAATCTTATGAGCGCCGTACTAAAGAGTCACCCGATTCATGCGCGAAGTTTTTGTGCCAACCTTGTTAAAGTTGTCAGCGACGGTGACCTCGATCGTTGATAAAAGCTTTACGTCTGAAAAAATCAGGCGACCTCGCGGGTCTTCACATCGAATGCGTCCAGCTTCCAGTTCGCGAGAATCGCGCGGAACGCATCCGGTGTGCCGGTCCAGGTCTCAGGCACGCCCTTCTCGTCGAGGTACCAGCTCTGGCAACCTGTGGCCCAGATGGTCTTCGGCAACTGTGCCCAGTTCATCTTGATGAACGCATCCTGGGCCTCTTGCTTCGCCGTGATGCTGGTCCAGTTACGCTCATAGGCCATACGCACCACGCTGACGATGTGATCTGCGATCGCTTCGGAGTAGGCGATGGCGCTGAAGTTGCCGCGCGGTGAGTGCGGGCCGCCCAGAATCATGAAATTCGGGAACCCCGGAACGTGGATCGAGAGGTGAGCGCCCGTCTGCATCTTCCAGGCCTCGTTGACGTTGAGGCCAGCTTCGTTGATGACCTCAATCGGACGGAAATACGCGCGAGTTTGAAAGCCTGTCGCCAGAACCAGTACATCAAGTGGGTGCGACGTGCCGTTCCCGTCAATGACGCCTTGCGTCTCGACGCGTTTGACGTCCTCCCGGACGATCTTCACGTTGGAGCGCGAGATGGCCGGATAGAACTCCCAGGACATTACCATCCGCTTGCACAGCGGCTGGTAGTCCGGCGTCAGGGTCTTGCGCAAATGCGGATCCTTGATCCGGGTAAGGTTCCAGCGACAGCCGCCCTGCAGAAACTTGCGCTGCCAACCAGGGCCGATCACCGCTTCTGCGAAGACATGCTCGAAGAACCACTGGTAAAAGCTGCCGGTCTTGCGGCCGATCCAGGGAATGCGCTGCACAATGCTGCGTTCGGTCTTGCCAAAGCTGCGATTCATCAGCGGGAAGACCCATTGCGGCGTCCGCATGAAGACCGTCAGGTCCACACCCTGGTTGGCCAACGCGGTGATGACCTGGGTACCGCTCGACCCGTTGCCGATGATGCCGACGCGCTTGCCCTTCAGGTCAAGGTTTTCGGGCCAGCGCGCCGTGTGAAAGCTCTGCCCCTCGAAGGATTCGAGACCCGGCAGCTTGGGAGTGGCTGGAACGTGGAGCGGCCCCGTGGCGGGCACGAAAAATTCTGCACTATCCTCCAGACCTTTGTCGGTGCGGATATGCCAGCGGGTTCCATCGAACCGCGCCTCTTTGACTTCCTGACCAAACACGATGTCGCGACGCAGATCGTACTTCTCACAGACCTTGAGCATGTATTGCTGCAGCTCGGCGCCACCCGCCAAGCGTGAACTCCAGCCCGGGTTGTGCTCGAAGGAATAATTGTAGTGATGAGACGGCACATCACAGGCGACGCCGGGGTAGCGGTTCTCGCGCCAGGTTCCGCCGACCTCGTTCGCCTTCTCGTAGATGACGAGGTCGGAGAAGCCGGCCTCGCGCAGTTTGATGGCCAGGGCCATGCCCGCTGCCCCGGCACCGACGATGATGGTGCGCGGTTTCTTCACCGGATTGTCGCGGCCGTCCATACGCTGTCCTCGTGTTACCAGGGGTAGAGCCGAAAGTGTTGCGTGCAACATGCCCTGCGTCTTGTCTCGACTGGCTTCCGGCGACCGTTTGACGCAAGACGGCAGGACGCCGTGCCAGCACACTGGTATTTGTTCCGGGCGCCGCTCTTGGCTTTTTGCTGGGGCTAACAATCGCGAGGAGGTAGAGATGGGGACCCAGACGACACTCATCAACCGCGTCGCCGTCGGCGACATTGTTCGACGCGCGGCGGTCCTGAACCCGGACAAGATCGCGTTCATCGACGGCGAGCGCAGCATCACCTACCGAGCACTGGACGAGCGCTGCAACCAGTTCTCTCACCATCTCCTCAGCCGCGGCCTCGCGAGGGGCGATGCCGTCGCCTGCCTGTGCGTCAACTCGCTGGACTTCATCATTGCCGCCTATGGCATCGCCAAAGCGGGGCTGGTCTGGGCGCCGATGAACGTATTGCTCAAGCGCGAGCAACTCGACTACGTCCTCGACAAGGTCAGTGCGAAGCTGCTGGTACTCGATGCCGGTTTCCTGTCTCTGATGCAGGGGCAGGGTAGAGCCGCGCCGCCGATGCTCATCATCGACCCAGCCGGCCCCGCTCCGGAATACGATCTGACCCGCTTCGCGCAGGCCCTTTCCAATCAGCCCACGACCGACCCGGAAGTCGAGATTGGCGACCGCGACACCGCCATCGTGATGTTCACCAGTGGTACCACTGCACAGCAGAAGGGCGTGGTGATCAGCCATCTGGCGGTCTATCTGGCGACGCTGAACAACATCATCGAAATGGAGATGAAGAGCGACGACGTGACCGTCGCCATGCTGCCCTTCTTCCATTGCGCACAGCACACGCTGGTCACGTCCTTCCTTCACCGCGGCGCGACACAGATCGTGATGCGTGGCTTTGATGCCATCAGCCTGATGGAGAACATTACCCGCTATCGGGTTACGTGGTGCTTTGCACTACCGACGATGTGGCGTGCAGTGCTTGATAACCCGGAGCGCAGCCGCTACCGCTTCGATTCGATGCGTTACGGTCTTTATGCGATGACGCCAATGGACCCGGAGACTTTGGCGCGGCTTATCGCTGAAATCTGTCCGCGCTTCGCGCTGAGCAGCGGTCAGACCGAGGTCTATCCCTCTGCCTGCGTACTCAAGCCAGAACTCCAGTTCTCGAAGAAGGGTCAATACTGGGGACAGCAAAGCCTTACCGCTGAATTTCAGATCATGGATGACGCTGGAGCTTTGCTGCCGCGTGGCTCTGTCGGCGAGCTTGTCGTAAGGGGGCCGACGGTGATGATGGAATATCTGAAGGATACAGAAGCCACGAACGCTTCGCGTGCGCATGGCTGGCATCACACCGGCGATCTGGGCTTGATCGACGAGGACGGACAGTTCCTGTTCCACGACCGCAAGAAAGACATGATCAAGACGGGTGGGGAGAATGTGGCCTCCTGCACGGTCGAAGCTGCGCTGCTGGGCAATCCGGCGATCGCCGCCGCAGCCGTCGTTGGCTTGCCACATGACTACTGGATCGAAGCCGTCACCGCGTTCGTGATTCCGAAGGCTGGGGCTATCGTGTCCGAGGAGGACATCATCAAATGGTGCAAGGAACGCTTGGGCCGTCACGAAATCCCCAAGAGAGTCGTCTTCCTCGAGCGTTTCCCGATGACCGTCACCGGCAAGGTGCTCAAGCACGCGCTTCGGGATGAGCACGTCAATCTTTTCAAGATCCAGTCCTGAGGCCACGGCGGGCGCAGTCCCGCTATCAGCTCACTGCTTGCGCGTGCGCGTCCCGGGCGCCGGAGGGTCCTCCGCCTTGCCGGCAAAGCACTGCGCGATCGCCATCCGGCACCGGGCCGGTTCTCCGCGGATTTGTAGATGAGTGTCGGCGATGTTTCGTCCCTGAGTGACGACATGGCAGAACTCACTGGCAAGCCCTTCAACACGATGTTCCTCGGACAGCGGATTCCATTCCCAGACTTCGCCCGACGGGGCGATCAGGCGCACGTAGGGGTCGGGGGCAGGTGGTGTAAGTCCGCGATTGGAAAAGGTGAAGGCGAAAGTCTTCACGCCGAGCGTCGCGATGGCACGGATGCTGTCCGTGTAGTGGCGGGTCAGGTCAAGCAGGTCATAAATCTCTTGTCCGTGTGCCCAGGTTTCCATGTATCGCGCCGTCACGAACATGCGGGCGCCCATATCGGGTCCGAACCACGCGAGCCGCGCCTTCGGGTCGAGCTTTGACAGTTGCTCGTTCAAGTCGGCGAAGCAGTCGCTCCAGGACTGCAACATCGCGGGACCGTCCAAGCCATCGAAATGCGCCCGCGTGAAGTCGGTCAGCAACACGCCGTTCTGGAGCGCCGCGAGGACAGGCGCTGCGGCCGTCTTGAAATGATCGGCGCCCTTGAGTGAGGCGACCGCCCACTGGTCGGAGAGATGCAGATGGGCGATCACGTCCCAGACCTTCCAGTTTTTGAACGGCGTTGCTTGTTCCCAGTCCTTCGGCAGCAGCGTTCGCAGCAACTCTTGGAGCGCTTGGCCTTCGTCCCTGAGATCTTCAACTTCTTGAAACATCGTTGTTCTCCGTGTGGGTTGACGCCACGAGTGTCCCTCGCAGCTTGTATCTGATCTTGTCGCGAGTTGCTGCAAGCGGTCGCGTCAGCCAGTCCACGCAAGACCGAAGAGCGCCCGCCCCCTGATCATTTTATCGAGCCCCCATCGGTTGTCGTTTCGCGCGTCGTGGTCGCGGAGCCCGGTAGGCCCCATTGAGAGAACGAATTGATGTATGCCAGCCCCATTACCTACTTGGCGGCGCCTCTTCGACCGCATCGAGAACGCCATCTGACGTCCACTCGAAGACGCCGTTGCGGACCCGCGCTTCAACGAAGCGATGCTGCTTGGCCTGGAGCTTTCGAACGGTCTCGCGCGTCGCTGGCGCAAAGGCTCTTCGACGCTTCTTCATCTGCGGAATCTGCCGAGCTATTCAGATGTCCGCAAGCTCGAACGGCGACTCGGTGTAATCGAAAAGCAGGTACCCGCCCTGCTCACGGGGACTCGAACCGATATCCTGCGAATTCCCGCAGGACACATCAGCATCACCTGCGGCCGCCAGGCCGCAAAGCTGAGCATCCCGGCCATCCTCCAATGGATTCGCCGAAACAGGGAGCCCCTCGCATGAGCATCAAAGACTTCGAACACGGCGACGTTGATCGACTCAATGATTTCTTCGATCGGATCACCGACGCCGACCGCAGCTTCGCGAAGGAAGACTTGCAAGAACGTCAGCTGCTGGTCGACTGGCTCAGCGATCGTCGCTCCATCCGTCAGATCGCGGTCGACGAGGGTGACGAGATCGTGGCTACATCGCTGTGATTCCTGGCATCGGATTGTCTCAGCACGTCGGCGAACTGCGTCTGATCGTCGATCCGAAGCGCCGTCGCCGGGGCATCGGTCGGATGCTCGCACGCGGCGCACTGGCCTGCGGCATTTCCCGGCTCGGCCTGCACAAGCTCGTCGTTGAGGTCGTCGCCGAACAGGAGCCGGCTATCGGCATGTTCCGATCGCTAGGCTTTACGCCTGAAGCCGTCCTGCGTGACCACCTGCTCGATCGCAGCGGCGGAATGCAGGATGTCGTGCTGCTGTCGCACTTCGTGGAGGACAACCAAGCCGGCCTTATCGCGCTCGGTATCGATCGGGAACTCGCATGAAGGAGAGCCGCATCACGGTGGCGGGCTTGTGGTTGCGCGTGCGCGAAGCCGGCGAAGGGGAGCCGCTCTTGCTCATCCACGGGCTTTGGGCCAATGTGAACATGTGGAGGCCGGTTGAGGCTGCCCTGCATGATCGCCGATTGATCACGATCGATCTCCCCGGCATGGGGCGATCCTCAGTCCCGAGGCGACCCCTACGCGTGGCAGGCATCGCGCGCATCACGTGCTGAGTTATGGACCGGTCGATGTGCTCGGCTACTTCCTTGGCGGAGCGGTTATACAAAACCTTGCACGCCAGGAGCCTGACCGCGTTCGCCGTCTCGCTCTGGTGTCCACTTTCTGCGGCTTCGGCACCGTCCCCGGCTCGCCCGCCGAAATCGTGAGCACTTCGCTGCCGATCCGCCACTACTGGCCCTGGTTCTACGAGCGCTCGTACTTATGGACGGTCGGCGGCCGCAAACCACCGCCAGAGAAGATGCGCGAGCAGATCGCCCGTTGCAGCGAGACGCCGCCGCCGGTTCTCGGTTACCTCTGGCAATGGATTGCGGCCTGTTCCTGGTCCAGCTTTCGCTGGCTCGAAGAGATTCCACATTCGACCTTGGTCATCACAGGCTCCGATGATCCCCTGATCCCCCCGCGAACGCCGTCCTCCTCGCTTCAAGAGTCCCGCGAGCGCGACTGTTCGTCGCGGAGGGTGACGGTCACATGCTGTTGTTCGATGACAAGACGCCAGCGCTTGCCGCGTTGCCAGACTTCTTTTGCACCGCCGCACTGAGCGAAGCGCCGATGTGGACCCAGCTCAGAAAGCCTGGCACCGTGCTGCTTGGGCTCCATCGTCTCGCTACGCCACGCAGCCCGAGCGATAGCCATTCCGCACAAGACGACCCGACACACTCCGGCGCATGTTCCGAGGATTGGCCGCTCTGCGGCTGATATCGATGGAGAGCACGATGGGTTTACCGACAGGCAAGGTGGCAATCGTGACCGGCGCCGCCAGCGGCCAGGGTGCCGCGGAGGCCCGAAGTATGGCTGAGGAAGGCGCATGCGTGACCTTGGTGGACGTAGATCCGCGGGGTAGCGAGGTGGCGGCTTCAATTGGAGCCGACCGCGCCATGTTTCTTGAACTGGACGTGAGGTCGAGCGAGAACTGGGCGCAGGTCGTCGCTCAAACCGTGGCCCGTTTCGGTCGATTGGACATCCTCATCAATATGCGGCGGTGGTCCGTTTGGCCAGCTTCGATCAGACCACGGACGACATCTTCGACACGATATTCAACGTCAATCAGCGCGGCACGTTCAACGGCATGCGCGCGGTGCTTCCGGAGCTACGCAAGGCCGGCGGCGGGTGCATCGTCAACATCAATTCCACATCCGGCTTGCGCGCCGTACCCGGCATGTGGGCCTACGGGTCCAGCAAGTGGGCGGTTCGTGGTATGAGCCGCCACGCAGCAATCGAACTGGCCCCTGAAAACATCCGCGTCAATTGCGTATTTCCCGGCACGATCGACACACCCATGCTCGGTGCGCTACCGCCGGAAGCCAAGGCGGGGTTAGCGACGATGGTTCCAATCGGCAGGCTCGGCACGCCTGAAGAGATCACTAATGTTGTGTGCTTCCTCGCATCCGATCAGGCGTGCTACGTCACCGGTGCGGAGATTGGCGTCGATGGCGCCATGGGTGCCTGAGACCGAGCGCCAGCCTTATCTATTCCCGTAATCGCCGAGGGCATCGCATGAGCATCGAGCAGAACAAGAAATTCGTCGAGCAGTTTCTGGCCAAGTTCGGCCGCAAGGACATTGTTGGCGTGCTCAAGGACATGAGCGAGGACTGCACCTGGTGGATTGGCGGCAAGCTGGACCTGTTCCCGCTCGCCGGCATGAAGACCAAGGCGCAGATGGTAGAGATCTTGAACAGCTTGGTTCCGCCGATGAAGAACGGCCTGGAAATGCGCCTGCGCGCCATGACTGCGGAAGGGGATCGCGTCGCCGCTGAAGTGGAATCCTACGGCGAGAACCCGGACGGCAGCGTCTATAACAACGAATACCACTTTCTGTTTATCGTGCGAGACGGAAAGATGGTGCAGGTCAAGGAGTATCTCGATACGCAGCACACCTTCGCTGTATTCCTGCAGAAGAAGTAACGATTCTTCAGACCCATTTCTTCTAGGTCGCAGGTGACAGCATCACGCGCTCGCCTCACGCGATCGGCTGGAAGGAGCGAAGCCGCGCGGTAGGCGACGCTCCAGGGTTCTTAGCCGTGCCATAAGGCGTGATCGCTGGGTTTCATTTGCCAATCCCAACAGCAGCACGCCCACACCGTAAACGATCTGCGCGCGAAACTCGTCGTCGTTGAGTTCGGACTGCACCCACAAGTCCAGCGTGCCCATGAAATGGGTCACGATCAGCCGCGCAATCTGATCTCGACCGAGCATGACTGGCATCTGTCCAGCCGCTTCGAGTCTGGCCAGAGACCCCCGCCAAAAGCCAAGCGAGCGGTCCAGAAAGAGCGGACAGTGGACCGGGTCGCCGACACCGAGTAGGAACTGGTACAGGGGCCGGTAGAACAGTGGATCCTCGGCAAATACGTCCGCGCCGATGCGAGCCGCCGTCAGCACGTGGGCAATCGGGTCCGGTTCGGCCCGGGTGCTCCCCTGTCTTGTGAAGACGGGATCGAGCGAGCGATTCAGCAGTGTGTAAAGGATCCCCGACTTGGAGCCGAACAGGTTGTAGGGTGTCGGACCGCTCAGGCCGGCGCGTTCGGCAAGTAGCGCCATCGAAAAATCGGTGGCGCCTGTTTCACGGATCAAGTCTTCCGCAGCATCCAGGATGCGGCTACGTCGATCTTGCTTGTTGCGCTCACGGCGCGGCAGCGTATCCGCGCTGTGGAACTTGACGACGGTCGTCTCGTTGTCTCGTTCGGTCATGCCGCAGCAGCACCTGAAGGCCATTGGGAAACCACCGCGAGCGTGCGTGAGCCGGCAAAGATGTCACGCGGGGTATACCCGTAAAACTGGCGAACGGAATGACTGAAATGCGTTGAATCGGCATAGCCCGCATCCAGTGCCACGTTTACCAGGCTTAGCCCAGCGCCCACCATGGGCAGCAGGCCTCTGGCCCGCTTCCATGCCCGGAAACGCCGGAACGTCGTCTGGGTCTCACTGCCGAACAGGTGGGTGAAACGTGAGAACGACAGCCCGGCGGCGGCGGCACAAGCTTCGGCTGTGATGCTGCCGGCGCGGCAGGCGTTGATCCTGGCTATGGCGCGGCTGATCCTGGTGTCCAGCGCACGCGCGGGAAGATCGCGCCCAAAGAATTGCCGGTCGAAATCCTCCGGCGAGCGTAGCGGGCGTTCGAATCCTTCACGCATTCGTGTGAGGGTCTCCGCGCGGCGTTCAGGTGTATCGATCAAGGATCCAAGGGCAGAAATACCTCCGGTCGTCCGGCTCTCGACGGTCTCGGCCTCGATCAGAACCTGTGCAAGTTCGCGATCCGGCGTCGAGACGCGATGCGGCACATAAGGCGGAACCAAGGCGATGCTCTCCGCGCGCACCGGACCGCCATCAACCGAGATCTGGAATGCTTGGTCCAACGCAAGGTAAAACATCCAAGCCCCGAAAGTTCGCACGCCCGGCTTTCCAAACAGGCTTCGATAGGCGATGCGCGAGGGCGTGATCAGCATGATTCGCGGCCGGCCGATGCCTGAAGCCGAGGTACGGTCCGTTTCCCGGATTTCCAGCTTTGCCATGTGTCTTCTCCTTGCACTTCACTATTTCCTATAGATTGGAAATATATTTTTACTGCACTAAAACTATGTCAGCTTTGGGTGGTCACTGCAAGCAGGACTGTCGCTGTGCGACCGCCTGCCCACAACCAGTCCGCACAAGACCACCGAAGCGCATTACCTTTAGTCTGAAGCAGGCACAAGAGGAGACTTCGCATGGGCTATCTTGCAGTTGGCAGCGGTGAAGACGCTGGTCGTCAGATCTACTACGAGCATCACCGCGGTACTCGTCGCGCTGTGCTCCTCGTCCATGGCTGGGGGACCGGTTGTCGCGCATGGGACATGGTGTTGCCGGTCTTGCAGGAGGCCGGATATGCCGTGGTCACGTTCGACCAGCGTGGTTGCGGCCATTCGGACAAGGATTTTGCCGAGGTCTCCTTAGAGTCCTCGGGAGCGGATGCGGTCAAATTGCTCGACCACCTCAAGATTGAATCCGTTGTCCTCGTCGGCTGGTCCATTGGCGGCGCGATCTCGGTCGCCGCCAGCGCACGATTGGGCAAGCGTTGCGCGGGAGTCGTTTCGACTTGCGGGGCTACGCCGCGACATACACGGGCGCCGGACTTTCCTTACGGTTTTCCGCCGAACTCGATCGCCGCACAGATCCCGGTACTGCGCGCGGACCGTGCCGGGTTTCTGAATGGCTTTGCCGAAGTCTGCTACGCCAAACCTGTCAGCGCCGCGCTAAAGCAATGGTTGTTCAACATCCTGATTGACTGCGCTCCCTGTGCCGATCTGGCACTTGCTGATCTTGACGACCTGGATCAGCGCGAAATTCTGAGCCGCCTGGATGCGCCCTTCCTCGCGGTGGTCGGCGGCAAGGATCTGCTCGTAATGCCCGAAGTCGGACGGCAGGCCGCTCGCATTGCCAAGCATGGCCGCGTCGAGGAGTTCCCGGAGAGCGGCCACGCGCCGTTCCAGGAAGAGACGGCGCGCTACAACCAAGTTCTGCTCGACTTCCTGAAGAGCCTTGCCTGATGCCGATGATTGAAACTGCGGTCTCGACCGGTAGCGAAAGCTTCCGACAGAACCGCGTCAGCACTTTCGCCCAACTCGACCGCGTGCGGGCGCTCGAAGCGCACGCGCGAAGTATCCGCAGCGGCTAAACCTCGCTTCGAGAAGCGCGGTCAGCTCCTGCCGCGCGAGCGTGTCGCCTTGCTGCTGGACCCCGGCGCGGCCTTTCTCGAACTGAGCACGCTCAGCGGCTACCGCATTGACGTGCCGGACCCAGAGCGCAGCGTTCCCGGCAGCGGCGTGATCGCCGGCATCGGCTACGTCTCGGGCACGCGCTGCATGATTTTCGCCAACGACTCGGGCATCGATGCCGGCGCACTTCAGCCCAGAGGACTGGACAAGCAACTCCGCGTGCAGGAACTGGCGCTGATGAACAAGCTGCCCTACGTGCAGCTCGTCGAGAGCGCAGGTGCGAACCTGCTTGCCTACAAGGTGGAAGAGTTCGTCAAGGGCGGAAATCTGTTCCGTAACCTCGCGCGCCTGTCGGCCGCCGGCTTGCCGGTGGTGACGGTGACACACGGCTCATCGACTGCGGGCGGCGCCTACCAGACCGGCCTGTCCGACTACATCGTGATGGTGCGCGGCCGAACGCGCGACTTCCTTGCAGGGCCACCGCTGCTCAAGGCCGCGACCGGCGAAGTCGCGACGGAAGAAGAACTCGGCGGTGCCGAGATGCATACCGGCATCTCCGGTCTCGGTGATTACCTCGCGGAGGATGATCGCGACGCCATCCGTATTGCCCGCGACATTGTTTCCAAGCTGCGCTGGAATGACGCGCTGCCGACATCGACGCCGCGATCCTTTCAAGCGCCGCGCTATCCGGCCGAGGATTTGCTCGGGATCATGCCGGCCGACTACCGTCGCCCGGTGGACATGAAGGAAGTGATTGCCAGACTGGTGGAAGATTCCGACTTCCTCGAATTCAGCCCCGGTTATGGCGCGCAAACCGTTTGCGGCCATGCCGCCGTCGAAGGTCATGCTGTCGGCATCATCACCAATAACGGACCGATCGACTGTGCGGACGCGACCAAGGCCACGCATTTCATCCAGGCCTGCTGCCAGGCGCGAATTCCACTGGTTTATCTCCAGAACATCACCGGCTACATGGTCGGCCGGCTGCACGAGGAAGCCGGCATCATCAAGCACGGCTCGAAGATGATCCAGGCGGTCACCAGCGCGACGGTGCCGCAGATCATCATCCAGTGCGGCGCTTCGTTTGGCGCCGGCAACTACGGCATGTGCGGTCGCGGCTTTCATCCGCGCTTTCTGTTTTCCTGGCCCAACTCGAAGGTTGCTGTGATGGGTGGTGAGCAGGCGGCCAGAACCATGACCATCGTCAACGAGGAGCGCCAGATCATCGAAACCTTCGACGGCCAGATGGACGTGTTCACGACCAGCGCGCACGTGCTCGACGACGGCGTGATCGATCCGCGCGACACGCGCGTCGTCCTTGCCTACACGCTCTCGATATGCCGGGACGCAGAAGCGCGACAGCCGCAGGCGATGCAGTTCTCGGTGGCACGGCCATGAAGGCGACCCCATTCGAGAAAGTGCTGATCGCCAATCGCGGCGAGATCGCGCTGCGCGTGATTCGCAGCGTGCGCAAGCTGGGCTACAAGACCGTGGCCGTTTACTCGACAGCGGACGCCGGTGCGCGCCACGTCGGTGAGGCCGACCAGGCCGTCTGCATCGGTGAGCCGCTGCCAGCGCAATCCTATCTGCGCATCGCGGCGATCATCGCTGCGGCGAAGGCCACGGGCGCCGATGCGATCCATCCTGGTTATGGCTTTCTCGCCGAGAACGAGGACTTCGCCCGCGCCTGTCACGAGGCGGGGCTGGTGTTCATCGGCCCTTCGCCAGCCGCGATCCTGGCCATGGGCAACAAGGCTGGCGCGAAGACGCTCATGGCGGAGGTCGGCGTTCCCTGCGTGCCTGGATTCCAGGGCGATCAGGATGAGGAGCGTCTCGCCAGCGAGGCGGGACGGCTGGGTTATCCGCTGATGATCAAGGCCGTCGCCGGCGGCGGTCGCGGCATGCGTCTCGTGGCGCAGGCTGAGGATTTTCGCGGCGCGCTGCGCAGCGCCAAGTCGGAGGCGCAGGGCGCATTCGGCAATGCCGACGTGATTCTCGAACGCACCATCCTCAATCCGCGGCATATCGAAATCCAGGTGTTTGCCGACCGTCACGGCAACGCGATCCACCTCGGCGAGCGCGACTGCTCGGTGCAGCGCCGCCACCAGAAAGTCATCGAAGAAGCGCCATCGCCAGCGGTCTCGCCGTCACTGCGTGCGGAGATGGGCGCGGTGGCAGTCAAGGCCGCGCTC
Source organism: Nevskia sp. (assembly GCA_043781855.1). Taxonomy (GTDB): domain Bacteria; phylum Pseudomonadota; class Gammaproteobacteria; order Nevskiales; family Nevskiaceae; genus Nevskia. The sequence goes on along the minus strand of JAYWBB010000041.1, from coordinate 27,863 downwards.
GCCATTGGCTACGAGGGTGCGGGCACGCTGGAGTTCCTGCTCGATACGGAAGGCCCCCAAGTTCATTACTACTTCATGGAGATGAACACCCGTCTCCAGGTTGAGCATCCCGTCACCGAGGCCATCACCGGTCTCGATCTGGTGGAACTGCAATTGCGGGTCGCTGCGGGTGAGCCGCTGCCGCTCAAGCAACATGAAGTGTGCTTCCAGGGCCACGCCATCGAAGTGCGGCTGTGCGCAGAGGATCCCGAGTCCGGCTTCATGCCGCAGAGCGGACGCCTGGGGCTGTGGCGGATGCCTGATCGGGTGCGCGTCGAGCACGCGCTGGAGTCGGGCAGGGAAGTGCCGCCGTACTACGACTCGATGATCGCCAAGCTGATCGCCTTCGGGCGGACGCGCGACGATGCGCGGCGACAACTTAGCGCAGCGCTCGACGAGACCGTCGCGCTCGGCGTTGCGAACAACCGGAGTTTCCTCGCAAGTTGTTTGCGGCATCCCGTCTTCGTAGCAGGGGCTGCCACAACCGGATTCATCGCCGCTCACGCACCCGAGCTGCTGGCACGAACGCCCGAGGATGACGACCGCGCCCTGGCCGTGGCGGGTTTGCTGCTGCGGGTGACGCAGAACGGCGCTTCCGCTGCGAGCAGCCTTGCGCCTGTGCTCTCGGTGACCCTGCGCATCGGATCGGCGGGACGTACGCGCGAGCTATTGCTCCAACACGAGGCAGCCGGAAGATTCCGTGCAAGATTTGCGGAGCGAAGCTTTGTTCTGGCCTTGCTTGATCTCGGCCCGGACCAAGCACGCGTCGAGTGCGATGGCGTCGCGGAATCCCTGCCCTGGTTGCGCGAGGGCGCTTCTCTACATCTTCAGTTTCGAGGACGGAGCTATCCCGTCGAAGATCGCACACTCGCAGCGGTCGTTGCGGCCGGCGCAGCACGGGACGGCAAGATCCGCGCGTCGATGAACGGCCGCGTCATCGCGGCTCATGCCGCCGTCGGCGACATTCTGGTCGCGGGCCAGTCTGTGTTCACGCTGGAGGCGATGAAGATGGAGCACACTCATACCGCGCCGCTGGCAGGAACGCTGCGGTTGCTCAGTGCCTCTCTCAACGATCAGGTGGGTGCGGCCCGCGTCATCGCCGAGATCGAGCCTGCCACGGAGACGGTTCCATGAATGTGGTTCTGAATGAACTTCGCGGCGACGTGTTCTGGATCACCCTCAACCGTCCGGACAAGCGCAACGCGATCAATCCCGAGGTGATTGCCGGGATCGCCGCCGGGTTCCGCGAAGCGCAGGCCAATCCTGCCACGCGCGCCATCGTGCTCACTGGCGCGGGCGACAAGGCGTTTTGCGCCGGCGGCGACCTTCAGCCGGGCGCGGCTTTCGTCTTCGATTTTGCCGAGCCCACCAGTGAATACGCCAATCTGTTTCGACTCGCGAAAGCCTGTCCGCTGCCCAGCATCGCGCGAATCAATGGCGCCTGCATGGCCGGTGGCATGGGCCTGATGTGCATGACCGATCTGGCTATCGCTGCGGATAATGTGCAGTTCGGTCTGCCGGAAGCGCGTCTGGGCCTGTTTCCCTTTCAGGTGCTGAGCTTGATGAAGGATCAGATCGGTTCTCGGAAGCTCCGCGAGTACGCACTCATCGGCAAGCCTTTCAGTGCGCAGGAGGCCAAACAGGCCGGTCTGCTGAACCATGTCGTACCCGCCGCCCAACTGGACGAGAAGCTCGACGAGTTGCTGGCCAACCTCGTGGCCAACTCACCCAGCGCGATACGCCGCGGCAAGTACGCGCTGCGTGCGATCGAAGCCATGAGCTTCGAGCAGGCCATCGCATTTACCGAAAGCCAGCTCGCGCTGATGTCCCAGACTGAGGACGCCAAAGAGGGTCTCGATTCCTTCAACGAAAAACGCAAGCCGCGATGGAGCGGAAAATGACTTCTGGGAACACGCTGCCCGACGACCTGTTCGATCCGAGCGGCAAGGTCGCGCTTGTCAACGGTGCCAGCCGAGGCATCGGCGAATGCTGTGCTCGTGCGCTGGCTGCTTACGGTGCGCGCGTCATCGTCGCCGGTCGTAGATTGGAAGCCTGCGAGGCCGTTGCGGCGAGCATCCGGGCAGCAGGCGGCCGATGCGAGTCCCGTAGCTGCCACACCGGCAATCTGCAAGAGATTGAAACCTTGATGGCGGGCATCGAAGCGGACTACGGCCGGCTCGACGTATTGATGAACAACGCCGCCACCAGCCCCTATTACGGCCCCATCTGCGACACTGCTCTCGCCTCGTTCGACAAGGTGATGGACGTGAATTTCAACGGCTACTTCTTCGCTTGTGCGCGTGGCGCGAAGCTCATGGCGAAGAACGGCGGCGGCAGCATCATTACCGCGTCGGTCTTCGGGTTGCTGCCGGGTGGTGGCGGTGGTGCTGCCATCTATTCGATCCCCAAGGGCGCGGTCATCACCATGACCAAGGCCTTTGCCCACGAATGCGGGCCGCTCGGGGTTCGGGTCAATGCGCTGCTGCCCGGCCTGACCCGGACCAAGCTTGCCGGTGCGCTACTCGACAGCGACGAAACCATGAGCACCATGCTCCCGCGCATCGCGCTCAAGCGCGTCGCCCAGCCCGACGAGATGGCGGGAGCGGTGGTGTACCTCGCGTCCAAGGCATTTAGTTACACCACCGGCAGCTTGATGGTGGTAGACGGCGGCTACACCGCAGGTTAGTCGGCTATGAAGGAGTTAAGCCAGCAATGAAGGATTTGCGCGGAAAGATTGCAGTCATCACCGGCGCGGGCAGCGGTATCGGTCAGGCGCTCGCGGTGGCCTGTGCTCAAGAAGGTATGCAACTGGCCTTGCTCGATCTGAAGGACGAAGGTCTGAAGCAGACGGCTGCGTCGCTCGGCCCGTCCGGCAGCGGTGCCCTTTTGCGTTGCTGCGATGTCACCGATGAGCACGCGGTCGAGGAGGCGGCCCAGGCCGTCTATGATCGCTTCGGAGCCGCGCATCTGTTGTTCAATAATGCCGGCGTCTTCACCGGCGGACCGCTGTGGAAGGCCCCTGTAGCCGAGTGGCACTGGCAATTCAACGTCAATGTCATGGGCGTCGTGCATGGCTTGCGCAGTTTCATTCCGCGCATGCTGGCCGGGGGCGAGCCCGCACACATCGTCAATACGGCGTCGGTGGGAGGCCTCACGTCGCCACCCCACTACAGCGTGTACTCGGCCACGAAGCACGCGGTCGTCGCGCTGACGGAGTGCCTCTATCACGACCTCAGAGCCGAGAACGCGGCCATCGGTGTTTCGGTCCTTTGTCCCGCGTTCGTGAAGACCGCGATCGCCGATGCACCCACCTCGGATCAGTCCGCCGCGATGAATTCGGGCGCAGCCGCGCATCGCGAGGCGACACGCAAGTTGATGGAGCACGCAAGGCTGAGCGCGGACGATGTCGCGCGCATCGCGATCGAGGGCGTGAAGCAGGACCATTTCTATATCCTCACTCATGCGGCCTCACGCGTCGGCGTGGAGTGGCGCATGCAAGACATCCTCAACAATCGCGCTCCGACCAACCCCATGCGGGGCCCCAGCCGATCCGCGCAAGACGCCGCTGGCTCCTGAACTCAAGCTCCGACGGATTTCCTCGCTTCCCCACCGTCACACTAAAACACAGGAACTTCTCAAATGTTCGAACCTTCCGCAAAGACCCAACAATTGCAGAAGCGCCTGACCGCTTTCATGGACGCGTACGTCTACCCCAGCGAGGCACGCTACTGGCGAGAGATTCATGAGTCGGCGCCCTTCGGCCATGCGCAGGTCACCGACGAACTCAAGGAGAAGGCCAGGGAGCAGGGCCTTTGGAATCTATTTTTGCCTGAGTCGGAGGACGGTGCCGGCCTGAGCAATTTTGAGTACGCGCCATTGTGCGAAATCATGGGTCGCTCGCTGATGGCCCCTGAGGTATTTAATTGCTCTGCGCCTGACACCGGCAACATGGAAGTGCTGGCACGTTACGGCACACCAGAGCAGCGCGAACAGTGGCTGGTACCACTGCTGGAGGGCCGCATCCGCTCTGCGTTTGCGATGACCGAGCCAGACGTGGCGTCAAGCGACGCCACCAATATCGAAAGCTCGATCGTGCGCGATGGCGAGCACTACGTCATCAATGGCCATAAGTGGTACGCCACCGGCTTGGGCGACGAGCGTTGCGGGATCATCATCTTCATGGGCAAGACGGCTCCCGAGCATCCGGACCGCCATCGCCAGCAGTCCATGATCCTGGTGCCGCGTGATACGCCGGGCGTGGAGGTAATCCGCTCGCTGCCGATCTTCGGCTTCGATGGCGTGCTCGATCGCGCCACCGAGGCGAGATTCGTCGATGTCCGCGTGCGTAAGGAGAACATCCTGCTGGGCGAAGGACGCGGCTTCGAGATTGCGCAGGGACGGCTGGGCCCGGGCCGTATCCACCACTGCATGCGGCTGATCGGACTGGCCGAGCGCACGCTGGAACGCATGTGCAAGCGCAGTATGGGTCGCGTGGCTTTCGGCAAGCGCTTGTCGGATCAAGGCGTGACGCTGGAGCGCATTGCCGAAGCGCGGATCATGATCGAGCAGACGCGGCTGCTGACGCTCAAGGCTGCGTGGATGATGGACACCGTCGGCAACAAGCAGGCTAAGGCCGAAATCGCGATGATCAAAATCGCCGCGCCCAATATGGCCTGCAAGATTATCGACTGGGCCATCCAGGCGTTCGGGGCGGCCGGCACCGGCAGTGACTTCCGCCTGGCGGAGGCTTACGCGGTAGCTCGCATCCTGCGCATTGCCGACGGTCCGGATGAAGTCCATCGCAGTCAGCTCGCAAAACTCGAACTGGCGAAATGGAAGACCGACGGGATGAGCGCCTGAATGCGGCGCCTGCGGAGCCAGCGAGGAGGCGATCTGTGAAGCACTCCGATCCAGCGACCATCGAACAGGCGCAGGCAGCCCCTTTCGATGTTGATCGTCTGCAGCGATATCTGAAGCAGCACATCGAGGGCTTCCACGGACCCATTACGGTTCGCCAGTTCGATGGTGGCCAGTCCAATCCCACCTTTCTGCTGACCACAAGCGATCACCGCTATGTGTTGCGCAAAAAGCCAGCTGGCGTACTGCTCAAGTCGGCGCATGCGGTGGACCGTGAATATCGGGTGATATCGGCCCTGCACGGCACCACCGTGCCCGTGGCAAAGCCCCATTGCCTCTGCGAAGACGAGGCGGTGATCGGTACGCCGTTCTACGTGATGGCCTTCGTCGAAGGCAGAGTGCTTTGGGACCCGGCGTTGCCGGGTATGACGCCGGACCAGCGCGGTGCCGTTTATGACGAGATGAATCGCGTCGCCTCGGCGCTGCATTGCGTGGACTACACCGCCGCAGGCCTGGCCGACTACGGCCGTCCGGGTCGTTATGTGGAGCGCCAGATCGGGCGCTGGACCCAGCAATACCGCGCCTCCGAAACCGGGCGGATGGACGCGATGGAGCGGCTGATCGAATGGCTGCCGCGGAATATTCCCGTGTCCGAAGAGAGTGCCATCGCGCATGGCGACCTGCGGCTGGACAACCTGATCTTCCATCCCACCGAGGCGCGCATTCTTGCAGTGCTGGACTGGGAACTGTCCACCATCGGCCATCCGCTGGCGGACTTCAGCTATCACATGATGACGTGGCGGCTGGCGCCGGAGGAGTTCCGTGGTCTTGTCGGCCATGATCTCTTCGCGTTGGGGATCCCGGACGAACAGACCTATCTGCGCCTCTATTGCCAGCGCACGGGTCGCAATGGCATCGATCCGCAGGAGTGGAACTTCTACATGGCGTTCAATCTGTTCCGGCTGGCCGCAATTCTGCAGGGCATCATGAAGCGGGCGCTTGACGGAACCGCCAGCAGTCCGAAGGCTTTGGAAAGTGGTCGTAGAGCACTGGCAATCGCTGAAAGAGGCTGGCGCCAGGTCGAGGAGATGCTCTGACAGTGCAAGCAACGGGCAGCCGCTTTCCCGCAAGCAGGCAGCCGGTCCGCGCAAGACCGTGGGCGAGGGCGTCTCTAAGGTAGTTGCAGTCGTCTCCCATCCTTTCATTGCCAGAGCCCATCTCCATGAGTGAAACCAAGTCCGGGCGGCTCGCTGCCAAGGTCGCCATCGTCACTGGCGGCGCATCCGGTATCGGTGCTGCAACCAGCCGCCTGTTTGCCCGCGAAGGTGCAAGCATCGTCGTCGCCGACATCAATGTGGGACTTGGCCAGACCGTGGTCCGCAGTATTCAGGAGGCCGGTGGAACTGCAGAGTTCCTTCGCGCGGATATGGGCGACCATGCCGAGATCCGGGCCCTGATCGAGTGCGCCGTGAGCCGCTTCGGCGGTCTGGACATTCTGATCAATGACGCCGGAGCGGAATGTACGAAGACCGAGGTGGACACCACCGAAGAAGAGTGGGACCAGGTCATGAATATCAATATCAAGGGCGTCTTCCTGGCCACCAAATACGCCGTGCCGCAGATGAAGAAAAATGGTGGCGGGTCCATCGTCAACATCTCATCAGCCTTCGACATCGTCGGTTCGACGGGATTTGCGGCCTACCATGCCTCCAAAGGTGCGATGCGAACCTTCACAAAAGGCACGGCCGTCGCACACGCCCGGGACGGTATTCGCGCCAACTCGATTCACCCAGGCGCATGTGACACAACGCTCCTGCGGGAAGCGATCAATTCGACCCCGGACCCGAAGGCGACAGAAGTGTTTTTAGTCAATGGCCAGCCAATCGGTCGCTTTGGGTTACCCGAAGAAATCGCTTACGGCTGCCTGTACCTTGCGTCGGACGAATCCAAATTCGTTATCGGCGCCGAGCTGAGCATCGACGGCGGTTACGTCGCCCAATAGAGAGAGACGCCATGTCCTACGGAATTCAGACGCCTAATTTCCCTGATGGCTGCGCGATCGTATTCGGCGGCAGTGGTGGCCTTGGACAGGCGAGTGCCGGCCTGATGGCAGAGCGCGGCAGCGATATTGTCGTGACCTATCGCTCACGTGCCGACGAGGCCCGTAGCTTCGTCGAAGCACTTCGTAAAATGGGCCGCAAGGCGGAGGCAATGCCCTGCGACGTGACCGACCGCGTTCAGGTCGATGCCGTATTCGCGGCAGCCGTGAAGTCATTCGGCCGCGTACATACCGTAGTGTCTGCAGGCGGTCTGGTTTTCGACACCGGTCCGCTCGCGGACTTCAAGCCTGAGTCCTTCCGCGGCGTGATTGAGACTGACGTGATTGGCTTTTTCAACATCGCGCAGGCCGGCATCCCGATTCTTCGGGCGGGCAAGGGCGGTTCTTTCGTCGCGCTCATCACCTGCGCGACCAAACGCACTGTGCCGCTCGATGCTCTTTCGGCCACGCCCAAAGCAGCGGTTCAAATGATGGTCCGCCAGATCGCAACCGAAGAAGCGCGCAACGGCATCCGTGCGAACGCGGTAGGTCCCGGAGTGATCGACGGCGGCATGGTTATTCCGATGATGAAGACGGAAACCAAGAAGCTGCTCGATATGGCTGTTGAATTCACACCACTGGGGCGCTTGGGCCGCTGCGAGGAAATCGCGGAAGCAGTGGCCTACCTTGCCTCCTCCAAGGCTGCGTACATCACCGGGCAGAGCCTGATGGTGGATGGCGGACTCTCGGCATAAACATTCGGCACATGATCGAACCCACGCCACTGCCGCACTACTTCTCGCACGAGCACGAACAGTTCCGCGCCAGCCTTCGGGATTTCATCGCACGCGAGGTCACTCCGCATGTCGGCGCCTGGGATGAAGCAGGCCGCTTTCCCCGCGAGTTGTACCGTCAGTTCGGCGAGCTGGGCTACCTGTCTGTCGGCTATCCCGAGGAATTCGGTGGTACACCCGCCGATGCCTTCTACTCCATCGTTCTGGCTGAGGAGTTCGCTCGCTGCGGCGCGGGCGGCGTGCAAGCTTCAATCAATTCCCACAGCATCACGATGCCCTTGCTCATCGCATCCGGGAATGAGGAGATCAAGCAGCGCATCGTTCCCAGAGTCATCGCCGGCGAGTGGATTCCGGCACTGGCCGTGACCGAGCCCTCCGGCGGCTCGGATGTCGCGCAACTGCGCACGCGGGCGGAACGCTTTGGCGACCATTACATCGTCAATGGCGAGAAGACTTTCATCACTTCGGGTATGCGCGCCGATGTCATCATTACGGCAGTGCGGACGGACCCTCTGGCCAAGGGCGCCAACGGGATTTCCATTCTCGCGATCGACGGCGCCACGCCCGGCCTGACGCGCACGGAACTGGACAAGATGGGCTGGTGGTGTTCCGACACGGCGCATCTGCATTTCGATAATTGTCGAGTCCCCGTGACCGACCTTGTCGGCGAGGAGCACAAGGGCTTCCGCGTCTTCATGCAGAACTTCAACAGCGAACGGCTCTATCTGGCCGCGCTCGCATACAGCTTCGCGCAAGTTTGTTACGAGGAGGCGCTAGCTTGGGCGCAGCAGCGCAAGACTTTTGGCCAACTGCTTTCGGAACGCCAGGTGATCCGTCACAAACTGATGGACATGGCGCTCAAGATCGATGCGGCGCGTAGCCTCGTGCATGAGTTGACCTGGCGTATTCAGCACCAGGCCGACAACCCTGCTCATCTCGTGGCCCGAGTCTGCATGGCCAAGGTGCTTGCCTCGCAGGCCATGCAGTTCTGTGCCGACCAGGCGATCCAGATTCTCGGCGGAGCCGGCTACATGCGCGGCACGCGTTCTGAGCGCATCTACCGTGAGGTGAAGGTCGTGATGATTGGCGGTGGATCTGAAGAAATCATGAAGGACCTCGCCTCACGGCAGCTTGGCGTTTGACCATGAATCGCCAGGACAGCTTATCGGCGCAAGACGATCGGCGCAGCGCTGTCTAGGCTCTCTCATCATTCAGCGAGCGCCGCTAACGAGGCAGCGCTAATGGCGAGGAAAACGATTCATGAGCGACAAAGCCGTAGTTACCTGCGCGCTTAATGGCGTGCTGACCGATCCTGTTCAGCATCACGTTCCGGTCACACCGGAACAGATGGCTCGTGAAGCCAGATCGGCGTACGACGCCGGGGCGAGCGTGATGCACATACACCTGCGTCGTCAGGAACCAGGACGGGGTCACGTCGCGAGCTGGGACTCGAAGCTCTCCGGCGAAGTGCAACAGGCGATCCGCGAAGCCTGTCCGGGCGTCATCATCAATCACACCACAGGCGTGATTGGCCCTGACATCGACGACGCGCTGGAATGCGTGCGCTACACGCGCCCCGAGATCGCGGCCTGCAATGCGGGGTCGCTCAACTACCTCAAGACCAGGGCAGACGGTAGCTGGGCTTGGAAGCCGATCCTGTTTGATAACCCGGTCCACAAGGTCCAGGCCTTCCTGGATGTGATGAAGACGGCCGGATCCCTGCCTGAATTCGAGTGCTTCGACGTGGGCATCGTCCGCTGCGTTGGAATGTACCGAGAGGCGGGCATGTACGAGGGTCCGCTCGAATACAACTTCGTTATGGGCGTCGCCTCTGGCATGCCGGCTGAACCTGATCTGCTGCCGCTGCTCGTCAAACTGATGAAGCCGAAGTCGAGCTGGTCTGTCACCGCCATCGGCCGCGCCGAAATCTGGCCCCTGCATCGTCGAACCGCAGAACTTGGCGGCCATCTGCGCACCGGACTTGAGGACACGTTTTACCTGCCGGATGGCACCAAGGCCACCTCGAACGGCCAGCTCATCGAGCAGATGGCGCGCTACGCCCGCGAGTGCGGCCGTGAGGCAGCGTCTCCTGACGAGGCGCGAGCTTTGCTCAAGCTGCGGGCGGCGTGAGCGGCATCGGTCAGATAAGAATCCCGTGAATGATCTAATCCAAAACGGCGAGCCTGAACTCACCGGAACTGACGATGTGCAAAGCGGGCGACTGATCGAACCACTGACGGCTCGCGAGCTGCAAATACTGGGCCTTGTTTGTGAGGGATATTCAAATCAGGAAATTTCAACGCTAGTCCGAATCTGCCTGCAGATCGTGAAGTATCACGTGACGAATATCTTCGGAAAACTGGGTGTCCGCCGCCGTACACAAGCGGTCGCCATTGCTGTGCATCTATTGCTGTGCATCTACGGTTAGTAAAGCCGGGCTGGCTTTCCATCAACGTCTCGCGCGGCAAGGAGCACCTGCTCGCCAAGCCGCGCACGATGAAACTGACCAAGCCGTATAGCTCCAGAATCGTGTTCTGAAGCGGAGTCGCAGTCAGAAGCACTTTCCGGGCATGGCCCAGCGCATCGCGTAACGTCCGCGCCGTCTTGTTCTCGGGCTTGTAGACATTGCGCAGCCGATGGGCTTCATCCACCACGACAAGGTCCCAGGGGACATTGCGAACCGAATCAGCCTTGCCAGCGGCAAACTGATACGAGCAGATGACAATCCGGCGAGACTCGAAGGGGTTTACGACCCCGGCCTTGGCGGCCTGCCGGAAGGACTTGGCTTCGAGAATTTCGGCTGCCAAGTTAAATTTATCGGCCAGCTCCTGATGCCACTGCTTTCGCAGATTGGCTGGGACGATGATCAGAATCCGGCGCTTGCGTTCGGCCCAGCGCTGCGCAATGAGGAGTCCAGCTTCAATGGTTTTCCCTAAACCGACCTCGTCAGCGAGGATCACTCCCTTGGAAAGGGGGTTGCTGGTGGCAAACAGCGCCGCGTCGATCTGATGCGGGTTCAGGTCGACCTGTGCGTCCAGCAGCGTGCCGGCCATCCGGTCGATGGAATTGGCTGCCCCCCTCAAGGTGAGCTGGCGAGCAAAATAGGCGAGCTGATGTGCGCTGTACCGCAAGTCCCTTTCCCCAGCCGCGACCGTGGCAATCTATTTATTCTTCGTCGGTAGATTATGAACGGTAGCACCCCGTAGCGCTCGAACTCGCAGCGCCCGTTCGGTCATCAATCAGTCGCCGATCTCTGCCTCGCTTTGATGGCTTGATCTGCGCGGTCTCGCAGCACCAGGTCGTTTCGTCGGTGCCAGTGACGGTCCGAGCGCATCGGCGAATTCTCGCAACACGGCCGCCACGCGCCGCAATGATCCACGCTGATAGGTATCCGTGGACGTGTGTTCGCGGGCCTCGATCGTCTCTGCGTGAGCCAGGAATTCCTTCGCCACCTGCTGCGAATTGCGGCTGGCAGGAGTCCCCCGGCCGGTAACGCCGCCGCCCGACACGGGCTGCCGTTCTGGCTGGCGCTTCGCTGTTGAACGGCTGACCTGCACCCCTAGCCGCCGCGTCTTTGGCAATAGTGGCTTCGACCGGATTATCTTCGCGAAGCCCGCGAGCCACGGCATGTCTGAACAGGTCGCGAAGCAACTGCCGATAGCGATTGCTGGTCCAGCCGGGAAGGTTATCCAGGATGCTGGCGACGGCGCGACGATCGACGTCTGCAATTGACCTCGCCGGGACCAGGCGCTGCCCTATGTCATCGAGAATGCGCTTGTACTCGTACAACGTGCCGGCGGCGAGCGCCTTCCCGCGCTTCGAGCGCTTCGCATCGATACGCTCTTTGTACCACTCGATGTGCTTGCCGACGGTTTCAAGCGGCCGCTCGATTTTGGCGAGTGCGATTTGAACCGGGTCCGCCGCTGTGCGGCCGTTGATGACGCTGACGGCTCGACGAACTGCCTCGAAGTCTCTGCCGAGATGCACGTCCTTGTCTCGCGCCGGTCCACGGTAGAAATAAAAGGCGACCTCGCCTTTTATCCTGCGGTGCAGATAATCCGGCCAGTTACGTCTTGAAGAAGCGCGCGCTCTTCCCATGTCCCACCTCGCTTTCAGCGCGATATGGGGAAATTAGGGGGAAAGCAAAAACGGACGCTGCAAGACGTCCGTAAGTATCTGCTACAAAACGATATTTGGTAGGCGCGAGAGGACTCGAACCTCCGACCCCCACCATGTCAAGGTGGTGCTCTAACCAGCTGAGCTACGCGCCTGCGTAGTCGGCAAGAATACTGGACCGCGCCGGGACCGCGCAAGCGAAACTCGATTCAGTCCGTTCAGGCCGGGCGTGCGCCGAGTGCCGACTCGCGCATCCGCCGCAGTTCGTCGCGCTTTTTTGCGGCGAGCTCGAACTCCAGGTTCTGCGCCGCCTGGCGCATTTCCTTTTCGAGCTTTCCGATCAGCTTGGCGAGTTTTTCCGGCGGCATGCGTGCGTATTCGGCACCAGGTTCGGCGGCCTTCAGCGACGGCGAATCGCGCAGTTCCCCGTAGCCGAAGCGCATGACATCGGCGACACGTTTCTCAATGCCCTTCGGCGTGATGCCATTGGCCTCGTTGTGCGCGAGCTGGCGGTTGCGGCGACGGTCGGTTTCGTCGATGGCGACACGCATCGAGCGGGTGATGGTATCGGCGTAGAGAATCGCCTTGCCGTTGATGTGGCGCGCGGCGCGGCCGATGGTCTGGATCAGCGAGCGCTCGGATCGGAGAAAACCTTCCTTGTCGGCATCGAGAATCGCGATCAGCGAAACCTCGGGCAGGTCGAGCCCTTCGCGCAGCAGGTTGATGCCGACGAGCACGTCGAACACGCCGAGGCGCAGGTCACGGATGATCTCGGAGCGCTCGACGGTGTCGATGTCCGAATGCAGGTAGCGCACGCGCGCCCCGTGCTCGCTCAGATAGTCGGTGAGGTCTTCGGCCATGCGCTTGGTCAGCACGGTGATCAGCACGCGGTCGCCGGCTTCGACGCGCAGGCGAATCTCGCCGAGCACGTCGTCGACCTGCGAGCGCGCCGGCCGCACTTCGATCTGCGGATCGACCAGGCCGGTCGGCCGCACGAGTTGCTCGACCACCTGGCCCGAGTGCGCGGCCTCGTAGGGCCCCGGCGTTGCGGAGACATAAATCGTCTGTGGCGCCAGCCGCTCGAATTCCTCGAATTTCAGCGGCCGGTTATCGAGCGCGCTGGGCAACCGAAAACCGTACTGCACCAGCGTTTCCTTGCGCGAGCGGTCGCCCTTGTACATGCCGCCGATCTGCGGCACGGTGACGTGGCTTTCATCGAGCACGACGATCGCATCCGGCGGCAGGTAGTCGAACAGACAGGGTGGCGGCTCGCCGGGCGCGCGTCCCGTCAGGTAGCGCGAATAATTTTCGACGCCGTTGCAGTAGCCGATCTCCTGAATCATTTCGAGATCGAAGCTGGTGCGCTGCTCGATGCGCTGGGCTTCGAGCAGCTTGCCGTTGTCGGCGAAATATTGGATGCGTCCTTGCAGCTCCTCCTTGATCGTGCCGAGCATCGCCAGGGTGCGCTCGCGCGGCGTGACGTAATGGCTCTTGGCGTAGATCGTCGCGCGCGCCATCTTGCGGCGCTGCTCGCCGGTCAGCGGGTCGAAGGCGCTGATGATTTCGATGACGTCATCAAACAGTTCGACGCGGATCGCTTCCTCGTCCGACTCGGCCGGATGGATGTCGATGATCTCGCCTCTGACGCGATAAGTGCCGCGCACCAGGGTCACGTCGTTGCGCGTGTATTGCATTTCGGTGAGCCGGCGGATCAGCTCGCGCTGGCCGATGATGTCGCCCTTCACCAGGTGCAAAACCATCTTGAAATAGGCCTCCGGATCGCCGAGGCCGTAGATCGCGGAGACCGAGGCGACGACGATTGCGTCCTTGCGCTCCATCAGCGCCTTGGTCGCGCTCAAACGCATCTGCTCGATGTGCTCGTTGATCGCCGAGTCCTTCTCGATGAAGGTATCGCTCGACGGCACATAGGCCTCCGGCTGGTAGTAGTCGTAGTAGCTGACGAAATACTCCACCGCGTTGTCCGGAAAGAACTCCTTGAACTCGCCGTAGAGCTGCCCGGCCAGCGTCTTGTTCGGCGCCATGATCAGCGCCGGGCGCTGCAACTGCTGGATGACGTTGGCGATGGTGAAGGTCTTGCCGGAGCCGGTCACGCCGAGCAGCGTCTGGTGCGCGAGGCCATCGTTCAGGCCTTCGATGAGCTTGGCGATCGCCTGCGGCTGGTCACCGGCCGGCGCCCAGTCGGCGCGCAGCTTGAAGCCTTCGTCGGCACGGCGCGTCAGGCGCACCAGCTTGGCGGAAACGGGCTCGACGATGAGATCGGATTTGTGGGCAAACATGGCAACGCTCATTCGGCAATTCGACCTCGAAGGGTACCGCGACGTGGCATTCATGTCGCGGACCCGGGATGCGGAGGGAGCGATAATTCCGGTATCCTTTCGCGCTTTTTTAAATTCAGTCAGACGGGACCCTCACGTGGACGCAACACTCGCCGCACGCGTACGCCGCATCAAGCCTTCTCCGACGCTCGCCATCACCGCGAAAGCCGGCGAGTTGAAAGCGCAGGGGCTGGATGTGCTGAGTCTCAGCGCCGGCGAACCGGACTTCGATACGCCGGCCCACGTCAAGCTTGCAGCGAACAAGGCGATTGCCGACGGCTTCACCAAGTACACGCCGGTCGGCGGCACGCCTTCCCTGAAGAAGGCGATCATCGCCAAGCACTCGCGCGACAATGGACTCGACTACACGCCGGCCGAGGTGCTGGTGTCCTGCGGCGGCAAGCAGAGCTGCTACAACCTTTGCCAGGCGCTGTTGAATACCGGGGACGAAGTCATCATCCCGGCGCCGTACTGGGTCAGCTATCCGGACATGGTGCTGCTCGCCGACGGCTCGCCCATCATCCTGCCGACCACGGCCGCGACGCGCTACAAGATCACCGCTGCGCAGCTCGAAGCCGCGATCACGCCGAAGACGCGGATGATCTTCCTGAACTCGCCATCGAACCCGTCCGGCATGGCCTACACGAAGGCCGAACTGACGGCGCTCGGCGAAGTGCTGCGCAGGCACCCGCGTATTGTTATCGCGACCGACGACATGTACGAGAAGATCCTGTGGGCGCCGGAGCCGTTCTCGAACATTCTCAACGCCTGCCCGGATTTGTACGAGCGCACCGTGGTGATCCATGCGGTCTCGAAGACCTATGCGATGACCGGCTGGCGCATCGGCTGGGCCTGCGGGCCGAAGCCGCTGATCACCGCGATGACCGACATCCAGAGCCAGAGCACTTCGAACCCGGCCTCGATTTCGCAGGTCGCGGCCGAAGCGGCGCTGAATGGCGATCAGAGCTGTGTCACCGAGATGACCGTCGCCTTCAAGCGGCGGCACGATCTGCTGGTCGCCGGCCTCAACAGGATTCCGGGCATCAAATGCCTGCCCGGCGACGGCACCTTCTACGTGTTTCCGGACGTTTCTGGCCTGATCGCTGCAAAGGATCTGGCCGATGATCTGGCGCTTTCCGACACGCTGCTCAAGGAATCGCTGGTGGCGCTGGTGCCGGGCTCGGCCTTCGGCACGTCGGGCCATCTGCGCTTGTCGTTCGCCACCAGCGACAAGGTGCTGACCGAAAGCCTGAAGCGGATCGACGCCTACGCACGCGCCTGAACCGCAAGCCACGGCGGTCGTGACTGCGTCCGGATGCCAGTTCGTGTTGCGTTAGGGACCCAGTCGGGTAAAATGCCCGACCGCAGCATTCCCTGATAGCTCAGTCGGTAGAGCAAGTGACTGTTAATCACTGGGTCGTAGGTTCGAGTCCTACTCAGGGAGCCACTTTGCGGTGCCAGGGCAACCAGACTTACCCGCGATTTACGCCGGGGCGTTTCTGTCCCTGCCTGCCCTCGCGCACCGCGATTCGAACGGTGCCTGTAGATTTTTCCTTTTGACAAGCCTCGGACCCGGATCGACACTTCGACGGGCGAATTCGATGGAGCGGTAAATGGCTGCGATTCTGGATCAACCGATGACTTTGCCGCCCTTGCCGGCAGCAGGGGAGACTTCGGCCAGACCCGTTCTCAGCGATACGGAAGGTGCCTTCGCGCGCCATTACAACCGGTCCAGCTTCATGTTTCCGCATGGGCTCAAAGGCAACCCGCTGTTCGAGCTGGACAGCCTCGTCGCGCTGTCGAAGCGTCTGCCGGCGCACCCGGACTTTGCCTATTGGTCGAATGGTCGCGTGTCGGTCGACGATCCCTGGGAAAAGGGCATGGCCGAGCGGTACACATTGCAGGACACGATCCGCAATATCGCCGACAACAATTCGATCGCCATTCTCAAGCACACCGAGCAGGACCCTGTGCTCGGCCCGGTCCTGCAGGAACTGTTGTCGAAGTTCGTCGAGTACGCCGGGGCGCCGATGCGCGACGATGTGGTCGTAGGCGAATCGCTGATCCTCGTGTCGTCGCCGAACCGCATCACGCCGTACCACTTCGACGCCGAGGTGAATTTTCTCGTGCAGGTGACCGGCGACAAGACGTTCAACGTCTTCGATCACACAGTTGCGAAGCAGGTCTCCGACGAAGAACTCGAAGGCTATTTTTCCGGTGCGCCGAGCGCGGCCAGATACCGCGAAGCGAACCAGGCCAACGCCACGGTCTATGCGCTCAAGGCCGGGCAGGGCGTGCATATCCCGGTCGCCGCCCCGCACTGGGTGCAAAACGGGAACAATATCTCGGTGGCGCTGAGTATCAACTACGAGTTGAAGTCGGTCGCGCGCCGCGGGAAAACCTACTGGTTGAACCATCGCCTGCGCAAGCTCGGTCTGAACCCGGCCCCGCCAGGGCAGTCGAGCTGGCGCGATGATTTCAAGGCGGCGTCGGCAAGCGGCCTCAAAGGACTGCGCGGTCTGTTGCGCCCGGCGCCGCCAGCGCCGCAGTATCGGGTCTGGACGCCGCGCTGAGCCAACATTCTCCGGTCTGGCCGGTCCCGGCCGTGCGTCCTTCCCGTTCCCACCGAATCCGCTCCGATGGCGATGCGCCTGCCTGACCTGTCGCCCACCGCGTGGACCACGCTGCGCAATCTGTTCGCGCAAGGTTTCGGGCTGACGCTGTTCGCCATTCAGGCGCCCTTGCTCGGGCCGCGCGCGTTCGGCCTGATCACGCTGGTGATGATCTTCGTCGGCTTCGTCGAGCACGTGTTCGAAGTTGCGACCACGGAGGCCCTGTTCGCGCTGCGCCAACCGGACCGGCGCCACTACGCGACGATGACCACGATCGGAGGTGGCTTCGGCGCGTTGCTCGGGATCACCGTCGCGCTCTGCGCTGAGCCGATTTCGGCGATCTTCGCCGAGCCGGACCTGGCGCCGGTGCTGCGCTGGATGGCGGTGCTGCCGTTGCTGTCCGCGCTGACCACCGCGCCGAATGCGGCGGCGCGGCGGGAGCTGAACTTCAAGCCGCTGGCCCTACGCACGATCCTGTCGATCGGTGTCAGCGGCCTCGTCGGCCTGACGCTGACGCTGCTCGGCTATGGCGTCTGGGCGCTGGTCTGGCAGGCGACGCTTCAGCGCGCGATCAACCTCGTGCTGATCTGGTATCTGGTGCCGATCCCGTTCGAGCTGGGCGTCAGCCGGCGTCATCTCGCCGAGATGATGCCGTTCACCGGGCCGATGCTGGTCACGCAGTCCATGTCCTGGGCCGCCGGGCAGGCGCCGCGCTTCATCCTCGGGCTGTACGTCGGCACCACCGAGGTCGGCCTGTTCAGCCTCGCTTCGCGGCTCAATGAAATTCTCTTGCAGCTGACGATTTCGCCGCGCTTCCAGGTGGCGCGCATCGAGATGCGTCACTACGTCGACGACCATAGCGGCCTGCCCGATGCCCTGCGCCGCGTGCTGCGCGACATGGCCGTGCTCTGCTTTCCGATGGCCATCGGCGCGGCCGTGGTGATGCCCGTGCTGTTCTCGGTCTGGCTCGACGCGCGCTGGGCCGGCGGTGTCGTCGCCGCGCAGTTGATGATGCTGATGTGCCTGCCGTACGTGACGCATTACGCTGTCAGCGCGGCACTGCTCGGGCTGCATCGGCAGAAGGCAGTGGCGGTGACTTCGACGATCCAGACGGCGACGACGGTGGTGGCGACGCTGTTTGCCGCACCGTTCGGCCTGACTGCCGCGATCGGCGCGCTGAGCGTGCAGCCGGTGCTGACCGCACCGCTGCCTGTATTCTATCTGCGTCGAGCTTCAGGACTCGGCGTTCGCAGTATTTTCGGCGCGCAGTTGCCGCTGCTGCTCTCGGCGCTGGCGATGGGCGTCAGTGTCCTTGGGCTGATCGCCGTGCTCGACCGCGTGCTGGCCGCGCCGCCGTTGCTGGGCTTGAGCATTGCGCTCGGCGCGTTCGTTTACGGCGCGCTGATCCTGAGGTTCGCGCCGGATGTCGCGGCGCCTTACGTCGACAGGATTCGGCGCCTTCTGAGGCGGTGACTGGCGTCGCGGAATCCGTGAGTCGCGTGTGTGGATCAGTCAGACCGCAGCCGGCTCCCGGCAAACGTGAACAGCCGGCCGAGCGTGAAGTTCCACAGCAGCACCGTACCGGTGGCGAGCACCTGGGCCACCATGTAGTGGCTGTTCAGATACTGGTTCAGCAGCCAGAAGATCGACGTGTTCAGCAACAGCCCCGTGCCCGAGACCATGAGGTAACGGCCGGCCGAGCGCGTGATCGGCGCAGCGCTGCGGAACGTGAAGAAATAGCTGGCGGTGAAATTGAACAAGGCGCTGATCGTGAAGCCGATGGACGTCGCGAACACGAGCGGCCAGCCAAATTTTTCGTGCAGCAGGATCAGCAGGCCGTAGTGGATTGCGGTGGCCGTGCCCCCGACCAGCAGGAAGCGCAGGAACTGCGCGGCTACGTCCCGACGGGTCGGCGATGGCCGCAGCGTCGCCACCGTCGCTGTGCGCGCGGTGTCGTCTTGCGTCGCGATGCTGACGCGGCGCAAGACGGCTGTCAGTCTCCTAGACAAGCCCGCCCCGAGACAGCAAGCGATCATCCCGCGTCTGTCGGGTCGTCACAGCGCGTTCTCTCCACGCATGCGGATATCTGCTGGCAACTCCCGGTAGTAGGACTTGCATTCGCCAGTGGCGGGGTCTGGCGGCGTCCGGCTCCAGATGATGAAGTGCTCGCCTTTGCTGACCAGACACAGTGAAGCCAGAGCGCGCTTGATGTCTTCGTCCCGCTCGAAAATCGTCGTGATGCGGGTCAGGTCCTCGACGACGATTTCTGCGGAATTGAGTTTCGCCATCAGGCGCTCCTTGTCCGGTGGAAGGAGCTGGCCCCAGTTGATGATCCAGCTATCCGGCGTGTCGACGGTGGGGTAGTAGTGATGCACGCCGGTGGCGTACGTCAACAGGAAAAGTTTTTTCGCTTTCGACAGTTCGACGACGCCGGTCCAGTCTTTTACGACGCTCGGAAACGCATAGAAATTCCGGCTTTCCGGCGTGGGCGTGGTGGCTCGCCACAACCACAATGTCGTCGATGCCTGATTGACGTGACTGAGGATGCCCAGCGTGAAAAAAGTGGCGATCAAGACCTTGCGGAAACGCCCGACGATCATCGCCGACAGGCCGATGAACATGCCGGCGACGAGCAGGAAATCATAGAAGACATGCTGCGTCGGGATGCCGTAGGCAACGAGGATGAAAACGATATGCAGCACAGCGCACAGTGCGACGAACGCGGATTTCGGCTCGATGTGCCTGGCCACGATGATTCGCCGGATCGCATGGCCACCAAAACAGGTCAGCACGAACGTGCTGAATACCCACCACGTGGCGCGATCGAACAAGTAATAACGCAGCGGCGACCAGTCGGGCCGGCCCTCGGTTTTTCCGGGGTAGAGGAAGATTCCGAGTGAGGTGAAAATTCCGTAGTCGGCGGCCTTGTAGAACGACGCCCCCTGCAGCGGTAGCGCGGTCGCCAGCACCGATGCCGAGCCAAAGTAAGCGACGAGAACAAGCCCCAGCGACAGATAAACGAACGCACCGGGCGCGACCAGACGAAGCAGGCCGCCGAGCGACCGGTTGTCGCTGAGCCACCAGTGAACGATCACGACGATCAGCAGGCTGCCGGACAGCACGAGCGGCAGGCTCGGCACGCTCCAGCAGCCAATGGCCGACACGGCAAGGGCAAGGCTGTAACGGCGTTCGAGAATGAACGCCAGCGCGTACATCATCGAGACATGCACGAACAGATATTGGAAATTCTGGTTGACCCAGATGATGATCGGGGCCAGGCAGAACGCGCCGATGGTCCATAACCGCGGATTCGAGGTATTGCGGACGATGATCGTGTAAGCGCCCGCCATCAGCGCCAGATAGATGACCTGGCAGCCGATGATCGGCCAGGCGCCGCGGCCGAAGACAGCGAACAGCAGGTCCTGGACCAGAACCGGCAAGAGACCATAGAGATAATAGGTATCGACGCCGATCCTGAATCCCCGCTCGAGCAGGTACGGAAGATTCAGGAAGTTGCCGCGATCGCCGAACACCCAGTAGCCAAACGAATACTCGACCGGCCACGACACCAGGTGAAGCAGCATGAAACCGCCGAACAGCACGAGGAAATTCAGGCTGTCGCCGGTTTTCGGTGCGCGATAAGGAATCATCTATTCCCTCCGCCGTGATCGCCAGAATCCGCGACGCGCGTCACGGCGTTGACGCCACGCCGGAAGGCGCAGGCCAGTAGCGGACAGCCACTTCCGGAAATGGCGAGACCGTGGTGTCGAGCAGTGGCGACGGGATGCCTTTCAATGCACGGTCGAACCAGGCAAGCACGTAGGCATTGGTGATCGCATAGCCACGTCGCGGCGCGATCGAGCCGCTGCCGGTCAGGCGGCTGAGCGGCGAGGTCAGGCACAGATCGCTGAAGTTGAAGTGCAGCGCGCCGGCGACGATCACGTGCATGCCGCCGTAACGGGCGAGGTTCGTCAACAGCGCCGTGTAGTCGGCCGTGTCCTCGATCGCGTTGTAGCGAAGGTCATTGTTCGGCGAGTTGAGCAATGCCGGCCCCGGCATTTCCAGTGGTTCGGAGATCATCAGGATCGGCCGCTTGGCACCGTCTGCGCGACTATCACCCCAATGTCGGCCGTCGAGATTGATTGCGGCGACGAAGCGCGCGTCGCGATTGACGGTTTGCACCGCGACGGCACCGCCCATCGAGAAGCCGATGGCGCCGGCACGCCTGGCGTCGTATCGCCCCGCGAACGGGCTGTCCGCTGCGCTCGCGAGCGCGATCAGCCGATCGAGTGCAGCGGAGGTGTCGAGCGAGCGGCTGCGAACGCGCTCGATCGAAACCTCGACCAGCTCGTGATATTGCGTATCGCTGCCGTAGTAGAACGGCCGTTCGAGTTCGGCCTTCAGTGCCTGGAAACGTGCTGCGCTCATGCCCGTTTGCCGCGCCGGATATTCGACGGTGGCCACGTAATAGCCGTGACTGACCAGCTCGCGAACCAGTGCTGCACTTTCGATCGAAGTACCCGGCCAGCCGGGCAGATAAAACAACAGAGGTGCGGCGGCAGGAAGATCGAGTGGCGGCGCGTCGACGATCGCCGGGTCCTCCAGAGATTGACCGCGTTCGCCGAACCGCTTCCGCCGTTCCGCGAGGCGCTGGGTGTCGAACAGTCCCGGTGGCGCGACTGCCTGCGCCGGATACCAGAGTTTCACCAACGGTGGCGGATGGCGTAGTTCGTCGAGCGTGAGAACATCGCCGGCCGGCGACTCGCCGACAACCGGCAACGCCGTCACGCCGATCACTGGATACCGACCTCCGGGCTGCGGATAGCTGACCGCAGGGCGCAGCCAGGTCAGCCCGGTGGTCGCGGCGAGCAGCAGCGCGGCAGCGCCCAGCGCAAGCCGCGCGGCGAGGCCATCGGTGGGCAAACGAAGGAGCGGCAGCAGGAAGGGCAGCAGCGCCAGCAGCAGCAGCGCCGCGGCAGCCGGCAACATCGGCTTGCGCCAGCCCTCGAAAAACAACTGAAGGCCGATCAGAACGACGGCCATCGCGATGATCGCGAGCGACAGACCCCGGCTACCCTGCAGAACCCCGGTCACCTGGCGAAACAGCAGCATGGCTGTGGCGAGCCACAGCATGAGCTCGAAAGATTTCATCCCGCGTTTCGGTGCGACGCGCTCAACTGCCGCCGCGCTCGGAGATGGCGTCGATCATCTGCGCCATCTGAGAAACGCCGGGTTCCTGGAACATTGTGAAGTGATCGCCATCGACAAGGTGGAGATCGATGCTGTCGGCGAACGGCCCCCAGCCGGCGAGCGGATCGAACCACCAGCCGGTGGGCTCGCGACGGCTGCGGAACAGCGTGATCCGGCCCCGGAAGTGACGCGGCTCGTAGCGCGCCGTGACCTCCTGCAGGTAGCCCAGCAGCCACTGATCGTAATCCTCGGGCGTGGCCTGTCCGGTCGCGACCTCGGTGTCTCCGGCAGCAGTCGCTTTCCTGCGTCCGAAGATCTCGCGCAGCTTCTTGACCAGCGCACGATTGTCGAGAAATGCCGAGAATCCGAGCTGCCGCGCCTGCACGCGGCGCCAGTCGGCGGCGATGAACGCCCAGCGCAGGGAGTAGTCGCCGATCCAGGACCGCAGCTTCGGCAAGCGCTTGAGATAGTTCGGCACCCAGGAATCCATCAAGTACAGCTGCAAGAGTTCCTGCTTCGATTCCACCAGTTGCCGCGCGATCTCGAACGACAACGCGCCGGCGACGCACCAGCCCATCAGCGAATAGGGGCCGACCGGCTGCACGCGCCGGATCAGCGTGACGTAGCCGGCGGCGATTTCCTCCAGCGTTTTTGGCAGCGTGCCGTCGCGCACTGAGGGATCGAACAATTGCAGCGACGTAAACGGCTGCTCCGAGCCGAGCCGTTTCGCGAGCAGGTAGTAGATGCCGGTATTGTTGACGCCGATCAGCGGAGGCCGCGAGCCCACCGGCTGCAGCTTCACGACCTGGCGGAAATCGTAGTCGCGGAGATCGTCGCGCTCGAGCAACTGCGCGAGCTCGTGGACGCTGGGAGCGCGGAACAGCGCGGCGAGACTGATGCGGCGTCCGAACTCGCTTTCGACGCGCGCCAGCATGCGCGCCGCGAGCAGCGAGTGGCCGCCGGACTCGAAGAAATTGGTCGCGGTGTCGATGTCTTCGCGCCCGAGCATCGTGCGCCAGAGCTTCAGCAGGCTGCGCTCGATATCATTGCCCGGCAGCGGCGAATGGCGCTTCGCCGATGCCGGCGATTCGGCGGAATGGCGCAATGCGCGGCGGTCGACGCCGCCATCGGCGAGACGTGGCAGCGCATCGACGACGATCACCGCCGCCAGTTGCAGGTAAACCGGCAGCGATCGCGCGAGATCGGTCTGCAGCACCGCGATAAGGGCCTCGGAATGTCCCGGCGTAGTGCCGGCGCTCGGCTCGACATAGGCCATGAGCGCCGGTTGTCCGCGCAAATCAGGAACGATCAAAACAGCGGCATCGCCGACGTTCGGATGGCGCCGCAGTACCGTCTCGATCTCCGCCGGCTCGATTCGGTAGCCCTGCCGTGTTGCCCGTTGATCGCGGCGCCCCAGCGCCTCGATCTGGCCACCGTGCCGGAGCCGGACAAGATCGCCGCTGCGATAAAGGCGGGCGCCCGGCATCGCGTCGAACGGATCGGCAACGAAGTCCTTCGGGATCGCGCGGGTTTCTAGTTCGCCGGGCGCGAGGCTGTCGCCGCCGATATAGAGCTCGCCGACGGCGCCAGTCGGCAGCAATTGCTGTTGCGAACCGAGGACATAGAGCCGCGTGTTCGCCAGTGGCGTGCCGATCGGCAGGAAGTCGTCCAGTGCCGTCAAGCGGTGCACTGCCGCGCAGATCGTCGTTTCGGCGCAGACGTAAAGACTCCACAACTCGCTGCCGCGATCGAGCAGCTGCGCAGCGAGGCGGCGATCGCGTCCTTCGCCGCTGCACAGCATTCGCAGTCGCGGCTGGCCGTGCCACTCGGCGGCAATCAGCGCAGTCCAGAGCGCCGGCACCGCGTGCATCACCGTGGCCTGCGAACGTTGCAGCAGATGCAGCAGATGACGGCCGTCGGCGACATCCTTCGACGACGCGATGACGACGCGGGCGCCGACCAGCAGCGGCAGCAGGAGTTCGAACGCAGCAAGATCGAGCGTGGCCGGCGTCACCGCCACCAGCACGTCGTCGGCACGCAGGCCGGGCCTTTCGCGCAGACCCCAGAGGCGCGCGATCAGCGCGCGATGCGAAATGCGGATGCCATTGGGTCGCGCGTCCGGCGACGCGACAAAGAACAGGCAGGCTTCGGACTCCGGCACGATGGCGGTTTCCGGCACGGTCGCGGTTTGGCGCGCGATCGTGGCCTTGTCGGCGTCGAGGTCGATCAGCGCCGTCTTCGCACGGGCCAGCGCCGGCTTCAGTGCGGTACGCGTGATCACGGTATGCAGATCGGCGCCATCGATGAGCTGCAACAGGCGCGCCGGTGGATCACCTGGATCGAGCGTGGCAAACGCAGCGCCGGTTTTCATGATGGCGAGCCAGGCGATCGGCAGTTCGGCGCTGCGGTCGAGGCAGACGCCGACGCGCACTCCCGGGCCAACGCCGCGCGCGATCAGGTGCCGCGCGAGGCGGTTGGCTTCGGCGTCGACCTGGCGGTAGCTCAGGCGCCGCTCGCCGCAGGTCAGCGCTACCGAGTCCGGCGTGCGCGCGACCTGCGCCTCGAACAGGCGCGGCAATGCGTCGACGGGATATTCGGCCCACGCGCCGCCGAAAATGGCCAGCTGGCGCTCGCGCTCTTCGGCATCGATCAAGGCCAGCTGCGAGACGCGGCGGTCGGCTTTGTCGACGGCGCTCGCCAGGGTCTTGCGCACGTAGTCGAGCAGGCGATAGGCGGTTTCACCCTCGAACTGGTCGGTGTTGTACTGGCAGGAAAAACGCCAGCCGTCGGGCCGCTCGACCATGAAGAAATTCAGGTCGTAGATCGCACCGGCCGGCAGCGACGGCAGGTCGATCAGCTTGAAGTCGCCGTAGTCGGCGTTCTGGATGAAGGTGCGCTGGAAGATGAAATTCACCGAGATCAGCGCGCTGTGCACGCTGTCGCGTGAAGTCTTGACCATGCCGAGCAGTCGCTCGATCGGAATATGCCGGTATTCCAGCGCCTGGTTGATCGTGTCCCGCGAGCGTTCGATCAGTTCGCCGAAGCGCGGATCGCCGGAAAGATCGTTGCGCAGGATCAGGGAATTCACGAACTGGCCGACCATGCCTTCCAGCTCGACCTGATCGCGATCCGAAACCTGCGTGCCGATCACGATCTCGCTTTCGCCAGTATAGCGGCTCAAGGTCGCGGTCAGCGCCGCGAGCGCGGCCGCGAACAGCGTCGCGCCATGCTCGGCGGTCAGGGCTTGCGCGCGGTTGGTCAGATCGCGCGGCAGGACGATCGACGCGATCGCACCATTGGTCGTAGGCACGACGGGACGTGGACGATCCGGCATCACCGCGAACGGCTTGATGTCCGCAAGCTGCTTCGTCCAGTACGCCGTTTCGGCCGCAGTGCCGCGGGCGCGCAGCCATTCCAGCTGCCAGAGCGAATAGTCGGCGTATTGCAGCGGCAGTTCTTCCAGCGGTTCCGGTTCTTCAAATCGCAGCGCGCGGTAGATTTCGCCCATCTCGCGCGCCATGACGCCGATCGACCAGCCGTCCGAAACGATCTGATGCGTGGTCACGAGGAGCACCGCGACGGTCGGCGACAAGCGCAGCAGCGTGGCGCGCAGCAAAGGCCCGGCGACAAGGTCGAACGGCGCTCGCGCCTCGATCACGCCGATGCGGTCGCCCTCAGCCTGGCGCGCGTCTTCGGCAAGATTGGTGAGGTCGATTTCGGCGAGCTTGAACGGCGAGCGCGGTCGCACGCGCTGCACCGGCACGCTGTCGATTTCGAGGAACACCGTGCGCAGCACTTCGTGGCGCTCGATGATCCTGAGCCAGGCGCGCTCCAGCAATGCCGTCGATACCGTGCCTTCGAGCCGCCAGCGCACGGCGACATTCAAGGAAGGATTGCCCGGCTCCAGACGGTCGAGCAGCCAGAAACGCTCCTGCGCCACGGAACAGGGAAAATCGGTGCGCGCTTCGGACGGCTCCGCGTCGGCTATCTCCATGCCGTCATCCTTCGTGTCGTCCGCAAAGGATGTATCGGGGGAGTCGGAGACGTTGTTATTGTTGTGGGCCATCAACCGTCTTCGAGATCAATCGGTCTGGAGGTTATCACCGCCAGCACGGCGCTTGCGCTGGAATTGTTTCAGCGACGGCAGCGCCTTCTGACCGGCCGGCGCCGGCGCCTGGCTTGCGAGCAAGGCGGCAATTGCGCCGATCGTGCGCTGCTGCACCAGCTGTTTCGCGGTCAGACGGATGTTCTCGCGGTTGGCGCGTGCGGCGATCTGGAACAACTGGATGGAATCGACGCCGAGTGCGAACAGGTCATCCGTGGTGCCGACGCGCTCGAGATGCAGCACCTCGACCCAGATCTTCGCGAGCGTTTTTTCCAGCGCCGATACCGGCGCCACGTGTTCGGCGGCGGCGATCTGTACGGTCTCGGCCGGCGGCAGTGCGGCGCGGTCGAGCTTGCCGTTGGACGTCAGCGGCAGCGCCTCCAGCCGCAGCCAGGCCGTCGGAATCATGTAGTCCGGCAGATGATCGGCCAGCGTCGTGCGCAGCGCGAGCGGCGTCCGGCTGTTCCCGGACTTCTCGACGTAATACGCGGCGAGGCGAGGCGTGCCCGGCACATCTTCGCGCAGCAGCACGGCCGCTGCGTCGAGGCCGCCGTTCTCGACGAGACAGGCTTCGATCTCGCCGAGTTCGATACGGAATCCGCGCAGCTTGGTCTGGTGATCCATGCGGCCGAGATGCAGGATTTCGCCGGTTGGCGTCCACTTTGCGAGATCGCCGCTGCGATAGATGCGGCCAGTCGCGCCACCCTTCACGAACGGATTGGCGATGAATCTTTCGGCAGTCAGTTCCGGGCGCTTGTAGTAGCCGCGCGCGACACCGTCGCCACCGATGTGCAACTGGCCGGGCACGCCCGGCGGCAGCGGCTGGTCCAGCGCGTCGAGCACGTAGAACTGCGTGTTCGCGATCGGCTTGCCGATGGTGATCGCTGCGTCGCCCGCCATGACGCGGATGCAGGACGACCAGATCGTGGTCTCGGTCGGGCCGTACATGTTCCAGAGTTCGCCGTCGCCTACTTCGAGCAGGCGGTTCGCGAGTTCGCGGGGCAGCGCTTCGCCGCCGCAGAGCATCCTGAACCCCGGCTTCGGTTTGAACTCGGCTTCGAGCAGGAGGCGCCAGGTTGCGGGCGTGGCCTGCATCGCCGTCGCTTTCGAGGCCTCGATGTGGTTGAGCAGGCGATACCCGTCCGCCATTTCCTCGGTCTCGGCGATCACCACCCTGGCGCCGACGATCAGTGGCAGGAACAGTTCGAGGCCGGCGATATCGAACGAAATCGTCGTCACCGCGAAGAGCACGTCATCCCGACTCAGGCCCGGCTCGCGCGCCATCGACATCAAGAGATTCACGACCGCGCGATGGCTGACTTCCACGCCCTTCGGCTTGCCAGTCGAGCCCGAAGTGTAGATCACGTAGGCATTGGCTTCGGCGCTTGTCGAGATGGCCGGCCGCGTCGACGCCGCCGCCGCAATCGACAGTGCGTCATTGGCGAAATGGATGACCGGCACGCCTTCGGCGACCAGCTTCGCGCCTTCGATGTCGTCGGTGATCAGCGCGCCGATCTCGGCCTCGCCGAGAATATGCCGGAGCCGTGCCGGCGGATGCGTGGGGTCGAGCGGGATATAGGCGCAGCCGATCTTGAGCGCCGCCAGCAGCGCGGCGAGCATGTCGAGCGAGCGCTCGACCAGAATGCCGACTGGTTTGCGGGCGGCACCCGTGCGCTGGACCAGCAGGTTGGCGATCTGGTTGGCGCGGCGGTCGAGCGCGCCGTAGGTCAGCGACGCACTGCCGTACTCGACCGCGATCGCGTCCGGGCTCGCCGC
>JAYWBB010000040.1:0-19691 GCA_043781855.1 Nevskia sp. | reverse complement strand
CGAAACAACGCAATCGACCTACTCCATTCGGTCGTACCAGTCGCGTACTGCGACCTGGTCCTCCTCGACAAACATTGGCAGGAGCAAGTCGATCGTATTCGAACGCGCCTTAAGAACGCGAAGCTGAACATTCCTGTTGCTCGCGTCTTTTCGCGAGAGAACGATGGCCTCAATCGCTTCCTGGCTGAGCTCGAAGCTCAATGCGCCTAACCAACGGGTGTCCACTTTTTCGTAGGAAGTCTCGCCGGCAGAAGCAACAGTTTTCCGGCGACAGCGTTTTTGTAGCCAGTCTCTTCAACCCCAACTATCGAATCTATCGGCATCTGGGTAATTTCATCAGCGGGCCGGTCAACTCAACTACCAGTGGAATCAAGCCGCCGTTTAGTCGCCCAGACTGTAGTCGGCGATGCCGAAATTCTGATGTGCGCCGAGCGTGCGTTCACCGATACGGGCGACGCAATACCGCTGCCTTGAGACGGCGGTTTGTGTGATCATGTTTTTTTGTATGCTAGCATGTAAGTAATAATAACTAGAACAACGCGGGCCCGCAAAGGCACCACAGACGCCAAGGGTTATTGCAGGAGGAAGAATGAAAACGAAAGTGATGCGTGCGGCCCGTCTCCACAAAATTGGGACGCCGTTTACAGTCGACTCGGTTCCAATTGGTGAACCAAGGCCCAACGATGTGCTGGTGCAGGTGAAGGCCTGCGGTATCGTGCCGAATCTTCGGAATGTTGTGGAACACTACGCCGAGTGGTTTCCGTTTCTGCCTCTGCCAAAATTTCCCGCGATCTACGGATTGGATGCTGCCGGGATCGTTACCGAAGTCGGCAGCCAGGTCATTGACGTTCACCCTGGTGACCGCGTGTATGTCAACCCGGGCAGGTCCTGCGGCTCTTGCCATGCCTGCCGCTGCGGGGATCCCATCAATTGCCCGGCCTTCACATTTCAGGGCTATTTCGGATTCGGCCCGGGCTCTCAGAAAATCTTTGAGGACTACCCCTACGCCGGCTTTGCTGAATATCTGACGGCGCCCGCGAATGGCCTCGTCAAACTGCCTGCCAGTGTCAGCTTCGAGCAGGGCGCTCGGTTCGGCTATCTGGGGACGGCCTATTCCGCCCTGCGCAAGGCCGGCATGAGAGCCGGCCTCACGGTGATCATCAACGGCATCAGCGGCACGCTCGGCCTCGGCGCAGTCCTGCTTGCGCTGGCCATGGGCGCCACGCGCATCTTCGGGACGGGCCGCAACCGCGAGCTACTGAACAAGGTCAAGGCGCTGTCCCCACACCGCATCGACGTCATGGCCACCGGCGATCTTCCCATTGCTCAGTGGGTGAACGAGCGCACGGGTGGTCTCGGCGCGGATATCGCAATCGATGCGCTCGGGCCAGGCGCTCCCGCGTCGACCAGCCTGGAAGCAATTCAGGCGCTCCGGCGCGGCGGCCGGTTCGTCGATATCGGCGGCATGGCGGAACCGCTGCCGCTGCAAATGTTCCAGCTGATGTGCTACCAGGTCAAAGTCATCGGCTCGCTATGGTTCAGCGTGGCCGAGGGCGAAGACATGGCCGAGCTGGCCCGTGCCGGACTGCTTGACCTGTCGGTGCTGGAGCACGAGCGTTTCGCGCTGGATCAAGTCAATGAAGCGCTGAATGCAGTCGATCGCCGAACCGGGGGCTTTACCAACATCGTGGTCATGCCCTGACAGGCGCCGGTCGTTACGCTTCGCTCGACCCTTTCGTATTTTCCTTTACGAGCTTGCCGATCACGGCGATGTGCTCCTCGGCCAGCAACCGGGCTTTCTGAGGATTGCCCTGTTCGATGGCGCGGATGATCGCTTTGTGCTCCGTCACCGCGTCTTCCAGGTGGCGCGTGAAACCGAAGCTATGGGTGATCAGGAAATCGGACATCGCGAAGTGATTCACCTGCTTCTCATGGAGCATGGGTGACCTCGCCATCCCGTGAATGACGTTGTGAAGGTCCCGATTCAGTCGTCGATAGGCCTCGCCCGATTCGCTCTTCGCCGGGTTCAGGCGAGCGATGCGCTCGTTGATCTGGCGAAGCTCGGCGACCTCTGCCTTGCTGCCTCGCTCCGCCGCCAGCTCGGCCAGCAGGCCTTCGATGCGCCCGAACATCGCGAAGAAATCCCCGATCTCACGGACCGTCGGTGAAATGACTTCACAACCGACCTGCGGAACGATCCTGACGAAACCTTCGCTCTTCAGCTTGTTGATCGCTGTCATGACGGGCTGTCGACTGGCGCCGGTTTCTTCACTGATCTGCTTGACGAAAATCTTTTCGCCAAATCCATAGCGGCCGGTCACGAGCCGGTCGAGCAACTCGCGATGGACGGAATCTTTTTTTTGAGTAGAAACCATTGCTGACAGCAATCCTGGATCATCTGCAAAACGTTGGCATGCAATGGCCGGCAGGCCGCTTTGGTCACCACCGCAGACACCGCGCCGATTCACTCGGACTGAAGCACGCAACGAGTGTGGAACCCTGCCAATCCAGTCGAAGATTATCCTTATGTTACGACTATTAATTAAATGCTAGCATGTTAGTCGACCAACAATTAAAACAATCGGCGGGTGATTCGCCCAGCGCTGGTGTGGCAGCGCATCAGGAGGAACCAGATGGCGGCATCACCTCAATTCGACACCGATGTGCTGATCGTGGGTTCGGGCCCTACAGGCGCAACCGCGGCGCTGGCGCTTGCGAGCTACGGCGTTCGAGTTCACATGATTTCGAAGTGGAACTGGCTTGCTGACACGCCGCGCGCTCACATCACCAATCAGCGTGCCGTCGAAGTGCTCCGCGATCTCGGCATTGAGAACGAGGTCAAGAAATACGCGACGCCATGGGATCAGATGGGCGATACCCTTTTCACCACGAGCCTGGCCGGCGAGGAAATCGCCCGTCTTCGCACCTGGGGAACGGGCGATGACAGAAAAGGAGATTACGTAAACGGCAGCCCCTGCCCCTTGCTCGATGTGATCCAGCCGATCATGGAGTCGCTTCTATTCAAAAATGCAGCGGCGCGCGGAGCCACGTTCTCATTCAACACCGAATATCTCTCGCATGAACAGGACGCCGAAGGTGTCGATGTAACGCTGGAGGATCGCCTGTCTGGGCGTCGTTACGGGATGCGCGCCAAGTTTCTGGTCGGCGCGGACGGAGCCCGCTCCAAGGTTCTGGATGACCTCGGCTTGCCGATTGAAGGGCAGATGGCGAGGGCTGGAACCTTCTACGTGAATTTCAACGCCGACCTCAGCCGCTATGTCCAGCATCGCCCCAGCATTCTTCACTGGATCATCACACCCAGTGCCAGCTTCGGCGAAATCGGCATGGGTCTTTTGCGTGCGATACGCCCCTGGGATCAGTGGATAGCCGGTTGGGGATTCGATATCGCGAAAGGGGAGCCGGAATACAGCGATGACGTCACGCGACAGCAAATTCGCACCTTGGTGGGCGATCCGAATCTCGAAATTGAAATCGTCAGAAAATCGGTTTGGTACGTCAATCAGGCGTACGCCACTCAGTATTCAAAAGGTCGCGTATTTTGTGGTGGCGACGCCGTGCATCGCCATCCGCCGTCAAGCGGTTTGGGCTCCAACACCTGCATACAGGACGCCTTCAATCTCGCCTGGAAGCTGGCGTTTGTCATCAAGGGTTACGCCGGCGATCGATTGCATGATTCGTACAGCTCGGAGCGAGCGCCCGTCGGACGACAAATTGTCGAACGAGCGAACCAATCCCGGCTCGACTACGCCCCACTCAAGGCTTGTTTCAGAGTGGAAGGCGCCGAGAACCCTGTCGCCGCAGGTCTGGCGCGCCTGCGCGATCCGGGGCCAGAGGGAGCAAAGGCGCGCGTTGCACTGCAAGCGGCGCTGGAACTGAAAAACACCGAGTTCAACGCGCAGGGCACAGAGATGAATCAACGCTATGTGTCCAGTGCGGTCATTGCCGATGTGCAGGATGGAGAAGAGGTTTGGCAACGTGACAAGGGCCTCCACCTCCAGGAGACGACGCGCGCCGGGGCGAAGATTCCTCATGCCTGGCTCGTCGACAGACGTGGCTTGCGCGTGTCGACGCTCGATGTGACCGGCAAGGGCAAATTCTCGATCGTGACCGGTCTCGCCGGCCAGGCCTGGGTTGCCGCCGCACAGGAACTCGATCTGCCCTATCTGCGCGTCATCGTGGTCGGTGAAGGCGACTCGCTGGACCCGTATGGTGAATGGCAACGAAAGCGGGAAATCGACGAAGCGGGTGCACTCCTCATTCGTCCGGACGGTTACGTTGCCTGGCGAAGATGTGAGGCGATGTACGAGGTGGCGGAAGCGAAGCTGCTTTTACGGTCCGCACTGAGCAGCGTTTTGGCAACCGAGGAAAAATAATCGTGGAAATCACATTTCAGAGTATCTGGGCCGAGCTGCGAGGCACCACGTTCTCTCAGGGTTGGCTGAATGCAGGAGGGATCAACACGAGGTACCTGCACGCCGGGTCCAAGGACAAGCCTGCCCTGATTCTCCTGCATGGCGTTGGCGGACATGCCGAGGCCTACGTTCGAAATTTGAAGGCGCACGCCGAGCATTTCTCGGTGTGGGCCATCGACATGGTCGGGCACGGCTGGAGTGACCCGGCAACAGAGAATCTCGAGATCAAGAATTACCTCAGCCACATCCTCGCCTTCATGGATGAGGTCGGATTGAAAAAAGCGTCCATCTCGGGTGAGTCGCTGGGCGGCTGGGTCGCAGCGCGACTAGCTATCGATCATCCCGATAGAGTCGAACGCCTGGTGTTGAACACGGCGGGTGGTTCCCAGGCAGACCCCAAGGTGATGGAGCGGCTGAAGGGCCTTTCCTTGCAGGCTGCGACCGACCCATCCTGGGATTTCATCAAGGCGCGGGTCGAATGGCTGATGGCTGACAAGCGGAAAGCCTACGACGATCTTGTCGCCACGCGGCAGGCGATCTACGCGCGCCCCGGCATGAAGGAAGGCATGAAGTACAACATGATCCTGCAGGAGATGGAGGCAAGAAAGCGCAACATGCTTTACGCCGACGACTACGCGAGGATCAAGGCACCGACGCTCGTCCTGTGGACGTCGGACGATCCGACGGCGGATGTTTCGGAGGGCAGGCGCATGGCCTCGATGATCCCCGGCGCCTTGTTCACGGTGATGGAGGGCTGCGGCCACTGGCCGCAATTCGAGGATACGCCGACGTTTGATCGCATCCATCTTGCCTTTCTTCTTGGCAAGAATGTGCCGGAAGCTGTGAAGATCGGACCGTAAGTACCCCATGAAAGCGCTTCTGCAATGTCTGTCTCACACGCCGCTGAAGGGGCACCTCGACCCCGAACCCGGCGTCGTTTCGGAAGTCGATGCGCTGGTCCGCCAGCTCCATGTCGAACTGGAGACATTCGATCCGGAGTTGATCTTCATCTTTGCACCCGATCACTACAATGGGTTTTTCCTCGACGTGATGCCGCAGATGTGTATCGGTATCAGCGCGGAGGCAGTCGGAGATTACGGCACGGCCCAGGGACCACTGAATGTGCCTCGCGCACTCGCGGAAGACTGCGCGCGATACGTCGTTAGCAAAGAGATCGACCTGGCGGTGTCGTATCGAATGCAGGTCGACCACGGCTTTGCGCAGCCGCTCATGGAACTGACCGGGTCTCTGCAACGCTTTCCCGTGATTCCACTATTCATCAATTGCGTGGCGCCGCCGGTCATCAGTTTTCGCCGCGCGAGGGTATTCGGTGAAGCGGTTGGAGAGTTCGCGGCGAGCACAGGGAAGCGCGTGCTGTTCATTGGCTCGGGCGGCTTGTCGCACAGTCCACCGGTGCCGCAAATCGCGACGGCCACAGCAGATGTGGCGGAGCGACTGATCTCGGGACGGAATCCGACTCCTGAAGCGATTGCAGCCCGTCAGCAACGAACCATCGCAGCAGCTACGCGTTTTGCTTCCGGCACTTCTGAATTGCAAGCGCTGAATCCGCAGTGGGATCGTCAGTTCATGAGCGACTTGTCTGACAAGAATTGGGATGCGCTCGACGCTTATGAAAATGCATCGGTGACCGCCATTGCTGGAACCTCGGCCCACGAAGTAAAGACCTGGCTTGCGGCCAATGCCGCGATGAACGCCGCGACGAAAACCCGGTACAGCGTCGCTACCCGTTATTACCGAGCGATACCGGAGTGGATTTCCGGCTTTGGCGCGCTGACGGGTGTGAGCGGCCAAGGCTAGCGACCTGTCTCGCCGAAGTCGCAATAGGCGATACTAACCATCGCAGTGTTGGCGGCAGCGTGAACCGAGCCAGCTAAGCCTTGTGCGGCTGCGCCAGATATTCCTGCGACTGCATCTCCTGCAGCCGCGACTGTGTGCGCTCGAATTCGAACGTCAGCCGCTTGCCGGTGCAGAGCTGCGCGGCCGGCATGGCGGCGGCGATCAGCAGCTTTACGCCGCGATCGTAGAACTCGTCGACAAGAGTCATGAAGCGCCGCGCCGAGTCGTCGCGATCGCTGGCCATCTGCGGCACGCCGGTCAGCACAACCGTGTGATGCGTGCGTCCGAGTTCGATGTAATCGGCCGCCGAACGCGGGCCGCCGCAGAGTTCCTCGAAATCGAACCAGACCGCACCTTCGGCGGCGCGGCGCGCGATCAGCGGGCGCTCGTTGATGATGAGTTCAACCGGACCGCAGGCGCCGTGCGGCGCCACCGCCGCGAAGTGCCGCGCCAGTGCCGCGTCGGCGTTCGCATCGCTCGGCGTGAGATAGAGATCGGCACCGGTCAGTGCGCGCAGGCGGTAGTCGGTGCCGCCGTCGACGTTGACCACCATCACGTTCTTCTTCAGGCGTTCGATCGCCGGCAGGAACTGCGCGCGCTGCAGGCCATCCTTGTAGAGGCCATCCGGCGGCACGTTGCTGGTCGCGATCAAGGTGACGTTGTGCTTGAACAATGCTTCGAACAGACGGCCGAGAATCATCGCGTCGGCGATGTCGGCGACGAAGAATTCGTCGAAGCAGAGTACGCGCGCGCGCTCGGCAATCTCGTCGGCGACTTTCTGCAGCGGGTCCTGAGCGTCCGGATGGCGGTTGCGCCGCTCGTGCACTTCGAGCATGAAGCGATGGAAATGCGTACGCCGCTTGCGCGAGAACGGCAGCGAATCGAAGAAGGCATCCATCAGATAGGTCTTGCCACGCCCGACGCCACCCCAGAAATACAGGCCCGGCACTTTCTTCCAGGTCAGCTTCGAGTTGCCGAAGCGGCGTCGCGGCGGCGTTTCGATAAGTTCGTCGTAGACACGTTGCAGGGCATCCACAGCGCGGGCCTGTGCGGCATCGGAGACGAAGCCCTCGGTTTGCAGATCAGCCTCGTAGCGCTGGCGTGGGGTCAGCGGCAGATCGCTGCCGCTGCGCAGATGCTGATCATCGGCCATTGCTATTCGCCGATTTCCGGCACGGTAGTCTCGTCGAGGCGAACGGGAGTGCCGTCGGCTTCGCCGGTCTGCCTAAGCATCACTGCGCGCACCGTCTCGCGCAGGGCATCGGCAGCGTCGCGGCCATCGTCACGGGCGCGCTGCGGAGAAAGGAACTCGATTTCGATGCGGCTCCAGCGGAGCATCTTCCGGCCTTCGCCGAGCAACCGGCGC
This sequence comes from Nevskia sp., assembly GCA_043781855.1. Classification (GTDB taxonomy): domain Bacteria; phylum Pseudomonadota; class Gammaproteobacteria; order Nevskiales; family Nevskiaceae; genus Nevskia. The sequence continues at coordinate 12,035 of JAYWBB010000040.1, read as the reverse complement.
GTGCCGCGCATCACGCTCGGTACGACCGGCACACCGGCGCGCGCGGCGATCAGGAAAGCGCCGGACTGGAACGGCAGCAGTTCCGGCGCGCGGCGGAAGGTGCCTTCCGGAAAGATGGCGATCGACTCGCCGGCGCGGATACGGTCGATCAGTTCGCGTGCCGCGCGTGCCGCCTCTCGCGCCGAGTCGCGGTTGACGAAGCTCGCGCCCATGCGCCGGACGATGAGACCGACATAAGGCCAGTCGGCAGCGCCGTGCTGCACCATGAAAGTGAAGCGCGCGGGCAGGGCGGCGGTGAGGAGAATGCCGTCGACGTAGCTCGCGTGGTTGCAGACGACGACGCAGGGTTCGTCAGGCAGATGCGCGAGGCCACGCACGCGGAGCGGGACGAAGCTCACGGCGGTCCACGTGCGCACCGCGAGTCGACCGATCTTGCGACGCAGCGGCAGCGTCGGCGCAACGATCAAGAGCGGGCAGAACAGCAGCAGTAAGATCACGACGAAGGTCGCGGTGGCATAAGCGCCGTGGAGCGTCTGGGCGAAGTTCTTGAGCATGAAGGCAGGGGCTGGAACGGCCGTATTATAAATGCATGCCTGAAATTCTCACGCCGCCGCTCGACACCGCCGACGCCGCCGGCATCGACCGCTTCGCCGATCACCTCTGGCTTGAATACGGGTTGTCGAAGAACACGCTGGCCTCGTATCGCTCCGATCTTTCGCTGCTCGCGCGCTGGCTGCGCGGCGCCGGCGGCCAAGGCGGACTCGACGAAGTGAAAGTCGAGGATCTCAAATCCTACCTTGGGCATCGTCATCGTCAGGGACTTGAGAAGGGCGACCCCAAGCGCCCGCAGGCCAGCCGCTTCGGCGCGCGCTCGCAGGCGCGTTTCATCACGGTCTGCCGGCGTTACTACGGCTGGCTGGTGCGCGAGCGCATCCGCAGCGACGATCCCGCCGCGCATCTGGAGATGCCGCGTCTCGGCCGCGTGTTGCCGAAAACCCTGAGCAGCGCCGAGGTCGAACGCCTGCTCGCCGCACCGGATGCCGCGCAGACACTCGGCCTGCGCGATCGCGCGATGCTGGAGTTGATGTACGCCTCGGGCCTGCGCGTCTCCGAACTGGTGAAGCTGCGCCGCGACGAGATGAATCTGGAGCATGGTGTCGTGAGGCTGATCGGCAAGGGCGGCAAGGAGCGGCTGGTGCCGATGGGCGAATTCGCGCTCGACGCGCTGCGCCTCTGGCTGCGCGATGGTCGCCCCGAACTGGCGCAAGCCGAGTCCGCCGACTGGGTGTTTCCGAGCACGCAGGGCGGGCCGATGACGCGCCAGAATTTCTGGCATCTGATCAAGCGTCATGCACGCGCGGCCGGCATCCATGCCGCGTTGTCGCCGCATACGCTGCGTCATGCTTTCGCCACACATCTACTCGAACACGGGGCCGATCTGCGCGTCGTGCAGACGCTGCTCGGCCATGCGGATTTATCGACGACGCAGATCTACACGCACGTGGCGAAGGCACGGCTGAAGGAGCTGCATGCGAAGCATCATCCGCGGGCCTGACGCTCACCCGTGCGGCAGGCGCAGACCGAGTTCGACGATGCGCTCGCCCTCCATGCGGCGCACGACCAGTTCCATCTCGCCGAGGCGCAGGCGATCGCCGACCACCGGCTTGTGCAGGATGCTGTTGATGAACACAGCGAGCGTCTTGCCACCGGCGGCGGGCGGCATCACGAGGCCGTAGGCGTCGACCAGTTCCTCGATATGCGCCTCGGGATTGATGACGAACTCGCCGAAGAAGCGCTGCTCCGCCGCATCCGGTGCGCCGCGCGTGGTCTGGAACAGCGCATCGAGCGCCGGCAATTCCGACTTTGCGACCAGCAGCGAGATGTAGTCGCCGGCCTTGAGCACGCCCCACTCGCGGTAGGGCTGGAGCTTGCCCGCGCGCGTGAGGCTGACGATGCGCGAGCTGTCTTCGATCGGCAGGGCCTTCGGTTTTCGGCCAACCAGCGCGCTGTTACGCATCAGCCGGTAGCTGACGATCTCGAAGCCGCGCGTGCCGGGCAGGTCGATATCAGCGCGACGCACGCGGGTGCTTGTCTGCGGCAGTTCCAGGCCGAGCAGGCGCGCGGCCGGCGCGACGGTCCAGCCTTGCACCACGAGCGAAGTCAGCACGATGAAGAAGGCGACATCGAAGAACAGCAGCGCGTGCGGCAGGCCGGCGAGCAGCGGAAACGTGGCGAGCACCATCGGCACCGAACCGCGCAGGCCGACCCAGGCGAGATAGACCTTTTCACGCCATGGAAACTGGAACGGCAGCAGCGACAGCCCCACCGCCAAGGGTCGCGCGACGAAGATCAGCACGGCGGCGGTCAGCAACGAGGGCACGGCCACGCCAAGCATGCGACTGGGTGTGGCGAGCAGGCCGAGCACCAGGAACATGCCGATCTGCGCGAGCCAGGCGATGCCGTCGTGAAAGCGCCGGATGCTCGCGAAGGCGCGCAGCGGCTGGTTGCCGAGTATCAAGCCGGCGAGATATACCGCGAGGAAGCCGCTGCCGCCGATCGAGGCGGTGACGCCGTAGATCAGCAGCCCGCCGAACAGCGTGAGCAGTGGATACAGCGAGTCGCCCAGCTCGACGCGGTTGATCGTCATCGTCAACAGTCGGCCGCCGCTGTAGCCGAGCGCCACGCCAAGGCCGATCTGCTGTGCGAGCAGCAGCGCGCCCTCGGCCACGCCGAATTTCTCCGGCGCCAGCAGGTATTCGACGAGGCCGATGGTCAGCAGCACGGCCATCGGATCGTTGGTACCGGATTCGATCTCGAGCGCCGAGCTGATGCGCCGGTTCAGGCGCACCGAGCGCGTCGACAGCAGCGAGAACACCGCCGCCGCATCGGTCGAGCCGACGATCGCGCCGATCAGCAGCCCTTCGACCAGCGGCAGCTTGAATAACCAGGCCGCTGCCGCGCCGACCACCGCCGCGGTCACGAGCACGCCGAGCGTGGCCAGCATCAACGCCGGGCGCAGGCCGACGCGGAAATTCGCGAGCGGTGTACGCAGGCCGCCGTCGAACAGGATTACCGCGAGCGCGGCCGTGCCGGCGACATTGGCGAGCCCGTAGTCGGCGAAGTGGATATTGCCCGGGCCGTCCTCACCCGCCAGCAGGCCGACGATCAGGAACACCAGCAGCAGCGGCACGCCCAGGCGCGGGGTCATCGCCGTGGCGAGGATGCTGATCAGGAACAGAGTCCCGGCTACGAGAATGGCGTGGCTGGCGATCTCCATGCGGCGGCGGGCTCCTGTTCCGGTGATCCTGCTTGGGCGAAAAATCGTCTAGACGCGCCAGCGAATTCAGTGCATTGACGTTCCTTTGTGCCGTTCAGCGGATGCTAACGGATTGCAGTGAAGTCCGGCAGCGGAAGGCTTCAGATGAACCGGGCGGGTTTTTTTTGTCATACTCACGTGTCAAAACCAGCCGCAGCATCCTCATGAAAGTCATCCCGTTCGTCGCCGCATTCGCTTTCGCCGTTCTCGCCCCGGCCGCCCAGGCTGGCGACGATGCCGCCGAGGCCGTCAAGGACAAGATCGCGAAGGCCGCCGGTATTCCGCGCGAGAACATCCGGCCCTCGCCGATTGCCGGCCTCTACGAGGTCCAGCACGAGCATGACTTCGGCTACATCACGGCCGACGGCAAGTATCTGCTGCGTGGTGATCTCATCAACATCGAGACCGGCGAGGAGATCACCGAGAATCACCGCCGCATGGAGCGGCTCGTCGCGATCAAGACCCTCGGCGACAAGAACTTCATCGAGTTCGCGCCGCCGCCGCCGATCGCTTCGAAGTACACCGTCACCGTGTTCACCGATGTCGACTGCGGCTACTGCCGCCGCCTGCACAGCGAAATGGCGGAGTACAACGCCAAGGGCATCACGATCCGCTATGCGTTCTACCCGCGCTCCGGCCCCAATACCGACTCCTGGTATCGCGCCGAGGCCGTCTGGTGCGCCACCGACCGCCAGACCGCGCTGACCCAGGCCAAGCAGGGCAACAACGTCAAGATCAAGGGCAAGACCTGCGATAACCCGGTCGCCAAGGAATACCAGCTCGCTCAGGACATCGGCATTCGCGGCACGCCGATGATCGTGCTGCCGAGCGGCGACATCTTCCCCGGCTACGTGCCGCCCGGCGCGCTGTTGTCGAAGCTCGATTCCGACGCGGCGAAAATCAAGCCGAAGGGCTAGGCGGGCGTCGGGAATCGAGACGTAATCCGCGCGAGAAAAACCAGAAACCGGTAAAGACGACTACCGTTTTCTAGTTCAGCGTTGCAGCACTTCGACCCAGGTTTGCGTCGCAGTCAGCACCAGACCGGCGACCACCGCGCGCCCCGGCCAGAGCTTGGCGACGCCATCGGCATAGGCGGCAAGCTGTGCACTGTATTGCACAGACATGCGTTCGGCTTGCGGACGCGGCGCGGTCTTGTAGTCGAGCACCCACAAGGTGTTGCCGTCATCGACGAGACGATCGATCACGCCGCTGCGCAATTCATCCTCGATCAGCGATTGCACCGCGACCTCATTCCAGCTTTGAACAACGACCGCCGCGTCGAAGAAACGCGCGAGCGCCGGTGCTGCGCGCACCCGCTGCGCTTCCGACAACCAGAGCGGAATCTGCGTCGGGTCGAGCGCCTCGCCGACCACCGCGTGCAGGCGCGCGGCTAATGTCGCCTCGTCGATCGCGCGGCCGTCGGCAAGCTGCTGGATCAGCCAGTGGATTGCCACGCCGCGCGCCGCAGCATCGGCATCGCGCAGACCGCCGGCTTCGAACGAGGGCGCGCGCAGTGCTGCCAACTGCGCAAACGGCTTACGCAGTCGCTCATCCTCAACGGGTTCTTGAACCGCAGTCGCGATCACATCGGCGATTTCCGGAAACACGCCGCTGCGCTGCCCGACAGCGTCGGGCAGCGCCCCAGGCAGCGGCGAGCTGTCATTCGCGAGACGCACGACGGCATCGCGGCAGCGGCCATGCCAGCTTGCTGCGGAATCGCCACGCTTGCTCTCGAAGGCCGAGACGAACAGGAACTGCCGCGCGCGCGTCACGGCGACGTAGAGCAGGTTCAGCGCCTCGCGGGCGTCGCGCGTCTTCTGGTTGTCGGCGAGCAGGCGGCTCACCGCGTCGCTGCTGTCGGCACGGCCCGCCAGCAGCAGGTGGCGCGGCCGCCGATCACCGGAGGGCCACTCGACGAGCCAGCCATCGCTGCGCGACGTTGCTGTCGGCGCGCTGTTGACCAGAAACACGGCGGGCGCTTCCAGGCCCTTCGCGGCGTGGATGGTCATCACCCGAACCGTGCCGCCGGTGGCTGGCGGCGGCGCCTCGTCCGGCGAGTCGTTGCCGGCGGCGGTGAGTTCTTCGAGCTGACGATTGAGACGACCCAGCGTCGGGTAGCGGCCCTGATCGGCATCGAGTACGAGTTGCAGAAACGCGCCGAGATTTGCGCGCACCCGCGCATCGCCGGGAAGTGCGGCCTCGTAGCGCGCCGCGACATCGGCTTCGTGGTCGATCCGATCCAGCAGATCGTGTGCCGGCAGCCTGCGCGCTGCGGCGAGCCAGCTTTCCAGCAAGCCTGCGGCGCGCGCCAGCTTTGCACTGGCGGTTCCGGCCGCGACCACTCCGAGCAGGCTCTGCCACCAGCTTGTGCTGCGCGCGCGGGCAAGGTTCACGAGGTCGTCATCGCTCGCGCCGAACAATGGCGAGCGCAGCGTCTGCGCCAGTTCGAGATCGCGGTGCGGCGCGTCGAGGAAACGCAGCAGCGCGATCAGGTCGTGCGCAATGACGGTGTCGAGCAAAGTGCCTTTACTCGAACCGACAAAGGCGATACCGCGCTCGGCCAGCGCACGCTCAATCGCATGCAAGTGAGTGCGCTGGCGTGCGAGGATCATGATGTCGTCGCAGCCCAATGCCCGCACCGCGCCTTCATCACGAATCGGCAGGCGCGCGGCAATGAGCGAGTCGATACGTTCGGCAATCTGCCGCGCCTCGGTGTGCAGGCGCAGGTCTTCGGCGACCAGACGCGGGGTGGTCAGCGGATAGCGCAGGCCGGTGTGGGCATGGGGCACGGTGTCGGCGTCGATCGCACGGACCAGCGGCGCAATCTCGACCGCGCCCCAGTCCTCGCGCCGCCAGGTGCCGTGCGGCTCGAAGCCGATTGCTGCGCCCTCCGCGCCATCGAACAAGGCGTTGACGAAATCGATGATCGCCGGAGCGCTGCGGCGCGAATCGTTGAGCGGCATCGACACGCCGCCTAGGTCCTGGGTGATGGTCGTTGCCGCCACCGTCATCAATTCCGGATTGGCGCGGCGAAAGCTGTAAATGCTCTGCTTGGCGTCACCCACCACGAAGACCGTGCGCGCCCGCTCGGGGTCACCCGCAGCCATTTCGGCGAGCAGCGGCAGTAGCAGCGACCACTGCGTGGGATTGGTGTCCTGGAACTCGTCGAGCAGCAGGTGATCGAGCCGGCTGTCGAGCTTGTAGCGGACCCATTCGGCCTGCCCCGGATCGCGCAGCAGGCGATAACTGCGCCATTCGAGATCGGCAAATGTCAGTGCGTTCGCGGCGCGCAACTGCGCCGTAAACGCATCGAGCAAGGCCGCGCCAAGCGTGAAGGCCGCACGCGTACGCTGCCAGGTTGCACGGCGCAGGCGCAGTTCGCGCACGCGCTCGATGACGCTGCACAGCGATTCATAGAGGCCCATGAACTGCGCGAACGTCGCTTCGCTCACGCCCTTCTTGATCTTGACTGCGCGCCGCGCGCCAGCCGCCGTCAGCAGCGCCAGCGCGATCGTTCCGCGTGTCGCTGCATCAGCCGCGAGCAAGGCCGGTGCGAGCATTGCGGCCTTGAGATGTCCGAGCCCGCCGGCCGCCAGCAGCAGATCGTGAATCTGTTGCAGTTGCGCGATGAATTCCGATGCCGCGAAAGCGTAATCCGGATCGCTGGCATCTTGCGGATCGATATCGAGATCGAGCGCGGCCTGCGCCGAGGCGGCGGCCACCACATCCTTGCCATCGTCGGCCCAGGTTTCGGTATAAGCCCACCAGTCGCTGCGCCGGTCGATAAAGCCCTTCAGCCAGGTGCGAATGGTGGTCTCGCGCGCGCCCATCGCGATCAGTTGATCGAGCGCGGCGGCCGCGCGGCCCGAAGACTCCCGCCGGATGCGATCGAGCAGATGCTCGAACGCGCGCGCCTGCACTTCGCGTTCGTTCTCGACCAGCGTGAAGCCAGCCGGCACTTCGGCCTCGACCGCGAAGCGGCTCAGCAGGTCCTGGCAGAACGCGTGCAGGGTCTGCGCGCGCAAGCCGAACGACGCGAACAGCAGGCGCTCGTGCAAGGCACGGGCACGAGTTCGCAGTGGCTCGCTGTCTTCGAGATCGAGCAGGTGCAATGCTGCCGCCAGCGCCGGGCCATCGGCGTAGGCGAGTTCGCGCAGGCGGGCTTCGACGCGCTCGCGCATCTCGCTGGCGGCCTTGCGCGTGAAGGTCAGCGCCAGGATGCTGCCCGGTTCGGCGCCAGCGAGCAGCAGCCGCACGATTCGCGAGACCAGTTGCCAGGTCTTGCCGCTACCGGCGGAGGCAGCGACGCTGACCGAGCGCGTAGGGTCGAGGGCTAAATTCATCCAGCGATCCAGGCGTCACGCCGACAGATGCCGCTGTAGTCGCAGCGACTGCACGCGGTGTCGTCGCCGTGCGCGGGCATCGCGTGACCTTGGGCGAGGTCGCCGCTTAGTTCGGCGAGTCGCGCAATGGTTCCTGCGGTCAGCGTGGCCAGATCCTCATCGCTCACCGCGAGTTGTTTTTCGTCCTTGAGATTCCAGTATTCGATCGCGATGGCGTGATCGATGGTCAACGCGTAATGCGGTAACTGCACGGCCTCGCCGCCGAGGATGTCGGCTTTTGCGGGCACCGCGCCGGTCTTGTAGTCGATGACGCTGGCGCCGCTGTCGCGTGTTTCCAGGCGGTCGATTGCGCCTTTCAGGGTCCAGCCGGAAACCGCGCGCGGGTGTTCCTGCTCGACTTCCACGGTCTTCGCATCGCCCCGCGCCACCAGTTGCGAGGACAGCCACGGCGTGAGCTCGCCGAACTCGTGACGCCAGGCTTTCGCCAGCGGGCGCGCCGCCAAATCCGGCGCGAATACGGCATCGGCCAGCTCACCGAGTTTCGTACGCACGTCATCGAGTGCGGCCTCGGTCAGCACGCCTTCATAGGGCGGCGGCAGTTCAGCATCGTGATGAACGTGAAAGGCGCGAAGGATCGTGTGCACGCGCTCGCCGTAGTCCGAGCGCGAAGCGGCTTCGTCCGGGGACTGCTCGGCGAACAGGCCGAGCGCCGCGCGGACATGGAAGCGATAGGGGCAGTCGATCAGCACCTGGTGCGCGGTGGCGCTCAGCTGAAAATTGAGCAGGTCGCCGACGGCCGGCGGGCGCGGCATGGTGGCTGGCTCGGCGTCGTTCGCAGCATCGGTAGCGACTTGGGTTCGCGACGACAAGGCCCGCGCAGCGAGCTTTGCATCGGCCAGAGGCGCGTAGCCTGCGGCCTCGGCGAATGACGCCAGCGCTGCCAGCCAGGCCGAGGCCTGCGGTGCTTCGCCGTCGCTGCCGGCGGCGTAGGTGATCGTCACCGAGGGCGCTGCTTCGAGTACGCGGCGCAGACGGGCAAGCGTCTGCGCCAGCCGCTGCGGCCACGCCGCCAGGCCGAGTTCGCGGCGCACCGCCTGGTTGAAAAACGCCTCGCCCGGTGCGGCACCCGGCAATTGCGTGCGGGTGGCGGAAGCGAGAATCAAGGCATCGGCTTCGAGGCCCTGGGTCTGCTCGAGCGTGTACAGCGCGACACGCGGCGCGCCGCTGCCAGCGGGTAAAGGACGAAACGTGGCGTCTTCGAGATGGCGGTCAAGCAGCGCGCGGAAGTCGCTCCAGGCAAGGCGCAGCGGCACGCCTTCGAGTGCGCTCTGAAGCTGACCGAGCGCGCCGAGTACCTGCAAGCCGGCATCATCTTCGGCGAAGCCGCCGCCGAGTCCGACGGTCTTGAGATTGGCGATGACGGCGGCGGCCCATTCGCTGGCGATACGCGGCGGTCCATTGATCGCCAACTCGGCAGCAGCGACACGCAGGCGTTCAAAAACTGCGGGGAAGGCGCCATCGAGCGCCTGCGAAAACGGGCGCAGGCCGCTGATGGGTGTTAGTCCGCGACGACCGCCGAACAGCACTTCGCGTTCCAGCCGAGCGGCGAGCAAGGGCTCCGGGCGCAGCACCGGTTCGTCGCCGGACTGACCGACATAGAAGCCGCACTTGAGCAGATCGAGCAGCGGCCGGAAGGCAAAGCCGGTTTCGAGACATTCCAGCCAGGATGCAAGCGCGGCCGCGGCGCGGCTGGTCGACAAGGCCCAGCCGACGCGATCCTCAAGCCCGAGGCCCGCGCGTTCGAGCAAGGCCCGCAGCCGGCGTGCGAGACGGCGATCGCTGCTGACCACGGCGACGCTGCGCGCACCGCTCTGTAGCGCTTCGCGCACGGCGAGATCGACGATACGCGCCTCGTGCTCAGCGTTGCTGGCGGCGACCAGGCGCAGGCCGGTCGCGCCGGCGCCGTTCAATGTACGGCCGCGTTCGATTGCGGAGCCAGATTCTTCGGTGAAGCAGGCATCGAGCAGACGGCTGCGCGTCGTCGACGGCGTCACGTCGGCCGACTCGGGTTCGGCCGCGAGCGCGGCGAACAGCGCGCGTGCCGCCTCGCCATCGCGGCCATCGAGCCGGCCCTGCGTCCAGAATTGCACATGTCCGGCAGCGATTGCCGGACGCAGCAGCGCGGCTTCCGCTTGCGCCAGCGCGTCGAAGCCCAACCAGAGCAAACGGGTTTTGCCAGAGAGCGCGGTTTTCAGTCCGCGCAGATAGACGATGGCCGGCGCGCGACCGCCGATTTCCTCGGAGTAAAAACGCCATAGATGGTGGACGAGTTGCGCTTCGCGCGAGAGCGCGGCGAGCGGCGGCGAGGCATAGGCCGCGCGCAGTCGTTCGGCGAACGCCGCTGCCTCGGCCGGCAGGCTTGCCGCGTTCAGCGTCAGTTCTTCGAAGATCGCGAACAGCGCGTCGGCGACACGCATCGGGTCCTGATTCGGAAACACCGAGCGCAGGCGCGTCAGCCATTCGGCAAGCTGGAGTCGGCAGGCAAGCGGTGACAGAGGCGCTGCGGCATCCACTGGCAGGGCGTCAGCCGCGAGCTGCCGGGCATCGATCAGCCGGGGGCCGAGAATCGCGCCACCGGCCCGCCTTGCCAGCGCAGAGCGCAGCGGCCGCGCCAGTGCCGGCGAGGCCAGGACCAGCGTCAGGCCGCTCAAGTCCGGAAGGCGTTCACGATGAAGATCCAGCAGCCGCCGCGCAACTTCATCGGCGAAGGGCGCTGCGGGGGGGATCAGCAGCAGTCGCGCAGCGGACATTGCGGCGCGCCGCGAATCAGCGTTCCAGCAGCTTGAACTTGTCGGTCTTGCCGTCCCATTCCTTGGCGTCGGGCAAGCCGTCCTTCTTCTCGGTGATCACCGGCCACAGGCGCGAGAGTTCCTTGTTCAGCGGCAGGAAGTGCTTCTGGTCCTCGGGCACGTCGTCCTCGGCGAGGATGGCGTTGGCCGGACATTCCGGCTCGCAGAGCGTGCAGTCGATGCACTCCTCGGGGTCGATCACGAGAATGTTCGGGCCTTCGTGGAAGCAGTCCACGGGGCAGACTTCCACACAGTCCGTGTACTTGCACTTGATGCAGTTTTCGACGACGACGAAGGTCATGGCGAGCGGCGGTTTGGCTGATGGGGTGACGAGGCGGTAATTTTAGGGCCAAATCCGCCTGAGCGCAGGCATGAATGGACGAAGCCCACATGAATCCGACTTTCCAGATTACCGGGATCGGCCAGATCGCCGTCACCGTCGACGACATTCCGCGCGCGGAAGCCTTCTACCGCGACGTGCTCGACTTGAAACACCTGTTCCGCGCCGGCGACAGCATGACGTTCTTCGATTGCGGCGACACGCGGCTCATGCTCGGCCTCGCCGAGCCGGGCAAGCCACGTGCGCACAGCTCGATTCTGTATTTCCGCGTCGATGCGATCGAAGCTGCGTTCGCACGCCTCGCGGCCCGCAACGTGACGATCGTCGAACCACCGCAGCGCGTCGCGCGCATGCCGGATCATGACCTCTGGCTCGGCTTCTTCGAAGACGGCGAGGGCAATACGATGAGCCTGATGGCGGAGGTCAGGCCACCGGCCTGAGACGCATCCAGGACAACCCTGATTCGAAGTCCGTGTTGCCGCAGACGGAACATCGCTGCTTCGGGGACTGCGTTCGCCCCATAGGTTGTTCTTCACCACGCTAGTGCTGAACTAATTTTTGGCGGAGCGTTCTACCATTACTATGGCGCGCATCGCATTCATTACTGCGCTGCGCATGCCATTGCGCCGGATTCAAAATCATTGGGGAATAAGTGATGGTCAAGGGCAGCGTAGTGAAGAACAACCTGTGGGTGGTCGCTTTGGTCGCCCTGACGCTGTTGTCGAGTGCCTGCTCCGGTGGCGGCGCAGGCGGGGCAGCGACGGCGACCGCGCCCACGATCACTACGCAGCCTGTCGACCAGAGTGTTGTCGCCCCGACGACCGCGACGTTCACCGTGGTTGCCACCGGCACGGCACCGCTCAGTTATCAGTGGCAGCGTAACGGTGCCAGCATCAGCGGCGCGACGGCGGCGAGCTACACCACGGCGGCGACCTCGTCGGCCGATAACGGTGCAATCTTTACCGTGGAGGTTGGCAATTCGGCCGGCAGTATCCCGAGCAGCGCGGCGACGCTGACGGTCACCGCCGCACCCGTGGCGCCGGCGATCACCACGCAGCCGGCAAATCAGATCGTGATTGTCCCGGCGGCAGCGACGTTCTCGGTCGTGGCCACCGGTACCGCACCACTCAGCTACCAGTGGCAGCGCAACGGCGTCAACATCAGTGGCGCGACCGCGGCGAGCTACA
>JAYWBB010000039.1:0-19886 GCA_043781855.1 Nevskia sp. | reverse complement strand
TGCTTGCCGTAGTGATATTCGAAGGTCTCGCGAGACATATGCGGTTCAAGCGCCTCGCGGGCGTACGGCAGTTCCGGCAGGACGAAAGTCATGACAATTCCTCAGTGGGTGACGATTATTGCCGGAAAGCCGCAAGTACAGAATTCCCGGACTCGACGACGTTCTGGAGTGGCCTGATTTTAGCATCGCGTTTACTCGTCGGAAGCGGCGGCCCGTCCATCTCCGGCGCTGCCGACGGCCAGCGTGGTAAAATCATACTTTCCGTAGCACGCAAGAAAGAGACCCAACATGGACGCACTCGAACGCATCAAACAGCAGGTCACGCAGAACCCCATCATCCTCTACATGAAGGGCACGCCCGATTTTCCGCAGTGCGGCTTTTCCGCACGCGTCATCAAGGCCCTGAACGCCTGCGAAGCTGAATACGCCTACGTCAATATTTACGAGGACGAGGAAATTTATCGCGCGCTGCCGAAGTTCGCGAACTGGCCGACCTTCCCGCAGCTCTATGTCAAGGGTGAACTGGTCGGCGGCTGCGACATCACGCTCGACCTGCACCAGTCCGGCGAGTTGCAGAAGATGCTCAAGGAAGCCGTGGCGGCAAAACAGGCCGCCTGAGATTCCAGGTTGGAAGAACGCCCGTTTCATGCGGGCGTTTTTTTATGCGCTCAGGCGTACAGCAATGCCTCTGCAACTTCCCGGCGCTGCACCGCCCCGGTCAACATCTCGGCCAGGCACAGCGCAAACGGTAGCGCCGTCCCGGGCCCTTGACTGGTGACTATATGACCGTCGGTCACGACGGCCTCGTCGACCCAGGACTTGAGTTTCGCCTTGAACGCCGGATAACAGGTTGCCCGCCGGCCTTCGAGAAAGTGATGCGGCGCGAGTGTCAACGCTGGTGCGGCGCAGATCGCGCCGATGCTTCGTCGGGCGTCGTTCTGCGCCTCGAGCATTTCGATCAGCGGCATGTACCGCGACAGCGCCTCGGCGCCTTTCTCGCCGCCGGGCAGCACGATCAGCTCGAAGACGTGTTCACGGACATCGAGAAAGCGGTGGTCGGCGACGAGCTTGATGCCGCGTGTGCCGCCCACCATCAGTTCGCTTTCGATGCTGGCGACAGTGACTTCGATTCCCGCGCGACGCAGGACGTTGATGATGGTCACGGTCTCGAGACTCTCGGAGCCGTGTGCAATCGCCAATAGCGCGCCCGAAGGGCGAGAGTTCTTCATGCCTGTACTCCATGCAATCCGAACCCCTAGCGTAGCGCGATTCGGGCAGCCTGCCGCGTTGCGGATGATAGAATCGATCCATGGCGCTCGGCAGCGCTGTCCCAAAAACGCACCAGTATCGTCCGAGGAGACGAGTTCCCCATGAGCAGTTCAGAAAGCACGCCTTATCGCCACATCCGGATTCCGGCCATGGGTCAGAAGATCACGATCCAGAACGGCAAGATCGTTGTGCCGGACCAGCCGATCATCGGCTACGTCGAGGGCGACGGCATCGGCCCGGACATCACCAAAGCCTGCCTGCGCATCTGGGATGCGGCGGTTGCGAAAGCCTACGGCGGCAAGCGGAAAATCCACTGGTGCGAGACCTATCTCGGCGAGAAGGCCGCAGGTCTTTACGACGGCAACTTCTGCCCCGAGGAAACGCTGAAGGTGCTGCAGGACCTCATCGTCTCGATCAAGGGTCCGCTGACCACGCCCGTCGGTGGTGGCATGCGCAGCCTCAACGTCGCGCTTCGGCAGGACCTCGATCTCTACGCCTGCGTGCGCCCGGTACGTCATTACGCCGGCGTGCCGAGCCCGCTGAAACGGCCGGACAAGGTCGACATCGTGCTGTTCCGCGAGAACACCGAGGACGTCTACGCCGGCATCGAATACAAGACCGGCACGCCGGAGAACACCAAGGTCGCAAAATTTCTGCGCGAGGAGATGAAGGCGAAGTTCTTCGAAGGCGCGGGCATCGGCATCAAGCCGATCTCGGAATTCGGCTCCAAGCGCCTCGTGCGCAAGGCGATCCAGTACGCCGTCGACAACGGTCGGGAATCGGTCACGCTGGTGCACAAGGGCAATATCCAGAAATTCACCGAGGGCGCGTTCCGCAACTGGGGTTATGAGGTCGCGCGCGATGAATTTGCCGGCGTCACGATCACCGAAGAACAGCTCTACGGCGAGTACAAGGGCAAGCAGCCGGAAGGCAAGATCGTCATCAAGGATCGCATTGCCGACATCATGTTCCAGATGATGCTTTTGCGACCGGACGAGTTCGATGTGATCGCAACGACCAACTTGAACGGCGACTATCTCTCCGACGCCATCGCGGCGGAAGTCGGCGGCATGGGCATCGCACCCGGCGCCAACATCGCCGACCACGTCGCGGTGTTCGAGGCCACGCACGGCACCGCGCCGAAGTACGCGAACCTAAACAAGGTCAACCCCGGTTCGCTGCTGTTCTCGGGCGTGATGATGCTGGAATACATGGGCTGGACCGAGGCCGCAGACCTGATCACGCTGGTCTACCCCGAAGTGATCGGTGACGGCATCGTGACCTACGACTTCGCGCGTCAGATCGACGGCGCCACCGAAGTCGGCACCAGCCAGTTCGCGGATGCGCTGATCGAGCGCATGAACGGTGGCATCGATCTCGAAGCCAAGCGCAAGGCGCAACAGGTGCAGTTGGTGAAGGAGCGCAAGCAGCGCGAAATCCGCCGGCTTCTCCAGCCGATGGAAGAGATGCTCGACTCCGGCCGCATGCCGCACACCGTGGCGGACCTGATGACGCGCTCGCTGATCACCGTGTCGGGCGACGAAACGGTCGAGAACGCGATGCATCGCATGACCGACAACAACATCAGCTCGGTGGTCGTCGAGCCGAACGCCAAGGGCGACTGGGGCATCCTCACGCGGCGCGACATCGTCGGCAAGATCGTGCGCGGCAACAAATCGCCGTCGACGACGAAAGTCGATGCAATCGCCAGTCGTCCGGTCGTCTCGGTGCCGGCCGAAACCAGCATTCGCGAAGCCGCCGCGCTGATCGCCGACGCGAGCTACAGCCGCCTGACCGTCACGCAGGGCGAGAAGATCATCGGCATCGTCACCGAGACCGACATCTTCAACGCTGTCGAGAAGTTTGGCTGGACTGCGGAGTAAGCGCACATCGCGATTGCAGGGGCGGCCTGGCCGCCTCTTTTTTTGCTTGACGGCTCGGCGTTCATTTTGTAGTGTGGTAATACCGTATTACCAGTAGAGCAAATTGCCATGGACAAGGTCAGCAGTCGCCTCACGGCGAAATATCAGGCCACGATTCCGCTGCCGGTGCGCGACGCGCTGGATCTCAAAGCCGGCGACTCCGTGCAATTCGAGATCAACGAGCAGGGCATGGTCTATCTGCGCAAGCAGATGCCGTTCGACGCCGAATACGCGCGCGCGCTCAACGGTTCTCTCGAATCGGTGTGGTCGTCGTCGGCCGACGACGAGGCCTACCGTGACCTCTAAATCGACGTTCGCAGCCTGGGACGTGGTCATCGTGCCGTTTCCGTTCACTGACCGTGCCGCCGAAAAACGCCGACCGGCACTGGTGTTGTCGGGCGCGGCGGCATTCAACACCGAAGCTGGACACTCCGTGCTCGCGATGATCACCAGCATTAAGGATGAACGCCAGGGCTGGCCGCTGGACACGCCGATTACGGATTTCGCGACGGCAGGGCTGCCCGCACCCTCGCTCACGCGCATGAAGCTGTTCACGCTCGACCACCGACTGATCCTGCGCAAGGCGGGTCGGCTGGCGACGCGCGATCAGGCGGCGATGAAACGCGCGCTCAAGAAATTGCTCGGCTGAGGAGTGCGCATGGCCATCGGACTTTTCGTACTCGGCGATGAACTCCTGTCCGGCAAGCGCCCGGACAAACATCTGCCGAAAGTCATCGCCCTGCTTGCCGCGCGCGGCATGAGCCTCGACTGGGCGCAGTTTCTCGGCGACGACGAAATGCAGATCGCCGAGGCGATCGGCGCGGTACGTATGCGCGGCGACGTGCTGCTGTCCTGCGGCGGCATTGGCGCCACGCCCGACGACCGCACCCGTCAGGCTGCAGCACGCGCGTTCGGCGTGCCGATCGAACGTCACGCCGAGGGATTGCGGATCCTCACCGAGGAATTCGGTCCGCGCACGCACCCGAACCGCGCCATCATGGTCGACTTTCCGCAGGGTGCCGGGTTGATCCCGAACCCGGTCAACCGCGTGCCCGGCTTCTACATCGGCGACTGCCATTTCGTGCCCGGCTTTCCCGAGATGGCCTGGCCGATGCTCGAATGGGTGCTCGATACGCGGCTCAGGCAGCTGCACCGAGCCGAACCGGCGGCGGAGTTTTCGCTGCGCGCGCTGGGCACCAGCGGCGAGGGCGATCTGCTGGATTTGATGGAATCGACGCTGCGCGAGTTCGAGGGCATCAAGCTGTCGAGCCTGCCGTTTCGCGGCGATGCGACGCGGCCGCGACACATCGAGTTCGGCATCAAAGGGCCGCGTGCACTCGCGGCCGCAGCGTTCATATCATTCCGGGCGCAGCTTGCGGCGCGCGGCGACATCGTGATCGATGACCTTGACGCGCCGCATTAACGCGTGGCGCGTCGCGGCGGTTATTCGGTCGGCAACAAATCCTTCAATGCGCGCCAGCCGCCGTCGATCGAATGGACGTTGCGGTAGCCCATCTTCTGCAGGCTGTCGACCGCCAATGCCGAGCGGAAGCCGCCGCCGCAATAAAGATAGAGCGGCTCGGACTTGTCCGGGTGCCGCGCCTCGATGTCGCGCTCGATCACACCCTTGCCGATCCATTCGGCGCCGCGCACGTGGCCCGCAGCGAACTCGCTTTCCTCGCGTGTGTCGATCAACCACGCGCCGGGATTGGCCGCTAGAATTGCCGGCATCGCGCGCGCATTGACTTCGCGGATACGGGTTTTGGCCTCCGCGACGAGGCGCTCGAAGCCGGGTGAATGGTTTGCAGCCATGAAGAGGACTCCGGGAAAGGTGAAGGACGCGTTGCCAGGGTCTTTTGACAGGCCTTAGTGTGCTGTATGCAAGCTTGGGATTGCTGATAGCGCGGACTTCAAACCGTAAACGACGAGTGAACGAGAAGCAGTATGAACGCGCGAGCAAGTACAGCCCTGTTGGTCGGCGCCAGCCTGCTCTGCGGCGGTTGCGCCACGATCCAAAGCGTCGGCAACGTGCGGCCGCACAGCCCGCGTTTCTTCGCCGGCACGCGGCTCGACTATGCCGCCATCGAAGGCGATCGAGATACGCTCGATCATTACGGCACCTACGCCATTTTCCCGCCGACCTATCCGCGTGGCGATCTGGCCTTTTCGGTCGTGGCGGATACCGTGTTGTTCCCGTTTGCGGTGATCTACACGATCACCGAGCCCTGGCTGGGGGCGCACTGATGTCGGCCTTGACCCGCCCCTCGGCGCGGCTGCCGATGCGCTATCGGCGCTGATCCTGGTGCTGCAAGCCTGTGCGCCGGCCGGCGGATTACTCGCGGAGCGCCAAGCTCGCGAAGCAGGGCCGCCCGATCGACTGAACGCAAACTGCGACTCATGGGTCTGAATCCGGTTGCTTGCCAGCGTCGTTTGCGTGCGGGACCCATAGAATGTTGGCCAACGTCGGTCCTGCGGTCGCCGTCGTCATTGCCCTGAACTGAAAAAGTAATGAATTCGGATTTACCCAGGAAAGCCGGCATGGCCTCGCTCAAGACGCGGCCGTTCGAGCGCAATATCGCCCTGACCAAACTCGGCCTCGGCGCGGGCGCCAAGATTGTCGCGCATTCGCTCATGAATATTTTTCGCGGCGAGATCGAGCGCAGCGAATCCAACCGCGAGTTCTATCGCAAGCAGGCGACGATCCTTGCCGACGAGCTTGGCCGGCTCAAGGGCAGTGTCATGAAAGCCGGCCAGATGCTGTCGCTGTTCGGTCAGTATTTTCTGCCGGAGGAAGCCGTCGATGTCCTCGCTGACCTGCAGGACGACACGCCGCCGGTGCAGTGGCGTGTGATTGCGCCGGTGCTGGAAAAGAGCCTCGGCCGCCGGCGACTCAGCGAACTCGAGATCGATACCGAGCCGCTGGCGGCCGCTTCGCTCGGTCAGGTGCATCGCGCCGTGCGCAAATCGGATGGCCTGGAAGTCGTGGTCAAGATCCAGTATCCGGGCGTGGCCGATTCGATCGACAGCGATATCCGTACGCTGTCGCGCCTGCTGATGATGACGCGGCTGGCGCCGAAGGGGCTGGACCTGGAGCCGAGTTTCGCCGAGGTTCGCGACATGCTGGAGCGGGAAGTCGACTACGGCGCGGAGGCCGAGTTCACCGAGGAATTCGCACGCCGTCTCGCCGGTGATTCGCGCTTCGTCGTGCCGCGCGTGGTACGCGAATATTCTTCCGCCAACGTGCTGACGACGACGTTCGAATCCGGTGTTTCGGTGCGTGCGCCCGCCCTGGCGCAGCTGTCTCAGGCGCGTCGCAACCGCTTTGGTCGGGCGCTGTTCGAGCTGTTCGCCACCGAGTTCTTCGACTGGGGCCTGCTCCAGACCGATCCCAACTTCGGCAACTACCGGTTCCGGATCGGCGCGCGCGCCGAGGATGACCGCATCGTGCTGCTTGACTTCGGCGCCACGCGCTACTTCGAGCGCGGCTTTGTCGACGCCTATTCCGGCATCGTCGCCGGTTCGCTGCTGCGCGATCGGCGGCGCGCGCTGCGTGGCGCCATCGATATCGGACTGATCGGCGAAGACTTCCCCGATTCGGTACAGAACGCCTTCGGTGAAATGTTCGAACTGATCGTCGAGCCGTTCAATCGCGCGAACGATCCGCGCACGCCGCCGGAACTGCGCAATGCGCGCGGCGAGTACCGCTGGGGCACCAGCCGGCTGCCGATGCGGGTCGCCAATGTTGCGGCGCGCAATGCCTTGTCGAAATATTTCCGGGTGCCGCCGCGCGAGGTGGTGTTTCTGCATCGACGGATCGCCGGCGTCTTCATCATGCTCGGCGCGCTCGATGTCGAGATGAACGCGCGGCCGGCGCTGTTCAGGGCGCTCGCCCTCGATCCGGAAACCTGAAGCCTGACCGTCAGCCGTCCTGACCGCTGCGTCGAATGGCATGGCGGAGACTGGCCTTTTTATGTAGCATCCGGGCAAATCAACAGGCCGCATTGTCAACAGCGGCACTCACGAATAGAACCCTGCAAGGAGCGAGAATCCACCATGAAAAAACAACTCCTGTTTCTTGGCGCGCTGGTGTTGGGCCTCGCGGCCCAGCAGGCGGCGGCCAAGGTCGATGCCACCGAGGCGGCCAAGCTCGGCAAGGAGCTGACGCCGGTCGGCGCCGAGAAAGCGGGCAACAAGGAAGGCACGATTCCGGCGTGGACCGGCGGTGCGGCGAAGCACGGCACACTCTCCAACGAGTATCCGAATGAACCGGGCGTCGATGACGACAAGCCGCTGTTCACGATCACGTCCGCGAACGTGGCGCAATACGCCGACAAGCTCACCGCCGGTCACAAGGAACTGCTGAAGCGCTTCTCGACCTACAAGATGAACGTCTATCCGACGCGCCGCACGGCAGCGTTCCCGGATGAGATTTACAAGGCAACCTTCGAGAATGCGACGAAGGCGAGCCTGATCGGCACCGACGTCGTCGAAGGCGCAAAGCTCGGGTTCCCGTACCCGATTCCCAAGACCGGTGCCGAAATCATCTGGAACCACAAGCTGAAATGGCGCGGTGAAGCGGTCCGCCGTTTCAACAATCAGATGATCGTGCAGCCGAACGGCGACTTTCAGCTGACCAAGCTCGTCGAGGAAGTGAAGTTTTCGTATTCGAGCATCAAGAATCCGGTCGTGATGACGCCGGAAGCGAACGAGTTCCTGAAGTACCTCTCGCAGACGCTCGCGCCGCCGCGTCTCGCCGGCACCTTCATTCTCGTGCACGAGAAAGCCGACGTGGGCGACAAGGGCCGCGCCGCCTGGCTCTACAGCCCGGGCCTGAAACGCATCCGCCGCGCGCCGACGGTGCAGTACGACAACCCCTATGAGGGTACCGACGGCAACCAGTTCTACGATCAGGTGGACATGTTCAACGGCGCGCTCGACCGCTACAACTGGAAGCTGGTCGGCAAGAAGGAATTCTACCTGCCGTACAACTCGAACAAGATCGCCGGCACCACGATCAAGTTCAAGGACCTCGTGCGCCCGAAGCATCTGAATCAGGAACTGCCGCGTTACGAGCTGCATCGCTACTGGGTGGTGGACGCGGAGCTGAAGCCTGGCACCAACCATACGTTCAAGCGCCGCACGTTCTACGTTGATGAAGATTCCTACAACATCGAAGCGGTCGACGACTACGACAACAAGGATCAGCTCTACAAATTCCAGGAAGGTCATCTGGTCAGCGCCGCGAACATCCAGGCGACGTCGACCGTGCCGGAAGTGATCTACGACTTCTTCTCCGGGCGCTACTTCATCACCGCCGCATTCAACGAAGACAAGCCGTACGACAGCACCGTGACCTTCAACGACGACTACTTCACCGCCGCGTCGGTGCAGAAGCGGACCAACAAGTAAGACCGGACAACCGGTCTGAGGTCTCTGCAATCAGGCCGCCGGGCGCAAGCCCGGCGGCCTTTCAATTGACCATCGGTCTGATATGGGGAACTCATGAAATTCGAGGATCGACAGAATTTGGTAAAGATGAAGCACCGCAGCGAGGACTACTGACCGAGAACCCGATGACTCAAGCCGAAGACCCGAAGAAGCCCGCGCTCAAACCGCCGACGCTGCTCGACACGGTCTTCAGCGTGCTCGCCTCGTTCTTCGGCGTGCAGGGAGACAAGAACCGCGAACGCGATTTCTCGAGCGGCAAGCCGATGGTCTTCATCGGCGTGGCGATCGTGCTGACGGTGTTGTTCGTGCTGACCCTGATCCTCATCGTCAAGCTCATGCTGCGTAACGCCGGCATGTAACGCAGGCCACGGTACCGCACGGGAAACACCGGGCAATCGTCCGGCGTTTCCCGTTTCGATCAATGAACGATCAATCCCGGTTCGGCGCGACGGTACCGCAGTTCGCGCCGAGCCAGCGACCCGAAAACGGATTGCTCATGTCGATGTCGGTGGGCACCTGCGTCGAGCGCCCGGTGAATCGCCAGGTGCCGGCGAAACGTTGGTCGCTCTCGAAGCGCGCCGCGAGATTGCCGCGACCCTGAAGGCTGCCGGAACACGCGATATCGGCGTTCCAGAGATTGCCGTTATGGCGGACATTCTGAAGTGCGCAGCCACTGTCTCCGGCCTGTGGGCGCGGCAGCTCGTCGCGCGCCGCCTGCTCGGGCGTGATGCACTGCCTCGCCACGAACGGTTTGTCGAGACCCGGCACGTCCAGCCCGAACTGCCGCATCTGCTCGATTTGTTCCGGCGAAATCTGGAAGCCCCCGGCACTGAAATTCAGCGAGGTCCTGACCTCCCAGAGGCCGGCCTTGCCCGGCCCGGCAAGCGCCACCGGCGACAGTCCCGGCAACAGGGCGAGAATGCACAGTGCGGATTTCCTTTTAGTCATCGGTTCAATTGTTCTGGAGGCGGTCATGCCTCTTGGACCGGCGTGTTGCCTCATCGTGCCGACTTGAGGCGATACAGCCAGTCGAGCGCCTCGCGCGGCGAAAGCTGATCGGGTTCGATGCGGTCAAGCAGTTTCAGCGCATCCGATTCCGGCGCGGCGAACAGCGGTAATTGCGGCGGCGCCAGTGCGGCCGAGGACACTGCCGGCTTCTGCGCCTCGCGTTCCAGCGCGGCAAGCAGCGTCCGTGCTCGCGTAACGACGGCGGTCGGCACGCCGGCTAGCGCGGCAACCTGAAGACCATACGAGCGGTTCGCCGGCCCCGGCTGCACGCGATGCAGGAATACCAGCGACTCGCCGCCGGCCGAGGCGTACTCGGCGGCATCGAGATGCACGTTGGCGACACCCGGAAGGTCTGCGGCGAGCGCGGTCAACTCGAAGTAGTGCGTAGCGAACAGCGTCAGCGCACCACTCGTCGTCGCGAGGTGCTCGGCGCTCGCGCGGGCCAGCGCCAGGCCGTCGTAGGTCGACGTGCCGCGCCCGACCTCGTCCATCAGCACAAGGCTGTGCCGCGTCGCGTTGTGCAGGATGTTGGCGGTCTCGCTCATTTCGACCATGAACGTCGACTGCGCGCGCGCCAGATCGTCGGCCGCGCCGATGCGCGTGAAAATGCGGTCGACCGGGCCGATCCGCGCGGCTTCGGCCGGCACGAAAGCGCCGGCGTAGGCGAGCAGCACAATCAGCGCCGTCTGGCGCATGTAGGTGCTCTTGCCGCCCATGTTCGGGCCGGTGATGACCAGCAGGCGGCGGCTTTCGTCGAGGCTGAGATCGTTCGGCACGAAGGGGGTGTCGAGTGTCGTCTCGACCACCGGATGCCGGCCGCCGCGAATGTCGATGCCGATGGCTTCGCCCAGTTCGGGACGATTCCAGTGCAGGGCTTCAGCGCGCTCGGCGAAACAGGCCAGCGTGTCCAGTTCAGCGAGCGCTGCGGCCATTGCCTGCAAGGTCCGCAGCTCGCCACCGAGGCGATCGAGCAGATCGTCGTACAGCTGCTTTTCCCGCGCCAGCGCCCGGTCGCGCGCGCCGAGCACCTGCTCCTCGTGGCGCTTCAGCTCCTCGGTGATGTAGCGCTCGGCGTTGGTCAGCGTCTGCCGGCGCAGATAGTCCGCCGGCACGCGCGACGACTGGCTCTTGCCAACCTCGATGAAGAAACCCTGCACGCGGTTGTAGCCGACCTTGAGCGTCTCGATGCCGGAGCGCGCGCGCTCGCGGGTTTCGAGATCGAGCAGGAAGCCGTCGGCGTTGGTCGAGAGGCCGCGCAGTCCGTCGAGTGCTGCATCGTAGCCGCTGCGGAACACGCCGCCGTCGCGCGCGAGCAGCGGCAACTCGTCGGCGAGTGCACGGGTCAGCAGCGCCGTCACGTCCGCATGTTCGCCGAGGCGTGTGGCCAGCTCGTACAGCAGCGGCGCGTCCAGCGCGGCGATGGCAGCGGCGATTGCCGGCAACCCGTTCAACGTCAGCGCGACGCCTGCCAGATCGCGCGGCCGCGCCGAGCGCAGCGCGACGCGCGCGAGAATGCGCTCGATGTCCGCGACCGGCTTCAAGGCCTCGCGCACGGCCCGGTATGCGCCGTGCTCGCCGTCGAGCAGCAGCGCAATTGCATCGTGCCGCGCACCGATTTGCCGGCGATCGCGCAGCGGTCGCTGTAGCCATCGCCGCAACTGGCGGCTGCCCATCGACGTGATGCAGGTATCGAGCACGCCGACCAGCGTGTACTCGTGCCGGCCACCGAGCGAATGCTCGATCTCCAGGTTGCGCCGCGTCGCCGGGTCGAGCGTCAGCGCCTCGTCGATGGTTTCCACGCGCAGGCCGGCCAGATGCGCGACGCGCGCCTTCTGCGTTTCCTGCACGTATTGCAGCAGCGCACCGGCTGCACCGAGCGCAGGTTCCAGTTCTTCCGCACCGAACCCGCGGAGGTCGCGCGTGCCGAACTGTGCGGTCAGCAGGCGGCGCGCCGAGGCGGTATCGAAATGCCAGACGGGACGCGACCGCGCCGCCAGCCCGCCGAGCTTCGGCGCCGCGTCTTCCGGCACCAGCAGCTCGCTGGCACGCAGGCGGTGCAGCTCGGCCAGCCAGTCTGTTTCACGCGTGGTTTCCAGCACGCTGAAGCGGCCGGAGGACAATTCCAGCCAGGCGAGTCCAAAACGGCCGCCGCCGAAGCAGGTTGCGGCGAGCAGGGTCTGCGCACGCGGGTCGAGCAGCGCGTCCTCGGTCGCGGTGCCCGGCGTGATCACGCGCACGACCTCGCGGCGCACCGGTCCCTTGTCCAGTCCAACTTCACCCACCTGTTCGACGATGGCGGCCGATTCGCCCAGCCGCACCAGCCGCGCCAGATAATTCTCGAGCTGGTGATACGGCACGCCGGCCATCGCGATCGGTTGTCCGGCAGACTCGCCGCGCTTGGTCAGCGTGATGTTGAGCAGGCGCGAAGCCTTGCGCGCATCGTCGTAGAACAGCTCGTAGAAATCGCCCATGCGGAACAGCACCAGCGTTTCCGGAAACTGGGCCTTGATGCCGAGGTATTGCTGCATCAGCGGGGTGTGCTCGCCGGCTTTCGCTGCGCTCATTGGTTCAAGCCGACGGAGCCGAAAGACCCATCTGGATCGCAATCTTTCGCAGTGATTTATCAAGCGTCCGAAAGCTCGTGACGCCACGATTCAGCGCGATAGCCAGATGCAGCGCGTCGCCGCCGCGCAATCCGGTTCCTTCAATCGCCAACAGTGCACATGCGCGCTCGAAGTCTGGAGTTCCGATCGGTAGAAGAATCAACTTGGCGGCAAATTCCTCGAAGTAAAGCAGCCGCGCGTTGGCAGCCGCTTTCGACGTCATCTCGCGCGTCCGCGCGCGGCGACCAATGGCGCTGAACAGTTCGACGCCGGTCCACGCACTCAGGCACCGGTCTTCTGATCGCAAAGAATCGAGCAGGTTTTCGGCTCGCTTGCTTTCGGGGTCGCGCAGCAGAATCGCGGCGATGATGCTGGTATCGATGTAGTGCATGGATGAATCCGGAAGGGTGTCAGCCGCGAGGATACGGAACGCCGGCGGTCGGTTTCCCGACTATTTCCTTCGCTTAGTACCGCTCGTCGTCACGCACTTTCCGGATGAACGCGCCAGCGCCTGCCTTGGCCATCGGCATCGAGTCCCGGAACGCGCGCAATCGCTCGAAGTCGATCGCCTGTGACGTCTTTCGGCCGTCCCGGGTAAGTCGCGCGACAACCTTGCCCCGCCGCGTGATGACGACTTCCTCGCCGGATTCGACGCGGTCCAGAATTTCGCTCAGGTGAGCTTTTGCTTCCGCCACGCTGACATGATTGTCCATCGCTTTCCAGCCTCTCGCTGATAGTCATTTAGTTGGTCATCTTAACATGGCCCTCTATAATTGCGACTTGAAAAATCTCCGAATAGACATGACCTGGACCCCCGACACCTGGCAGACCAAGCCTGCCGTGCAGCAGCCCACCTATCCCGACCGCGCGGCGCTCGAAGCTGCGCTCGCCGAACTGCACCGGCTGCCGCCGCTGGTCACGTCCTGGGAGGTCAACACGCTGCGCGCGCAGCTCGCCGAAGCGCAGCAGGGCCACCGCTTCGTGCTGCAGGGCGGCGATTGCGCCGAGAGCTTCGCCGACTGTGAAGCCGGCCTGATCGCGAACCGGCTGAAGGTGCTCTTGCAGATGAGCCTCGTGCTCGTGCATGGGCTGCGCAAGCGCGTCGTGCGCGTCGGCCGTTTCGCCGGCCAATATGCGAAACCGCGATCCGCCGATACCGAGACGCGCGACGGCATCACGCTGCCCTGTTACCGCGGCGACGTCGTCAACGCACCCGACTTCACGCTCGCGGCACGCACGCCGAATCCGCAGCTGCTGCTGGAGGGTCACAAGCGCTCGGCGATGACGATCAACTTCGTACGCGGCCTGATCGATGGCGGCTTCGCCGACCTGCATCATCCGGAGTACTGGGATCTCGAATGGGTCCATCACGCGCCGCTGGCCGAGGAATACTCGAAGCGGGTCGAGGCGATCGGCGAGTCCGTGAAATTCATGGAGACGCTTGCCGGCCAGACCATCGGCGAGTTCAATCGCGTGGAGTTCTACAGTTCGCACGAGGCCCTGCTGCTGAACGCCGAAGCGGCGCAAACGCGTCAGGTGCCGCGCCAGTCGGGCTGGTACAACCTGTCGACGCACATGCCCTGGATCGGCATGCGCACGGCGGCGGTCGATGGCGCACACGTCGAGTACATGCGCGGCATCTGCAACCCGATCGCGGTAAAAGTCGGGCCGTCGATGAGTGTCGAGTGGGTGTTGCAACTCTGCGAAATCCTGAATCTTGCGAACGAACCGGGCCGGCTGACGCTGATCCATCGTATGGGTGTCGGGAAAATCGACGAGGCGCTACCGAAACTGATCGACGCGGTGCGCGGCAAGGGTCATCAGGTGCTCTGGCTTTGCGATCCGATGCACGGCAATACACAGAGCACCGGCAATGGCCTCAAGACGCGCCGCTTCGACGACATCCTGAGCGAAGTCGAGCAATCCTTTGCGATTCATGCCGGTTGCGGCTCGCGACTCGGCGGTGTGCATCTGGAACTGACCGGCGAGGATGTGACCGAATGCCTCGGCGGTGCCCGCGACCTGACCGAGGCTGACCTCGAACGCGCCTATCGCAGCGCCGTCGACCCGCGCCTCAACTATGAGCAGGCACTGGAGCTGGCGCTGAAGATTGCCGCGCTGGGATCGGCAGGCCGCGCCTGAAATCCTGGCGGTAAGGCCCGTCTACGCAGCACGTTCCATAGCGGGTAGCATCGGCTGACCGGCAGGTAGGGAAACTCTGAAAAAGCCCTCTCCCTCCGGGAGAGGGTTGGGTGAGGGCGGTTCAAGTTAAGGTACGCCCTTGATTGAGAATCCCTCATCCCTGCCCTTCTCCGGGGGGAAGGGTTCAAGTACTTTTTCAGAGCATCCGTAGATAAAGAAGGGAGCGCGATGGCACGCAAGGGGATGATCGGGCTGGCGCTCGTGCTGGTCGTCGTGGCCGCTGTGGTTCTGATTGCGCGTGACCACCAGAAGCCGGCGGACGATTACGACTACGCCGCCGCGTTTGAGGCCAGCGCGCCCGGCAGCACGGCGCCGATCCTGAAAATTACCGACGTCGTCGGCAAGACGGCCGATGAACTGCGCGCGGTACTCGGACCACCCGAGAACTGCGAAACTTCGCTTTACTCCAGCCGCTGCACTTATGCGCCGGGCCAGACCGAGGTCGTTTTCATCGACGGCAAGGCGGACTGGATCACCATCAACGCGCTCGGCGAAACGGTATTCGACGCTGCGGCACTCGCGCGTATCGGCCTGTCCGAAACGAAACCGACGGAGCGCAGCGAGACCGAACTGCTGTGGACTTCGCTGCCCGGCCTGCGCGAGCTGCGCGTCGTCGGCGATGGCGCGCGTATCGACTTCATCCGCATCAAGGCGAGGTCTTGAGCACGATGATGAAGCTTCGGATGAAGCTCGTTGCGGCCGTACTTTGTCTTCTTGCCGTGATGTCATTCGCGCAAGCGGCAACGCCGTCGGCGGTCGGCGACGATCTGCGCCTGTTGCGCATCACGCCGGCCGGTGAGGATGTTGAAACCGGCAGCCAGATCGTGCTCGCCTTCGACCGCGCCGTAGTGCCACTGGGCCGAATGGAGCGCACCGCGGAAGAAGTGCCGGTCACGATCACGCCGGTCATCGCCTGCGAATGGCGCTGGATCGACCCGCAAGCGCTGGCCTGCCAGCTCGGCGCAGGCGCAGCACTGCGCGACGCCACGCGCTACACCGTCACCGTGCGCCCGGAGTTCGTCAGCGAGAAAGGCGAGAAACTGCGGCGCGGGCTCAAGCAGAGTTTCGTCACGCAGCGCCCCGCGCTGCGCTACTCGAACGTCGCGACCTGGGAAGCGCCCGGCCTGCCGGTGCTGCGCCTGCATTTCAATCAGCCGGTGTCGGCGGCGTCGGTGGCGGCAAGCCTGCGTGTTGGCGGCGCGGAAGTCATCGTGTTGCCCGATACGCATGATCGGCAGACCCCGTACTGGCTGCCGGCACTCGGCGGCCAGCCGGCCGGCGAGGCGCGCCGCAGCTGGCTGGTGAAACCGAAATCGCCCTTGCCGGCCGATCGCGATGGCGCGCTGCGTATCGCGCCGGGCCTGCGCTCTGCGTTCGGCACGGAAACCGGCATCGAGAAGCGCGAGACGAGCCGCTTCCACACGTTTCCGGCCCTGTCGTTTTTGGGCCTGCGTTGTTCGCCGGCGGGTGGCGGGGAGCCGATCCTGATTGCGCCGGGTGCAGTGCAATCGCGCCTCTGCGATCCCCTCGCGGTCGCATCGCTGGTGTTTGCCTCGCCGGTGCTCACCGCCGAGGTCAAGCGCAGCGTCACCATCACGCCGGACCCGAGCGGCGGACGCCGCGACTACGACCCTTGGGCCAACGCGCCGGATACGATCTATTTCAACGACAACACCGGCAATGGCGAACGCTACGTTTATCTGCCCTTCACGCTGAAGGCCGATGCCGAATACCGGTTGACCGGCGGTGCCGATTTGCAGGACGCGTTCGGCCGCAAGCTCGGCAAGCCGATTTCCTTGAGCTTCCGGACTGCGCACCGCAGCCCCGCGATCAGCGTCGAGCACACAACCTCGGTGCTCGAACAGGGTGTGGATTCCGAGGTGCCGGTCGTCGTCACCAATCTCGAACGCCTGCTGACGCGCACTACCGCTATCACCGCCGAAGGTGCAGCGCGGGAAGCCAGCGGCACGGTGTCGGTTGCGGCCGCGAGGGACATCGCGTTCGCGATGCCGCTCGGCGTGCGGCAACTGCTCGGCGGCAAGTCCGGTGTCGTCGATGGTTATCTGCGCACCGATCCGCAAACCGGCCTCAACGCGCAAGCAAGCGGCAAGGGCGCGCACTTCTTCGCTGAAGTCACACCCTGGCAGGTTCACGTCAAGCTCGGCCACTACAACACGCTGGTCTGGGTCACGGAGTTCGCTACTGGCAAGCCGGTCGCGGATGCCGACGTGGAAATCTTTGCCGCGCGCACGGACGACTGGCAGCCGAAAACGGCCGCGCCGGTCGCAGTCAGGACCGATGCCAGCGGCCTCGCCGAACTGCCGGGCAGCGAAACGCTCGACCCGAAGCTCGAACACGGCGGCTGGCGTCCCGATTCGCCGCTCGCAGTCCGCGTGAAGAAGGGCGGCGATTTCGCACTGATTCCCTTGAGTGAGGAATTCAACGTCGACATCTACCGCGCCTCGCGCTATCAGGTTTCGGCAGCGCGGCTGCGCCAGTTCGGGCATCTCAAGAGCTGGGGCACGACGGCGCAGGGCGTCTACCGCGCGGGCGACGCGATCCAGTACAAGGTCTATGTCCGCAACGCGGCCAATCGCGCACTCGCCGCCGCGCCGAAGGGGCCGTATGCCTTGAAGGTGTTCGATCCGACCGATCAGGTCGTGCATGAGCGCAGCGACGTGCAGCTCTCCGACTTCGGCGCGTTCGACGGTCAGTTCACGGTGCCGAAGCAGGGCAAGGTCGGCTGGTATCGATTTGCGCTGACGCCACTGTTCATGACCGCGAAGGGCAAGAGCGACGATGACGAGGAAAATGGCGAAGGCACGCTGCAACCGCTGCGCGTGCTGGTCTCCGATTTCACTCCGGCGCCGTTCAAGCTCGCGACGGAAATCCGCGCCAGGCGGGTCGCACCCGGCGACAAGATCGGCGTCGTCATGCAGGCCAGCCTGCATGCCGGCGGGCCGTTCGCGGGGGCACCCGCGAGCCTGACCGCGCGCATCGTCGCAACCCCGTTCGAGTCCGCCGATGCCGTCGCCTCGAAGTTCCAGTTCAGCGCCTTCGATGGCGCCGATGCGCGCGACCAGCGTTCAATCATCGAGAAGAAATCGAACACCGATGCGGCCGGCGAATTCGCCGTCGAGCTGACACCGCCGGAGAGCGACATCGCCTGGGGCCGGCTCGTCGTCGAGGGCAGCGCGCAGGACGATCGCGGCCGTTCGATCGCGAGCAGCGCCAGCGTGCTGTACGCGGGGCGCGATCGCTTCGTCGGCCTCCGCAGTCAGGACTGGCTGCTCGAACAGGGCAAGGCCGCGAGTGTCGAGACGCTGGTCGTAGACGACTCGGGTCGCCCCGTCGCGGGCAGCCCGGTCTACGTCAAGATCGAGCGCCGCGAAGTGACCGTGGCGCGCGTCAAAGACGTGGGCAACGTCTATGTCGCGCGTTACAGCGAGAACTGGGTCGGCGTGCAGATCTGCAAGCGCCGCTCGACCATCACACCCACGCCGTGCCGTTTCACGCCCGATGCCGGCGGCGCGTATCGCATCACCGCCTCGACACGCGACACGCAGAACCGCCTGCACTCCAGCTCAACCTGGCTCTGGTCTTCTGGCAAGAACAGTTTCCTCTGGGAAGAGCCGGACGATTACGGTCTCGAACTGGTCGCGGACAAGAAGACCAACAAGGTTGGCGACACCGCACGCTTCCTCGTGAAAAATCCCTATCCGGGCGCAACCGCGCTGATCACCACCGAGCGCTATGGCGTGATCGAGAAGCGCACGCAGAAACTGATCGGCTCCGCACCCGTGGTGGAAGTGAAGATCACGCCGGACCTGCTGCCGGGCTTCTATCTGTCCGTGGTTGTGCAGTCGCCACGGGTGGCCAGTCCGCCACCGGATCGCGATGTGGATCTGGGCAAGCCGACCTTCCGCATGGGCTACGCGAAGGTCATCGTCGACGATCCCTACAAGAAGATTTCGGTCGACGTGCGCGCGGACAAGGATCGCTACCAGCCGCGCGAAACGGCGAGGGTCACACTCATTGCGACTCCCAAAAAGCCAGCGCCCGGCGAGAAAATCGAACTGGCCGTCGCGGTCGTCGACGAGGCGGTCTACGACCTGATCCAGGGCGGCGATGACTACTTCGATCCATACAAGGGATTCAACGGTCTCGACGCGCTCGACCTCTCTAATTACAGTCTGCTGACGCGGCTCGTCGGCCGGCAGAAATTCGAGAAGAAGGGCGCCACGCCCGGCGGTGACGGCGGTGCGGATCTGTCGCTGCGATCGATCGACAAGTACGTCGCGTACTGGAACCCGGCGCTGGCGACGGATTCCTCAGGCCACGCCTCGTTCGAGTTCACGCTGCCCGACAATCTCACCGCATGGAAAGTCCTGGTGCTCGCGGTCACGCCGAACGACCGGCTCGGCCTCGGCAGCGGTAGGCTGGTCGCGAGCAAGGACACCGAACTGCGACCAGTGCTGCC
The DNA here is from genome assembly GCA_043781855.1 of Nevskia sp. GTDB lineage: Bacteria > Pseudomonadota > Gammaproteobacteria > Nevskiales > Nevskiaceae > Nevskia. Next base: position 954 of record JAYWBB010000039.1, on the reverse strand, counting down.
GAACCAGGTCACGAGCGGCGACAGTTTCCAGGCCGGTTTCTCGGTGCTGAATCGCAGCGAGAAGCCGCGCACGCTCAAGGTCGTGCTCGAAGCCTCGGGTGCGGCGAGCGCGAAGAAGGAACAGTCCGTCACGCTCAAGGCGTTCGAGCGCCAGACGCTGTTGTTCGATGTTGCACCGCGGCTCGCCGACAACGCGCCCGGTGAAATTGTCTTCACCGCGACAGCCGGCGATGCGCAAGACAAGGACGGCCTGAAAGTCAGCGTCCCGGTGCGGCCGCGCCGGCCGACCGTGACCGCTGCCGACTTCGGCTTTCTCGACAGCGGCGAATACCGGCAAGCCATCCTCGTGCCCGAAGCCAGCCTGCCCGGTGGCGAGATCGCCGTGAGCTTCACGCCGACCGTGCTCGGCAATCTCGATGGCGCATTCAAGTACGTGCGCGACTACCCGTACTGGTGCTGGGAGCAGCGCCTGACCAAGGGTGTGATGGCCTCGCAATATCTGAAGCTCAAAGGCTATCTCGATCCGAAGCTGGCGTGGCCCAATGCAGAGGCGCAGGTCACGCAGATGTTCAGCGACGCTGCCTCGTTCCAGGCCTCCGATGGCGGCATGACGTTCTGGGACGGCGATGTCGCGCACGTCAGCCCCTATCTCTCGGCCTACACTGCGCTCGCCTTCGAGTGGCTGCGCGGCGCCGGCTACACGCCGCCCGAAGCCGTGCAGGACAAGCTCGACGGCTATCTCGACAAGCTGCTGCGCCGCGACGTTCCGGACTACTCGCTCGAAGCCAGCAGCGCCGTACGCGCCGTCGCGCTCTCGGCACTCGCGAGCCGCGGCAAGCTCGTGTCTGCGGACATCGACCGCTACGCGCCGACCGCGCCGCGCATGGGCCTGTTCGGCCAGTCGCTGTTCCTGCAGGCCGCGCTGAAAACCAAAGGCGCGGAAGCACAGGCGCA
>JAYWBB010000038.1:0-7125 GCA_043781855.1 Nevskia sp. | reverse complement strand
CCCTCACCCCCGACCCCTCTCCCGAAGGGAGAGGGGAGGAGCAGCTAAAGCCCCAGCCCGGGCGGCAGATTCATCCCCGCCGTGACCTTCGACATCTTCTCGGACGAATGACGCTCGAGCTTCTGCGCAGCGTCGTTGATCGCGGCAGCGATCAGGTCTTCGAGGAACTCCTTGTCCTCTTTCAGCGCCTCGGCATCGATCTGCACGCGCCGCGCCTCGTGCTTGCCGTTGAGCGTGATCTTGACCATGCCGGCGCCGGATTCGCCGGTGATTTCGGTGGCGGCGATTTCGGCCTGCACCTTCTTCATCGTTTCCTGCGCCTGTTGCGCCTGGCGCATCAGTTGCGCGAGAGGACCTTTCATCGTGTTGTCTCCAGAAGGATTCGGACTAGTCGATCGGCTGCACGGAACCGGGCCGCACCGTCGCTCCGAAGGCTTCCTTGAAACTGCGGACGTTCGGGTCGGATTCAATTGCGGCTTCGGCATTGCGCCGCTTGTGGACGACTTTGCGCTCGTCGGTAGCGGCCGGGCTCGGCGGCTCGCCGCCGCTGGCGATTTCGACGATGACCTTGACCGCATCGGAGGCCTGACGGTTCAGGGCGCGCTCGATGGCGCAGCGCCGTTCTTCGCTCAGCAGGTGCTTCGCGCGGGCGTCGACGGCAAGCCGCACACAGCCCTCGCTGGTGCCGAGCCAGGCGCAGTGTCTTGCGAACTGGCGTGTCATCGCGTCGAGCCCGAGCGCTTCGATGCGTTCGGCCCAGGCCGAATCTCCGGCGGGCATACTCGCGACGGGCGCGACCGGTGGCGGCCGCACGATGATTTCTGGAACGGGCGTCGACGCCACGGCTCGCTTTGTGGCTGCAGGCGCGGCGTCGGCTGTCGTTGCCGCCGTGGTCGTGCTTGCAGTCGCAGCCGCCTTGCCGCCGCTACCCGCAACCGGTGCGGCTGGGCCAGCGTCCGGCCGCAGCGCAAACATGCGCAGCAGCGTCATCTCGAAGCCAAGACGCGGGTCCGGTGCATACGGCAGATCGCGACGGCCGAGCACGGCGATCTGGTACCAGAGTTGCACGTCCTCGACCGCGATGCGCTCGGCCAGCGGCGCAAGCAACGGATCGTCATCCTCGTCGCCGGCGCCGGGCAGCAGTTGCAGCACGGCAAGACGCTGCAAATAAGCGGCGAGATCGTTGAGCAGCGCGGCGTAATCGGGCGCGGCTTCGTCGAGCCGCTGGATCGCCGCGAGCAGCGCAGTACCATCGCCGCTGGCCAGCGCTTCGAGCACCGCAAACAGGTTGCGCCGGCCGCCGGTGCCGAGCATTTCCTCGATCGCCTCGCGCTGCAGCTCTGCGCCACCCGAGAACGCGATCGCCTGATCGAGCAGCGAAAGACCATCACGCATCGAACCATCCGCAGCGCGGGTGATTTCCGAGATCGCCGCCGGCTCGAAGGCGACCGCTTCCTGCTTGAGAATCTCGATCAGCGTGTCGCGGATCAGCGTCGGCGTCAGGCGCTTGAGGTTGAACTGGAGGCAGCGCGACAGCACCGTGATCGGCAGCTTCTGCGGATCGGTCGTCGCGAGAATGAACTTGACGTGCGGCGGCGGCTCTTCGAGCGTCTTCAGAAGCGCGTTGAATGCCCCTTTCGAGAGCATGTGAACTTCGTCGATCAGATAGACCTTGTAGCGGCCCCGCGCCGGCGAATACTGCGCGTTGTCGATGAGGTCGCGGATGTTGTCGACGCCGGTCGCGCTCGCGGCGTCGATTTCCAGCAGATCGACGAAGCGGCCGTCGTTGACTTCGCGACAAGACGTGCAGACGCCGCAGGGCGTCGAACTCACGCCGGTTTCGCAATTCAGTCCTTTGGCGATGATGCGCGCCAGCGTGGTCTTGCCGACACCGCGCGTGCCAGTCAGCAGGATCGCGGGATGCAGGCGGTCGCCATCGAGCGCATGGGCGAGCGCCTTGACCACGTGGCCCTGACCGCGAACGTCCTCGAAGCGGCGCGGACGCCATTTGCGCGCAAGCGCGAGATAGCTCATGTCGTCGGGGGCAGGCTGGCGTCGAGCGGAGAAAACATCAGGCCGGCATTGTCGCGGATGAGCCCGGACCGCGCCAGTCAGCGGCGAGCTGCGGCGGCAGCGTAAAATCCGCGCTTTCCCCTGCGGAGCAAGACGTGGCGACAAGTCCAGCGGCGCCCGGACACGCCCTGGTTACCGGCGGCGCCGGCTTTATCGGCAGCCACCTGGTCGACGGCCTGCTTGCCGACGGCTGGCGCGTGACCGTCGTCGACAACTTCGATCCGTATTATCCCGAGGCGATAAAGCGCCGCCAGATCGCGCCGCATCTTCAGCACGCGGCTTATCGCCTGGTCGAGGCCGATATCCGCGACGGTGCTCAGCTGCAGGCGATGCTCGACGGCGAATACAGCATCCTCGTCCATCTCGCCGCGAAGGCTGGCGTGCGCAACTCGCTGAGCGATCCGCTCGGCTACCAGATGACCAACGTCATCGGCACGCAAAACCTGCTGAGCTTCGCGCACCAACGCGGCATCAAACAGTTTGTGTTCGGCTCATCGAGCAGCGTTTACGGCGAGTGCCCGCGCCTGCCCTGGCGCGAGACCGATCTCGGCCTCACGCCGATCAATCCTTACGCGAGTTCCAAGCTCGCCGACGAGCAGCTCGGCTACGTCTACGCGAAGACCTTCGGCCTGCGCTTCGTGGCCTTGCGTTTCTTCACGGTATTCGGCGAGCGCCAACGGCCCGATCTGGCGATCCATAAATTCGCGCGGCTCATGCTCGCGGGCCAGACCATTCCGGTTTACGGCGATGGCTCGTCCGAGCGCGATTTCACTTACTGGGGCGACATTGTCGCCGGCGTGCGCGCGGCGATGGCCTACACCGAAGCCGACTTTGAAATCTTCAACCTCGGCAACAACCGAACCATCGGCCTGATCGAGACGATCCGCAAACTCGAAAGCGTGCTGAACGTGACCGCCAAGATCGACTGGCAGCCCTGGCAACCGGGCGAAATGCGCAGCACCTGGGCCGACATCGGCAAAGCGCAGAAGCTGCTCGGCTATCAGCCGGCGACGGATTTCGATACCGGCCTGCGGCGGTTTGCCGGCTGGCTGCACGAGACGCTGAAGGCCGAGGCCGGCGCGCGCCCGTGAATGCGAAGCGCCCCTTGGCGCTGCTGCTGAACCTCACCGTGCTCGCCGCGTTCGCGGCGGCGGTCGAACACTGGTGGGGCTGGAGCCGGCTGCTGACGCCGTGGCGGCAGATTGCCTTGCCGACACTCGCACTCGCGCTGCTCGGCATGCTCGCGAGTTATGGCCTGCGCGCGCTGCGCATCTATGTCGCCGAACAGGACATTCCGCGCGGCGCCTATTTCGGCTGCCTGCGGCTCATCCTGATCAACAACGCGCTGAACCTGATCCTGCCGGCGCGCTCCGGTGAAGCGAGCTTTCCGATCCTGATGCGGCGCTGGTTCGGCATCGACACGGCCCGCGCGGCCGGCACGCTGGTCTGGCTGCGCCTGCTCGACTTGCAGGTGCTCGCGACGCTCGCCGCAGCGTGTGCCGCGGCGGGCTGGCTGGGTGCTGCGTCGGCGCTGTCGATGCTCGCGTGGACTGGTGCGCTGCTCGCGGCCGTCGCCCCGTTGCTGCTGTTTTTTCTGCGACGCCCCATCGCCGCGAAGCTTGCCGGCCATGACGGCCGCGTCGCTGCCTTGCTGACACGCGCGCTCGGCGGACTGCCGACCCGCATCACCGACCTGCTGTTCGACCTGACACTGACCTGGACCGCGTGGAGCGTCAAACTGCTCGCGCTGGCCTGGGTGCTGTCGCGGCTCGCGGGCTTCAAGTTGGTATCAGGCATGCTGGGCGCGATCGGCGGCGATCTCTCGACCGTGCTGCCCCTGCACGCGCCCGGCGGCTTCGGCACCTACGAGGCCGGCGTGCTCGCGCTGCTGTCGCCGATCGCTGCACCCAGCGGCGCGCTACTCGCCGCAGCCGTGAACCTGCATCTGCTGATCCTGACCACGGCGCTGCTCTCCGGTGCGCTGGCCTGGCTGCTGGGTGGCCGCGCTCAGCCGGCCGTCACGCCTGCGGATGCTAAGCTTTGAGTACGCATTTCTTCCGAGCTTCGACGTGACGGACAGCTTGTCGCCCCGCCCCGCCTCCTCCTCTCCCGATCCCACGACCGAGCCGCGCCCGAGTCTGTCGATCGTCATCCCGATGTACAAAGAGCAGGACAATGTCGCGCCGATGCTGGCGCGCGTACACGAGGGCATGGTCGCTTACGGCGGCCCTTGGGAGCTGATCTGCGTCGACGACGGCAGCCTCGACGAAACCGGCGTACGCCTGCTGCGCGACGGCGCGGCCTACGGCCCGCACGTGCGCGTGATCCGCTTCGCACGCAATAACGGCCAGACCATGGCGATGCAGGCGGGTATCGATGCCGCACGCGGCGAGGTCATCGCCACCCTCGACGGCGATCTCCAGAACGATCCCTCCGATATTCCACGCATGATCGACGAAATGCTCGCGCGCGATCTCGATCTGCTCGCCGGCTATCGTGCGAATCGCCAGGACGCCTGGATGAGCCGCAAGCTGCCGTCGCGCATCGCCAACCGGCTGATCGGCCGTGTCACCGGTGTGAAAATCCGCGACTACGGTTGCAGCCTCAAGGTTTACCGCGCCACCGTCATCAAGCAGGTGCGCCTTTACGGCGAGATGCACCGCTTCATCCCGGTCTGGGCGGCGATGGTGACGAGTCCGAGCCGCATCGGCGAGACCGCCGTGAGCCACAGCGCGCGCCAGTTCGGCGAGAGCAAGTACGGCATCTCGCGCACTTTCCGCGTGGTGCTGGATCTTCTGACCGTGTTCTTCTTCCAGCGTTTTCGCGCACGGCCCGGGCATTTCTTCGGCTCCATTGGCCTCATCCTGGGGTTCTTCGGAAGTGCGGCGATGGCCTGGCTGGCGGTGGTCAAGTTCGTCATGCATGAGGATATCGGCGGCCGCCCGCTGTTCCTGATCGCCGTGCTGCTGCTGGTTTTCTCCATCCAGTTCCTGACCACGGGCCTGCTCGCGGAAATGATGTCACGTATTTTTTATCAGCAGGACCAGGGGCCGCTGACGATCGCCGACGGCCACGCGACACCGCACCAGACTGGCTGGTATCAGCCGGCCCTCGACGCCGCTGCGCCACCGGCCGCTGCGCTGCCGCGCGACGAGGTTCCCGTCGCCCGTGGCTGATGTGGAGCGCCTGCCTGGCGCGCACGTCGCGTTCCTCATCGCGGCAATCGTGCTCGGCTTCTGGGTCAAGCTCGGCTCGGTGCCCTTGTTCGATCTCGACGAGGGCGCGTTCAGTCAGGCCACGGTCGAGATGCTCGACAGCGGCAATTATCTTTCGACCACGCTCAACGGCGAGCCACGCTACGACAAGCCGATCCTGATTTACTGGCTGCAGGCTGCATCGGTCAGCGTCTTCGGCAAGCGTGAATTTGCTTTCCGGCTGCCGTCCGCGCTCGCGGCAACACTCTGGCTGTTGGTGATCTACCACTACACGTTTGCGTTCACCCGCGAACGCAGTGCCGCGCTGCTTGCGGCGGGCAGCGTGGCGCTGAGCTTGATGTCGAGCATCATCGGCCACGCGGCGATCGCCGATGCGCTGCTGAATCTCTGGATCGCACTGGCGATGCTCGACATCTATCGCCACTATAGGGAGCCTGAGCGCGGCCGGCTGTTGCGTGTCTATCTCTGGATGGGCCTCGGCTTCCTGACCAAGGGGCCGATCGCCGTCGCCTTGCCGCTGGTGGTCAGCGCCGTGTTCTTCGTCTGGCAACGCCGGCCGGTGGCGTGGCTCAAGGCGGTGTTCAACCCGCTCGGCTGGCTGGTATTCGCGGGCGTCGTGCTGCCGTGGATCATCCCGCTGTGGCAGAAGGACAATGGCGAGTTCCTGCGCCACTTCCTGTTCGATCACAATTTCAACCGCTACAGCACGACGCTGCAAGGCCACGGCGGCAAGCCCTGGTACTACCTCGCCGTGCTGCCGCTGATCGTGCTGCCGTTCACCGCACTGCTGCCCGCCGTGTTCAAACGCGCCCGCAGCAATGATCCGCTCGACCGTTACCTGCTGCTCTGGTTCCTCATCGTGTTCATGTTCTTCTCGTTCTCGGGCACGCAGCTTCCGCACTACCTGTTGTACGGCTGCACGCCGCTGTTCATCCTGTTCGGCCGCAGCTGGCGCGTAGTACCCGCGCGCTTCTGGACGCTGCTGCCGGCGCTGCTGCTGACTGCGCTGTTCGGCGCCCTGCCCTGGCTGCTGCCGCAGATTCCGTTGAACCCCGATCGCCCGTACGACGCCGGCATCCTCACGCTCGCGGCGAGTTCGTTCGACTGGACCTATCACGCCATGACCATCGGCGCGGGCCTGAGCCTGCTGTACCTGCTGTTCGTGCCCGGCCTCGTCGCACGCCGCGCGCTGCTGGCCGGCGCGCTGCTGGTCGGTCTTCAACTCTGGTTCGCGATCGTGCCGGTTCTTGCCGGTGCACAACAGGAACCGGTGCGCGAAGCAGCACTGCGCGCGAAGGAACTCAAGCTCCCGGTGGTCAGCTACCACACCTTCCTGCCGAGCTTCAGCGTCTACCGTGGGGCGATAACCCCGGTCCGCCTGCCCGACCCCGGCGAACTCGTCTTCGTGAAGCTCGACCGCATCCCCGATTTGCAGCGCGATCTCGGCGCGAACGTGACGCTGATCCCGGAATTCAAGAAAGGCGGCGTGGCGCTGCTGCTGCGCCAGGTCGGGCCGAACGATCCGAAAACGACTGAGGATGTACCAAGTCAGGAATGAGGGCGCAAAGGCCGTTCTCCGCCATAGAAAGGGTTGAGATGAGGGACTTTCAGATAAAGAGCGCGCCCAGCTTGAAAGTCCCTCACCCCCACGTGATTCCAGTGAAGTTCTCGCCAGCAAGCGGGCGCCGTTTTTCCATCGATCAAGAGGGACGAAAGGTGGCGCGCGTGCGACACGGTGTGGGCTGTTGCCGGTTCTGTGGACACCACCTTAAGCTAATTGCATCTGCTGCTCGTATTGAATCGGGCTGAGACAGCCGAGCGTCGAGTGCCGTCTCGT
>JAYWBB010000037.1:0-20251 GCA_043781855.1 Nevskia sp. | reverse complement strand
ACGTCGGCATGGAGTTGCCGGGCCGTGCGCTCGGCGTGATCGGCCTCGGCGCCATCGGCGTCAAAGTCGCCAATGCCGCGTACGAACTCGGCATGCAGGTCTGGGGCTTCGATCCCAGCATGACCGTGCAGAATGCCTGGCAGTTGAATTCAGGCGTGCAGCAGGCCCTGTCGGTCGATGATCTCGTATCGAAATCGCAGTTTATCTCGGTGCATGTGCCGTTGCTCGACGCGACGCGCAACCTGATCAATGGCGACCGCATCAACCTCATGAAGAAGCCCGGCGTGCTGCTGAATTTCGCGCGCGCCGAGATCGTGGATGAAACCGCTGTGCTGGCAGCACTCGACGCGGGCAAGCTGCAAGCCTACGCCTGCGATTTTCCGAGCAACCGCCTGCAAGGGCATCGCCGCGTGATCGCGACCCCGCATCTCGGCGCCTCCACCGGCGAGGCCGAAGACAACTGTGCGGTCATGGTCGCGGACCAGCTGCGTGAATTCCTCGAAACCGGCAACGTCCGCAACTCGGTGAATTTTCCCGAGGCCGTGATGCCGCTGTTGCCCGGCAAGCAACGGCTTTCGATCGTCAACGCCAACGTACCGAACATGGTCGGCCAGATCACCACGGCGCTCGCGAAACACCAGATCAACATCGCCGACCTGCTCAACAAGTCGCGCGGCGACATTGCTTACACGCTGGTCGATGTCGACCAGATGATCCCGGCGGAACTCGTCGCCGAGATCGCCGCGATTCACGGCGTGCTCGCGACCCGTGTGATCGGCGGATGATGAAAACGCTCGCCGAAGCTCGCGCCGAGATCGACGCATTCGACGCCGAACTCCAGCGGCTGATCGTGCTGCGCGCGCGCGTTGCCGAGGAAGTGCGCGAAATCAAGCTGGCGAGTGGGGCGACCGGCGATCACTACCGGCCGGCGCGCGAAGCCGAAGTGATGAAGCGCGCCATGGAACGCAACCGTGAACTCGGCGGTCCGCTGCCCGACGAGGTCATGGCCAAGCTCATGCGCGAGATCATGTCAGCCTGTCTTGCGCTCGAATCGCCGCTGTCGGTTGCCTATCTCGGGCCTGAGGGCACCTACACGCAGGCGGCGGTCTACAAGCAGTTCGGGCAGCAGGTTGCGGCACGGGCGCTGGCGGCGATCGACGAAATTTTCCGCGATGTCGAATCCGGTGCGGCCGCCTACGGTGTCGTCCCGATCGAGAATTCGACCGAAGGTGTCGTGAACTCGACGCTCGACCTACTGGCGACCACGCCATTGTCGATCTGCGGCGAGGTCTGGCTGCCGGTGCATCACCAGCTCTTGACGATGCACGAGAAACTGGCGGACGTGAAGGTCGTCTATGCGCATCCGCAGTCGCTGGCGCAATGCCGCCGCTGGCTTGATGCGAAGCTGCCGGGCGTGCCGCGCGAGCCGTTGCCGAGCAATGGCGCGGCGGCGAAGCAGGTTGCCGACAAGGGGCAGGGTGCGGCGATCGCAAGTGCGGCGGCCGGCGAGTTGTATGGCCTGCATGTGCTCGCGACGAACATCGAGGACGATCCGAACAATACGACGCGCTTCCTCGTGATCGGGCGCCAGAATCCGGAATCGACTGGCGCCGACCGTACGTCGCTGGTCTGCTCCGCACCCAGCGGCGGCGAGGCCGGCGCGCTGTTCCGTCTGCTGGAGCCGTTCGCTCAGGCCGGTATCAACCTGAGCAAGATCGAGTCGCGTCCGAGCCGACGCGGCCTCTGGGACTACAATTTCTTTCTCGATATCGAAGGCCATCGCGCCGATCCGGCGGTTGCCGGTGCGCTCGACGCGGTGCGCGCGCGTGCGGCGTTCTTTCGCATTCTTGGCTCCTATCCGCGCGCCGTGGTGTAACCCGATGCTGACCCTTCAAAGGCGACGTTGATGAGCGAGTCCATGTGGATGGTAAGGGCGGAGGGCGGATCCCTTATAGAAAAATTCAGACTTGGAGTCGTCGCGCTTGGGTGGCATTTGACAGGGGATCTTGTAAACGTCAGATCGAGAGACCAAATGCGCGGTCTTTGTGAACGAATATACCCGGATTGGGGCCCGGGTAAATTGACAAATGCTATCGGGGTGCTTTTTAAATTCCGGAATACATTTAAAAAGGGCGACAAAGTGGTCACCTATGACCCTTCGTCGCGTGAGTATTTGTTTGGTGAAATAGTCTCGGACTACAGATTTTCAAAATCTGAATTAGGTGACGAGTGCCCGCACCTGGGAGATGTGAAATGGCTCGGCAATATCACCCGCGATAGTTTGTCTTTAGCCAGTAGAAATACACTTGCTAGCACGCTGACCGTTTTCGCATTAAATGACGATGTTGCGTCAGAACTAAAGCAAGTCCTGAATGGCGTTACGGTTACCCAACCCAGCTTCCCGCTCCTGTCAAAAGAAGAACTTTCTAGTATTAAGGAAGATGAATCCGCTAAAGCATTTGAGTTAATAAAGGACACGATTCTCTCTCTCTCTGACCGTAGCATTGAGCACCTTACGGCTGCGATCCTACGTGCGATGGGGTACCGAGCTCGTGTTACTCCTATCGGCCCTGATCGCGGGGTTGACGTAGTCGCCTCTCCAGACGGATTAGGCTTGGAAGAGCCGCGCATTAAGGCAGAAGTTAAGCATCGCGGCGGAGCTATTGGTGCGCCGGACGTTCGGAGTTTTATAGGAGGGTTGCGGGCGGGAGATCGTGGCCTCTATGTAAGTACCGGAGGTTTTACCAAGGAGGCGAAGTATGAGGCGGAAAGATCGACGATAGCCGTTACGCTCGTTGACCTTGGGACTTTGGCCTCGTTAGTTATTACGCACTATGAAGATTTCGACGTCGAAGGGCGGGTGATTTTGCCGCTCGTGCGGGTATACCTCCCGGCCGAGTAATAACGTCGTGGACCATACATGCTTCGATGCGAATCACATCAGTCTCTCGGATAACCAGTGACCACTAATCGATTGCCCTTTTTAGAGCGCGCGCTGCCCGGCGTCCTTGCACTGGAACCGTACTCGCCCGGCATGCCTATCGACGAGCTTCAGCGCCGTCTCGGCATCGCCAACGCGATCAAGCTCGCCTCGAACGAAAACCCGCTGGGGCCCAGCCCGCTGGTGCGCGCCGCACTCGCCGCGCATGCGGCGTCCGGCAATGTCGCCTTGTATCCGGACGGCGGCGGCTTCCGTCTCAAGGCGAAAATCGCCGAGTTCCACCAGATCGAACCTGAGCGCATCACGCTCGGTAACGGCTCGAACGATCTCATCGAATTCCTCGCCCGCGTGTTTCTCGGGCCGGGTCGCAAGGCACTGCTCTCGGAATACTGCTTCGCGGTCTATCCACTGGCGGCCCTCGCGCAGAACGCCGAGGCGATCATCGCGAAGGCGCTGCCGGCGGACGATCCGATCATGCCGTACGGGCACGATCTCGATACGCTCGCTAAGGCGTTGACCGATGAAGTCAGCCTCGTGATGATCGCCAATCCGAACAACCCGACGGGTACGTGGGTGCAGCCCGGCAAACTCGAAGCGTTCATCGCGCGCGTGCCGCCGGCGACGCTCGTCGTGCTCGACGAGGCTTACATCGAATATCTCGATGGCTCGCAAAGGCCGGACAGCCGCGCCTGGCTGGACCTTTATCCGAATCTGGTCGTGACTCGCACGTTCTCGAAGGCCTATGGGCTTGCGGGTTTGCGCGCCGGTTACGCACTGTCGCATCCGAGCGTGGCCGACCTGTTGAACCGCGTGCGTCAGCCGTTCAATCTCAACATGCTGGCGCTGCTCGCAGCCGAGGTTGCGCTCGGCGATCAGGCACATGTGCAGAAGTCGGTTCAGCTCAACGCGAGCGAGATGGCGCGGCTGCGCAAGGAACTGCTGGCGCTTGGACTGTCGGTGCTGCCATCGCAGGCGAACTTCCTGACGTTCGGCTGCGGCCGCGACGCTGCGCCCATCCACCAAGGCTTGCTCGAACGCGGCGTCATCATCCGCCCGATGGGCTCCTACCGGATGCCGACATTTCTGCGCGTTTCGATCGGCACCGAACCCGAGAACACACGCTTTCTCGCCGCGCTGAAAGAAGTGCTGGCGGCGTGATGGATCACTTGTCGGGGGCTGTTCCGATCCGTCTTGCTGTCGTCGGGCTCGGGCTGATCGGCGGCTCGCTGGCGCGGGCGCTGCGCGAGGCCGGAGCGGTGTCGTCAATCAGCGGCTTCGATACCGATTCCGAGCAGGTCCGCCTGGCGAAGGAACTCGGTGTCATCGACTTCGGCACCGGCAGTGCTGCGGATGCGGTGCGCGGGGCCGATGTCGCGGTGATCGCCGTGCCGGTGCTCGCGACGGCTGCGGCGCTCGCTGCCTGCAAGCCGGGCTTGCGCGATGAGACCATCGTCACGGATGTCGGCAGCACCAAGCAATCGGTGCTCGATGCGGCGACGCAGGTGTTTGGTGAAGTGCCGCCGCGCTTCGTCGCGGCGCATCCGATCGCCGGCACGGAAAAAAGCGGTGTCGCCCATTCGCTGGCCAGCCTGTTTCGCGGGCATCGCCTGATTCTGACGCCGCATGCGCAGCAGGATGACGCGGCACTGCGGCAGGTCGAGGCGCTGTGGCAGGCCACCGGCGCGCGTATCGTGCGCATGGATGCGGCGCGCCACGACGCGATCTTCGCCGCAACCTCGCATCTGCCGCACTTGCTTGCGTTCAGCTTCGTCGAGATGCTGACGCGCATCGAGGGTGCGGATACCGACATCTTCCCGAATGCCGGCGGCGGCTTCCGCGATTTCACACGCATCGCGTCGAGCAGTCCGCGCATGTGGCACGACATCCTGCGCGCCAACGCCCGGCCGGTGGCATCACTATTGCGGCGACAGATCGTTGAACTGCAAGGTCTGCACGACATGATCGAGCGCGGCGAATGGGACGCCCTGCGCGAAGTTTTCGAGCGTGCCCGTGCGGCGCGCGAGCGTCACCTCACCAGAATCGAATAGTAAAGATGAGCACGACAGGGCCGCGGATCGATTATCAGGTGCAGCCGGGCGGCCAGCTCGCCGGCACCTTGCGCGTGCCCGGCGACAAGTCGATCTCGCATCGCGCGGTGATGCTTGCCTCGCTGGCCGACGGCATTTCGGAGATCAGCGGCTTCCTGACCGGCGAAGACTGCCTGTGCACGATGAAGTCGTTCCAGACGATGGGCGTGCGCATCGAACCGCTGGGCTCGACGCATCTGCGCGTGCACGGCGTTGGGCTGTACGGTTTGAAGGCGCCGGCTGCGGCGCTGGATCTCGGCAATTCCGGCACGTCGATGCGCCTGATGTCGGGTCTCATGGCCGCACAGAAATTCGCGACGACGATGATCGGTGACGAGTCGTTATCGAAGCGGCCGATGCGGCGTATCGTCGAGCCGCTGCGCCTGATGGGCGCGCAGATCGAGACCACCGAAAAGGGCACGTCACCGCTGCACTTCGCACCGGCAAGCGCGCTGAAAGGCATCCGCTACACCTCGCCGGTTGCGAGCGCGCAGGTGAAGTCCGGCATCCTGCTGGCCGGTCTTTATGCCGACGGCATTACGGAAGTGCGTGAGCCGGAAGCCTCGCGCGATCACACCGAACGCATGCTGCGCGGCTTTGGCGTGGCTGTGGACGCGGAACCGGGGCGGGCGGCGCTGCGCGGCGGACAGCGCCTGAAAGCGACCCACATCGAAGTGCCGGCCGATATTTCGTCGGCGACTTTCCTGATGGTGGGTGCTGCCATCATGCCGGGCTCGGAATTGACCCTGACGGCAGTCGGCGTCAACGAGACGCGCATCGGCATCATCGAAATCCTACGCCGCATGGGTGCGACGATCGAGCTGACCAACCCGCGTTTTTTCGGCGGCGAGCCAGTGGCCGACATCCACGTCCGCGGCGGCAATCTGCGCGGCATCGCGATCGGCGGCGAACTGGTGGCCTCGGCGATCGACGAATTCCCGGCCGTGTTCGTCGCGGCGGCCTGTGCGCGCGGTGAGACCGTCGTGACCGGTGCTGCGGAACTGCGGGTCAAGGAATCGGACCGCATCGCGGCGATGTGCGACGGCCTGCATGCACTCGGCATCTCGGCACTCGCGCAACCGGACGGCGCGAAGATCATGGGTGGCCGCATCCGCCGTGGCACAGTCGATTCCAAAGGCGACCACCGGATCGCCATGAGCTTCGCGATTGCTGCCCTGCGCGCCGAACAACCGATCACGATCCTCGACTGCGCAAACGTCAATACTTCGTTTCCGGGATTTGTCGAGTTGACGCAGGGCGCGGGATTGCGGATCGGCGTAGGTGCCAAATGACGCGTTTCCAGTTTCCAGTTGCCAGTTTCCGGAGAAGCCAGAGCCGGCCTCGCTTCTGCCTCTCTGGAAACTGGAAACTGCTTTTCCTGGAAACTGCGCGCGCATGGCGCAGCCTGTCGTGAAGATAAAAGGTCCGCCCGCGCGCTTCGCGCCAGTCATCGCCGTCGACGGCCCCAGCGGCGTCGGCAAAGGCATGGTCACGCGCTGGCTGGCTCAGCGCACTGGCTGGCATCGGCTCGATAGTGGCGCGCTGTATCGGATCCTCGCGCTGGCGGCGATCCACGCCCGGATTCCTCTCGACCAGTCGGACCGCGTAGCCGCACTCGCGGCCGATCTGGAAATCCGTTTCGTCGGTGAAACGGAAGCCGACGAGGCGATTCTCGTCGATGGCGCGGACTGGACGAACGAAGTCCGTGCCGAAACCAGCGGTGGGCTGGCTTCGCAAATTGCCACGTCGCCGCTGGTGCGCGCCGCATTACTGCAGCGGCAACGCGATTTCAGGGCCATTCCAGGGCTGATTGCCGACGGCCGCGACATGGGCACTGTGGTCTTTCCCGATGCCGCCCTCAAGATATTTCTCGACGCGAGCCCTGAAGCCCGTTCGGTGCGCCGCCACCGTCAGTTGAGTGATCAGGGCGCCAGTGTTAAATTAGCCGACTTATTTGCGGAAGTCCGTACCCGTGACGAGCGCGACCGCAAGCGAGCCACGGCTCCGCTTGCCCAGGCATTCGACGCGGTAGTGCTGGATACGACGCAGATGGAACCGGCCGAAGTGCTTGCCGAAATCGAATGCCTGCTGCGGAACCGCAGCCTGATTCGTTAAATCGCGACACGAAAGCCAAAGCGGGTTGCCAGGGTGGTAGCCTTTAATCATTGAACCTTGTCGACAGGAAGTCGACTGGAAAAGTTTCATCCCACATTTAAGAGCTTGCTGAATGACTGAAAGTTTCGCTGAACTGTTTGAACAAAGCCTGACGGGCGGACAATCCATGCAGCCCGGCACCATCGTCTCTGCGATGGTTCTCGAAGTGAAGGCCGACGTCGTCATCGTCGACGCGGGCCTCAAATCGGAAGGCGTCATCCCCATCGCCGAATTCATGGTCGACGGCGCACCGGCAACGGTGATGGTGGGGGACCGCATCGAGGTCGCGCTGGAAACCGTCGAAGACGGCTTTGGCGAAACCCGGTTCAGCAAGGAAAAAGCCGAACGCATCCGCACCTGGGACCGCCTCACGAAGGCGTTCGAGGGCAAGGAAACGGTCATCGGTATCATTACCGGCAAGGTCAAGGGCGGTTTCACCGTCGATATCGGCAATGTCCGCGCGTTCCTGCCCGGTTCGCTGGTCGACGTTCGCCCGGTTCGCGACACCGCTTATCTCGAAGGCAAGCCGCTCGAGTTCAAGGTCATCAAGCTCGATCGCCTGCGCAACAACGTCGTCGTCTCCCGTCGCGAAGTGCTCGAAGCCGAATACTCGGCTGAGCGCGACATGCTGCTCGAGAAGCTCCAGGAAGGCGCGATCCTGCGCGGCGTCGTCAAGAACCTCGTCGAGTACGGCGCGTTCGTCGACCTCGGCGGCATCGACGGCCTGCTGCACATCACCGACATGACCTGGAAGCGCATCAAGGATCCGGCAGAAGTCGTCACCGTCGGCACCGAGATCGAAGTCAAGGTTCTGAAGTACGACCGCGAGCGTCGCCGCGTGTCGCTCGGTTTGAAGCAGCTCGGTGCTGACCCCTGGGTCGAGATCGAGCGTCGCTATCCCGAGAAGACGCGCCTGTTCGGCAAGATCACCAACATCACCGATTACGGTGCGTTCGTCGAAATCGAGCCGGGTGTGGAAGGCTTGGTCCACGTGTCCGAAATGGACTGGACGAACAAGAACGTCAATCCGGGCAAGCTCGTGCACCTCGGCGACGAAGTCGAAGTCATGATTCTTGACATCGACGAAGAGCGCCGCCGCATCAGCCTCGGCATGAAGCAGTGTGTGCCGAACCCATGGGAAGAGTTCTCGCAGAACTTCCAGAAGGGCGACAAGGTCAAGGGCCAGATCAAGTCGATCACCGACTTCGGCATCTTCATCGGCCTCGACGGCGGCATCGACGGTCTCGTCCACCTGTCCGATCTGGACTGGAACGAAGCCGGCGAATCGGCCGTGCGCCGTTACTCGAAGGGTCAGGACGTGGAAGCGATCGTGCTCGCCATCGACGGCTCGCGCGAGCGCATCTCGCTCGGCGTGAAGCAGATGGGCCAGGATCCGCTGACGATGTTCCTCGCCGACAACCAGAAGGGCTCGATGGTCAAGGGCACCGTCAAGGAAGTCGACGTGAAAGGCGCGGTCATCACGCTCGCGGGCGGTGTTGAGGGCTACATCAAGGCCGGCGATCTGGCGCGCGACCGCGTCGAAGATGCCACCACGGTGCTCAAGGTTGGCGACACGCTGGAATCGCGCTTCATCGGTGTCGATCGCAAGAACCGCATCGTGACGCTGTCGGTCCGTGCGAAGGAAATCCAGGAAGAGGAAGAGGCCGTGGCCGAGTACAGCCGCAATGCTTCGACCGGCAAGACCAGCCTAGGCGATCTGCTGAAAGAGCAGATCGGCGGCGGCGACGGCAACTAGGCTGCGTCCTGCTGCATCGCTGTGACGGGAGCCGCGCGAAAGCGCGGCTCTTTTTTATTGGCTGCCGGTTTCGACGGGCTTGCGCTGCGGTCTTTTTTTCTCTATCGTCGGCTGACTCCAACGGATTGATCGCTCAGTAATTTATGACCAAGTCAGAGCTGATCGAAGCGCTCGCGCTGAAACAGACGCATCTGATGCAGAAAGATGTCGAGCTGTCAGTCAAGCTGGTGCTCGACCAGATCAGTATTGCGCTCTCGCGTCAGGAGCGCGTCGAAATCCGCGGCTTTGGCAGCTTTGCGCTGCACTCCCGCCCGGCGCGCATCGGACGAAATCCGAAGACCGGTCAGGCCGTGCGCATTCCGGCGAAGCACGTTCCGCATTTCAAGCCCGGCAAGGAAATGCGCGAGCGCGTCAACGCCAGCATCGCGACCGTCAGCATCAAGGAATAGTCGTCCCGATATTCGCGGCGCACAATCGCCGTAACCCCATTTGGCGGACCCCCGATGCTGCGGATCGTGATCGTATTTTTTCTAATCCTCGTGTTCGTGCTCGGTGCGAGCCTGGGTTATTTCAACGCCGAACGGGTGACTTTTCATTTTCTATTCGGGAGTGTCGAAGTCCGCGTTGCGGTCCTGGTGATCGTCACGTTTCTCGCTGCCGCAGCGCTGACCCTGCTGCTCTGCGGGTTGCGCATGCTCGGTCTCCACCGCGATATCCGGCGCCTGCGCAAGCACGTGCGCGATGCCGAGACAGAACTGAAAAATCTGCGCAATCTGCCGCTCGCTGCAGATCGCTGAACGGGCGGCGCTCAGCGATGTTCGAAAATCTCCTGTCCTGGCTGCTGCTGCCGCTGGGGGTTGTGCTCGGCCTGTCGCTGGCGCGCAAGCGCGATGGCGAAGCGCCGCCGGATATCCGGGCCGATGCCTTGGCCGGGCTCAGCAGCCTTGCGCGGAACCAGGATGAGCAGGCGATTACGGCGCTGACCCGCGCGGTCGAGATCGAGCCGGGCACCGTGGAATTGCAGATGACGCTCGGCAGCCTGTTCCGCAAGCGTGGCGAGATCGACCGCGCAATCCTGCTGCACGAAGCCGTGCTGGCGCGCGCCGGCCTCAAGCCGGAGGAGGCGTCCGCGGCGCGCTATGAACTCGCTCAGGATTATCTTCGCGCTGGTGTCATGGATCGCGCCGAGGCGCTGCTGCAGACACTCGTTGCCTCAGGCGTGCAGCTCGCGCCCGCGCTGGAGCTGCTGCTCGATCTCTACGAACAGGGTCGCGACTGGCCGCAGGCGATCGCCACCGCTACGCGCCTGCAGGCCGTGCGCGGCAGTTCTCTGGCGCCGCGCATCGCGCAGTACTACTGTGAGATCGCGGAGTCCGGGCGTCACGCCGGGGACACCGACTCGGCCGCCCGCGAAGCCGACAAAGCGCTGGACATCGACCGCAGCTGTACTCGCGCCAGCCTGCTGCTGGGGGCGATGGCCGAGGCCCGGGCCGACTGGCCTGCGGCGATCCGCGCTTACGAACGCGTCGTCGAACAGGATTCGCGCTATCTGCCTGAAGTCCTTGCGCCACTGGCACTCTGTTATGCGCAGGCGGGCGATACGGCCGGCTATATCCGGTTCCTGGATGATACCGAGGCCGACCATCCGGAGGTTGTTGCAGTGACCCTGGCCCGCGCGGAACACCTCCGCTCGACCGACGGTGACGCCCAGACCTATCTCGCAAAACGGCTCGCCGCGACGCCGAGCTGGCGCGGCCTGCTGTTCTGGCTCGACGGTCAGATGCCGGAGGACGCGGACGCCGCGTCGATCCGCGCCGCGCTGCGCGGCAAACTCGATCGCCAGCCACGCTACGTCTGCTCCGGCTGCGGCCTGCAACCGAGTGTCCTGTTCTGGCAATGCCCCGGATGCAAGCAGTGGGCGACGATCGCGCCGGTCACGGACCGCATCTGATCGCTCGACGCGGCCCGTTGCATCGCTTGCGGACGGCGCACATGCTAGGGCTCGCCGCTCACCGGAACTCTGAACGATGGCGAAGACCGCATTCGTCACAGGCTCGAACGGCTTCGTCGGCGTCAACCTCGTCGAGGAACTGCTGAGCCAGAATTGGCGTGTCGTCGCGATGCATCGCGTGGGCGCCGACATTCACCAGCTTTCGGTGCTGCCCGCAGAGCGCGTCATCGGCGACGTGTCCGATTACCGAAGCCTGCGCGCGGCGATGCCGGCCAATGTCGATACCGTATTCCATGTCGCCGGCAGCACATCGCTCTGGGCGCGACTGCGGATCGAGCAGATGCGAGTCAACGTCAAGGGCACGCGAAACGTCGTGCGGGCCGCACTCGAGAGCGGGGCCGGATGTCTCGTCCACACTTCCAGCGCCGTCGCCTATGGCCTGCACGGCGGCACCGTGACCGAAGACACGCCGAGCCGCGGTACGAGTGCGGCGATCAATTACGTGCGGAGCAAAGCGCTGGCGGAGCGCGAAGTCCGACGTGGCATCAGCCGCGGACTCAAGGCCGTTATCATGAATCCGGCGCACATCATCGGGCCCTATGACGATGGCAACTGGTCACGACTGTTTCGCATGGTCGAGCACGGCAGGCTGCCAGCGGTACCCGGCGGCGGTGGCAGCTTCTGTCACGTGAAATCAGTCGCGCGCGCGCACATCGTGGCGGCAGAACGTGGACGATCCGGCGCGAATTATCTGCTCGGCGGCGCCGACACCAGCTATCTTGGACTGGTTCGTGCGATCGCGCGGCTGCGCGGAAAACGGCGACGCTTTTTGCCGCTGCCATCGTCGGCATTGAAGCTCTACGCCCGCGCCGAAGAACTGATCGCAGTCGTGTTCCGGCGTGAGCCGGATATCACGCGCGACGGCGTCGAGTTGCTGTCGGTCAATCTCTATTGCAAGAACCAGCGGGCGGTCGACGAGTTGGGCTACGAGCCATTGCCGCTGGGCCGGCTGCTCGAAGACTGCCATCGCTGGCTGGTCGAGAGCGGGCGGTTGCGGGCCTTGGGAAAGTAGGTTGCTGCCGTGAGCGACTTCTTTCGCACTTGACGTCACTTGACGGCATGTGCTGCATTAATGGCATGTGCCGCGGTTCTTTTTTGAACCCGCGTGCTGACCACCCCTCGCGCCGCTTCATCCTCGTTCTGAAAGCTCGGCCGCGCCGACGATGGCCAAACGTTCGCCGTCGCGGCGAGCAATGCTCGTCAAGCGCAACGGTTCACCCTGGTTCGCGTTGAAGCTTCCGAAGATCCTCGCGCGGTATCGATTCCAGAAGTTCCTGGCGCTTGGCGCTCAGCCGCGCCCGGTCGCCCGGCGTGATGCTCGCGATCCGCAGTCCGGCGTTGATTTGCTGCAAGGCGCCACGGATATCGCCGCGTTCGAAGAAATAGATGCCCTGTTGATACTGCGCTTCAGCCGTTTTTCCGCCGGCTCGCGCTGCCGCAGCGAGCAGGCGATAGGTATCGATGCGGGTCCCCAGCGCCTGCTCGTGCGACAGCAGAATCTTGCGGGCCTCATCGGGCTTCCCGGAATTGATCAGTGCGTCGGCATAGCCGAATATCGCGGGCGGATACCGGGGCACGATCGCCAGGGTCTTCGCATAGGCCGCCAGTCCCTCGGCAGTCTTGTTCGCGCCGATCAGGATTTGCGCCAGGAGCAGGTTCAGATTCGCCTGTCGCGGATTCGCTTCGATGAGGGGCGCCAGCGCGGCCTGCGCTTTCGCGTTCTCGCCAAGCTGGGAAAGCGCCATGGCGAGACCGTAGCGGTTCTCCGGCGTGTCGTTGCCGGCGTTGATCTCACCGGTGAAGAAACCCACGACGTCGTTTGGCGAATCGGCAAGCAGCACGCGGATGCGCGCGCGCATGAACAGGAAGTCCAGGGAGTCCTTGACCTCGCGTTTCGGGTACTGCGCCGCGCGTTCCTGCGCCTCGGCGATGCGCGTTGTGTTGACCGGGTGGGTCAGCAGGATTTCGGGCAGGCGATTGCCGTAAAGCCGCGTCTGCTGTTCGAGCTTGGCGAAAAATCCGGCCATGCCGTTCGGGTCGTATCCAGAGGCTGCGAGTGTCCGGATGCCGATGCGGTCGGCCTCGAACTCATTGCCGCGTGTGTAGCTGACCTGCCGGTTGTAGTTGATGCCCTGACCCAGCGCCAGCGCGCCGATCACGACGTTCGGATTGGCCGAGCCGGCGATGATCGCGGCGATGACCGCAAGCCAGGTTGCGATCGTCTCGACCTGACCATCGTTGGCTCCGCGTGCCGCGTGGCGCTGCGTGATATGCGCTTCTTCGTGCGCCATGACGCTGGCCAGTTCGCTTTCGTTCGCGGTTGCGAGCAGCAGGCCGGCATTGACACCGATGTAAGCGCCGGGCAGCGCAAAGGCATTGATGCGCGGATCGGCGATCAGGAGAAAATGGAACGGCGGCGGCGATTCCGAGCCGTTCGCTGCGAGTCGCCAGCCCACTGTCGCCAGATATTCCTCGATCTCCGGATCTTCGACGACGTAATTGTAGAAGTACAACTCGCCCGCTATCTCCTTGCCGAGGCGGTTCTCTTCGTTGGGCGACAGGGCAACATCGGCGGGATTTCCGATTTGCGGAAGGTCGATGACCGGCTGCTCCGCATGCGACAGCGAAGCCACCATGACCAGGGCCGCAATGCCGAGAGACAAACAGGATTTGCGCATGTTGAATAAGGGACCGGACTCGGATCGAAGTGTACGCCATGAGTCCGTCGCAGGCTCTTGAAGCCCGCCGCGCAGACGAAATTTCACGCCGGTCGGAACGAGGAAATATTGCGGCCCGCCCGCCTGCAACACGTCTGCAATGTTAGAATCGCGAAGTGCCCCGAAGGACGCTCGCGCAGCATGATCTGGGTGGATTACGTCTTCATTGGCATCGTGCTGATTTCCGCGTTGGTCGGCGTTTTGCGCGGGCTGGTGCGTGAAGCCTTGAGCCTTGCCGCGTGGGTGCTCGCGTTTGCGGTGACGCTGCGTTATGCCCCGGCCCTCGCCGAAAAACTCCAGTCCTCGATCCAGACCCCGGCCGTGCGCACGGCGGCGGCTTACGCGCTGGTCTTCTTCTCTGTGCTGCTCGTGGGGGCCGTCCTGGCCTGGGTTGTCTCGATGCTCGTCAAGAGCGCCGGGCTCGGCGGCGTCGACCGCATGCTCGGCGCCGGCTTCGGTCTGATTCGCGGCGTGTTCGTCATCGTGGCTGTCGTCCTGCTGGCCGGCGCCAGTGCGGCGAAACAGGACGCCTGGTGGCGACAGTCGGTTCTCGTGCCTCAGCTCGAGCCGCTGGCGGCCCATCTGCACAGCTTGATTCCCGAACAATGGCTCGCATATTTGAAGCCGCGGGAGCCGGAAACCACGAAATCGAAGGCGGAGCACTAGTGTCCTGTCGCGCAAATTGGTTTGCGCCGAATATTGGGATTGACGCGCGTCTTTTCGCGCCCCACTGCGTTGCTTCTCCTCGCCATAGAAAAACTATGGCTCGTCGGCGCGACTTGCTGGACACGAAAATCCCCAGCCGCCTTCATCAAAGAACTTACGGGACAGGACACTAACCCATGTGCGGTATCGTCGGCATCGTCGCGAAGAATCAGGTCAACCAGGAAATTTACGATGGCCTGACCATGCTCCAGCATCGCGGCCAGGACGCCGCCGGCATCATCACCAGCGAGGGCGACCGGCTCTATCTGCACAAGGACAACGGCCTCGTGCGCGACGTGTTCAACAAGGACGAGTACATGATCCGCCTGCGCGGCAACATGGGCGTCGGCCATGTGCGCTATCCGACCGCCGGCTGTGCAACTTCGGCCGAAGCGCAGCCGTTTTACACCAATACGCCATTCGGCATCTCGCTCTCGCACAACGGCAACCTGACCAACGCCGAGCAGCTCAAGCAGGAACTGTTCGCCGAGGACCGCCGGCATCTCAATACCGATTCCGATTCCGAAGTCCTGCTGAATGTCTTCGCGCATGAGCTGATGATGACCGGCGCACTGCGCGTCGCGCCGGGCGATGTCTTCGAGGCGGTGTCCCGCGTCCACATCCGCGCGCGCGGCGCTTATGCCTGTGTGGCGATGATCAGCGGCTATGGCGTCGTCGGTTTTCGCGATCCCTACGGCATCCGCCCGGTGGTCTACGGCCGCCGTGAAGGGCCTTACGGCACCGACTACATGATCGCCTCGGAGTCCGTTGCGCTCGACGCCGCCGGCTTCGAGCTGATTTCCGATATTCAGCCCGGCGAAGCCGTCTACATCACGCTCGACGGCAAGCTGCACGTGCGCCAGTGCGCCGCGAATCCAATCTATTCGCCGTGCATCTTCGAGCACGTGTACCTCGCGCGGCCCGATTCGGTCATCGACAAGATCTACGTCTACAAGGCACGCCTGCGCATGGGCATCAAGCTCGCCGAAAAGATTCTGCGCGAGTGGCCGGATCACGACATCGACGTCGTCATTCCGATTCCCGACACCTCGCGCGTCGCCGGTGCGGAGCTTGCCGCCCGGCTCGGCGTGAACTACCGCGAAGGCTTCATCAAGAATCGTTACATCGGCCGCACCTTCATCATGCCCGGGCAGGCGCAGCGCAAGAAGAGCGTGCGCCAGAAGCTCAATCCGGTTGATCTCGAATTCCGCGGCAAGAATGTGCTGCTCGTCGACGACTCCATCGTGCGCGGCACCACCAGCCAGGAAATCATCCAGATGGCGCGCGACTCCGGTGCGGCCAAGGTCTACTTCGCCTCTGCCGCGCCGCCGGTGCGCTTCCCGAACGTCTACGGCATCGACATGCCGACGGTCTCGGAACTCGTCGCGCACGGCCGCACGCATACCGAACTGGAAAAATTGCTCGGCGCCGACCGCCTGATCTTCCAGGACCTCGAAGACCTCATCGAAGCCGTGCGCCACAAGCACTCCAAGATCGAGCGCTTCGACTGCTCCGTGTTCACCGGTGAATATGTAACGCAGGACATCGACGACAAATATCTCAATCAGCTCGAGCTGTTCCGCTCAGATGCAGCGAAAGAGGCGAGGCGGGTGCGGGCGGGGAATGTCGTGATCGATTTGCAGAATGCGCGTTAGGGGGCGTCGTCGGTCGGCGTAGAAAATATGCTGAAAAGCTCCATGAAGCCAAGGGAATCCCGGCATTGCGCCGCGCAATCGACTTCAGCTACCGAATCGCGCGGAGTCGCGACCCAACTCCCCGGCCAAATCGCGCGCTCGATCGTTTTTTACGTATCGAGCGCGCGCTGCCGCTCTGCCTCGATGTTTACTTCGTGCAAGCTTTGCCGTGGTCGGCGTGGTTGCCTGCGGCCTTGGCGGCCGCTTCGGTCATATACGCGCCGCTCTTGGTCTTTCCGTAAAATTTGGTGCCAGGGCAGTGATAGACCTTTGAACTGGAGTTCACCCAAACCTGGCCGTTTCCGCCGCCTGCGGCGGGTGCAGTCGGCGCGGTCGTTGCGGCGGCAGCCGGTTTCGCCGGCGCGGGCGTCGACACCGGAGCCGCCGCAGTCGGCGCCGGGCTGGCCGCCGGCGCGGCGGCAGAATCGGTTTTTCCGCCATCGCCGAACCAATCTTTGACTCCTTTGTGGCCGGCGCAAGCGCCTCGCTTGGTTGCGTTCGAGGAATAGCTGCCGTCCTTGCAAAGTCCGGTCGAGCCCGCCGGTGCGCCTGCCGGAAGTTGTGCGTACGCCGCAGAAACCGCAAATCCGGCGGCCAACGCAACGACCGCAATCAATGTTTTCATCGTGTGTCTCCAGGGTTGAATGAGCGCCGCAGCTGAAGCGCGCAGTATTGTGGACGCTTTGCCGATACCTTGTCTCTGACGCCTGAAGGGGCGAAGGGGTGTTCGCCACGCATCAATCCACAACCTCGCCGGTTTTGAAGCAGTGCGCACTGCATACCACCTCCCGCCTCAAGCCTGCCGGGACCAGTCTCGCCGGCATGGCGAAATTTTTGCTGGTTCTTCGCCGCTTCATAAGTCCGAGCGGAGAGACACGGACTGTGCAAAGGACAAAACGATCCGCGCACGCTGCTAACGCTAAGCTCGACAAAATAATGCGAGTGAATGCAGTCTTCGAGCGGGGTACAGCCTTGGTCGACATGACGGCCAACAAGCCGGTGCGATTGCTCTGGACCAGTAGTTAAGCTACGAGGAGAACAGAAATGCCATTACCCACCGAGAATGTCGGATCACTCCCGCGCCCCGTCAAACTTCAGGCCGCGATTGCCGGCTACGATGCCGGCAAGGTCACCAGGGAGGAGTTGAAGCGTGAACAGGATGCTGCCTGCCTCGACTCGATCAAGCGCATGGAAGCAACCGGCGCCCCATTCGTGTCCGACGGCGAGCAGCGCGCATCGAGCTTCGCCACCTATCCCATCGTCGACACGCTGGCAGGAACCGGCCTCGCGCCGAATCTTGCCGGTGACGGCCAGTACTTCGCGATTTTCACCGACGGCCATCACCGGCAACTGCCGCGCTTGACCGGCGGGCCGTTCAAGTACAAGACCTTTGCGTCCGAGTATGTGACGGAAGCCATGAAGATGGCGACGAAACCCCTGAAGCAGGCAGTGATCGCGCCCTCCATGCTGTCTCTGCTTTATCCGCTCGACGGCAAGCTCGACGGCTATTCGCGCGAGCAGTTTCTGACGGACCTGTGCAATGAGTGCGAGAAGGACATCCGCCAGTGTTTTGCCGCCGGCGCCAAGCGCGTTTCGATCGACTTCACCGAAGGTCGGCTGGCCTGCAGGAATGATCCGAAGAATCCCTGGACGGGCCGCAAGATGCTCGACAGCTTCATCGAACTGAATAACCGCGTGATCGACCGCTTCTCGGCGGCGGAGCGCAAGAACATCGGCATTCACACCTGCCCCGGTGGCGACTGCGATTCCACCCACAGCGGCGATGTCGACTACGCCGAACTGCTGCCGAGCATGTTCAAGATGAACGCTGGTTACTTCCTGATCCAGCTGGCCAGCGAGAAGGACAAGGAGCGCGTCTACAAATTGATCGGCCAGCATAGCCGCGGGAACGCGAACGGCGTTCCGCAGGGCTGCTTCATCGGCGTGATCAATCCGCTGAGCCCGACGGTCGAGACGCCGGAGCAGGTTTGCGACGATCTGGTGACCGCCGCCAGGTACATTCCGAAAGAACGTCTCGGCTCGACCGACGACTGCGGCTTCTCGCCGTTCAGCATCGACGTGAAGCCGAAGCACGGCTCGCCGGATCTCGCCCGGGATATCGCGTTCCGGAAGATTGCGGCACGCGTAAAGGGGACTGCGATGGCTGCGGAGAAGCTCGGCCTCGCTTGAGCAGACTGCGCCGCCCTGGGGCCATGGCCGACCGGGGGCGCATCAAGTGCGCGGCAGGGTCTGCGCATTTCGCTAAACTTGACCGGCTGGCCACACCGCCAGGATTCCCCGCAGAAAACCACGGTCATGAACGATTTCAACGATTGGGGCAGCGCAACACTCGGCGTGCGCGCGGCCGAGCCGCGAACCGGCGAGCGCGAACATTCGGCGGCGATTCATCTGACGTCCTCGTTCGTCTACACGAGCGCCGCACAGGCGGCCGCCGTGTTCGCCGGCGAGGAGCCGGGCAACGTCTATTCGCGCTTCACCAATCCCACCGTTCGCGCTTTCGAGCAGCGCCTCGCGGCGATGGAAGGCGGCGATGCCTGCGTGGCGACGGCGAGCGGCATGTCGGCGATCCTCGCGATGTGCATGGCGCTCTTGAAGGCCGGCGATCACATCGTCGCGTCGCGGACACTGTTCGGCACGACCATCAACCTGTTCAACAATGTGCTCGGCAAATTCGGTGTCGATACGACGTTCGTCGACCCCAGCGATCTGCCGGCCTGGGGTGCGGCGTTGCGGCCGAACACGCGGCTGTTCTTCGTCGAGACGCCGAATAATCCGCTGACCGAGATTGCCGATATCCGTGCGCTGGCCGAGATCGCGCATGGTGCCAACGCGCTGCTTTGCGTCGACAACTGCTTTTTGTCGCCGGTGTTGCAGCAGCCGCTGAAGCTCGGCGCCGATCTGGTCGTACATTCGGCGACGAAGTATCTGGACGGGCAGGGCCGCTGCATGGGCGGCGCGGTAGTCGGCGACGCCCAGCGCGTCGGCAAGGACGTGTTCGCGTTCCTGCGTACGGCCGGCCCGAGCATGAGTCCGTTCAATGCCTGGGTCTTCCTCAAGGGCCTGGAAACGCTGAGTCTGCGCATGCACGCGCACTGCGCGGCGGCGCAAAAGCTGGCCGAATGGCTGCGCGGGCAGCCGAGCATCGAGCGCGTTTTCTATCCCGGCCTGGCCGATCATCCGCAACACCAGCTTGCGAAGCGGCAACAGAAGGCGTTCGGTGGCATCGTCTCGTTCGAAGTAGCGGGTGGTCGCAAAGGTGCCTGGCGCGTCATTGATGCGGTGAAGATGTTGTCGATTACCGCGAATCTCGGCGACACGCGGACGACCATCACCCATCCGGCGACGACCACGCATGGCCGCATTTCGGCGGAAGCGCGGCGGCTGGCCGGCGTCACCGAAGGCCTGGTGCGCGTCGCGGTCGGTCTCGAGGATGTCGAGGACATCATGGCGGACCTTGCGCTTGGATTGCACGCTTGAGCCTTGACGCGCTGGCGCGGTTGCGGCGGGCGCTGTCGGGCAGCGCCGAGTCGCCGCGCCCGATCGCAAAGATGGACCTGCCGCTCAAGCTCGGACGCTTCATCACGCCGAAAGCGGTTGCCAAGCTGAAACAGGCGGCAGTGCTGGTGCCGATCATCCGGCGTGACTCAGGCTATACGGTGTTGCTGACGCGCCGCGCCGAAACGCTGCGCACGCACAAAGGGCAGATCAGTTTTCCGGGCGGCCGTCGCGACGAGGACGACGCCAGCCTGGCCGCGGCGGCGCTGCGCGAGGCCGAGGAAGAAGTGGGCCTGCCGCCGTCGACCGTGGAGCTGCTCGGCTATCTCGACGATCATCCGACGCTGACCGGCTATGTCATCACTCCGGTGGTCGGCGTCATCGAGGCCGACTTCGCGCTGCTGACCGATCCGGCCGAGGTTGCCGAAGTCTTCGAGGTGCCGCTGGGACACGTCATCGACGAGAATCGGTTCGAGCGCAAAGCCCTGCGCCGGGACGGCATCAATGTGCCGTTTCACCAGTTGCGCTACGGCGACTACACGATCTGGGGTGCGACGGCCGGAATTCTCTGGAACCTGCGGCAGCGGATACTCCAGGCATGAGCGACCCTTTCGCCGACGCGCTCGAACTCCAGCGTGCTGCGGCGGCTGAAGGTTTCGACTGGAAGGAT
>JAYWBB010000036.1:0-20377 GCA_043781855.1 Nevskia sp. | reverse complement strand
CACCGTTCCGGGCACCGTGTCGCGGGCATCCTCCTCGTTCGTGGCACTGGGCAAAAATGACCTCCGCCGCAGCGACCCACTGAATGGGAACAGGCCCTAGGAATCGCGCTCGAACGGTCAGGCGTTTTCGCTGCGGGTCAGCATCATCTGCAGGAGTTCGGCAAACGAAGCCGCCTCCATCTTGTGCATCAGCCGCCCGCGATGGGCTTCGACGGTCTTGTAGCTGATGCCGAGCGTGCGCCCGATTTCCTTGTTGCTCTGGCCGGCAACCACCTGATCGAGAATTTCGCGTTCACGCGCGGTCAGGCCTTCGAGCCGCGCAGACAGATCGACCTCGCGCTGGCGATGGCTGCGGTTACGCTCGTCCTGTTGCAGCGCCTGATGGATACGCTCCAGAAACTGCTGGTTGTTGTAGGGCTTCTGCAAAAAATCCACCGCGCCGCCCTTGATCGCGCGCACCGCCAGCGGCACGTCGCCGTGTGCGGACAGGAACAGGATCGGCAGGCGCAGCGCGCTGTGGTTGAGCTGGTCCATGAGCTCCGGGCCGCTCATGCCGGGCATGCGCACGTCGAGCACGAGACAGCCGCGCCGACCCGGTTTCACGGCAGCGAGAAAGGCCTCGGCGGAGTTGAAGGTTTCCACGTTGAGCCGGATCGATTCGAGCAGGAAGCGCAGGGAATTGCGCACCGATTCCTCATCATCGACGACGAATACCGTCGGCAAGAAACCGATCGCTTCGTCAGTCTTTTTCATGACGGGGCCAGACTGAGGTCGAAGGCGAAGCAGGCGCCGCCGTGGACATTGCGGCTGACGTTGAGCTTGCCCTCGTGCGATTCGATGATCGACCGGCAGATCGCCAGACCGAGGCCGATGCCGTTGCGCTTGGTCGTGTGGAAGGCGTTGAAGATCTGCGTCAGGTTTTTCCTGGCGACGCCGGGCCCGCGATCCGAAACGGTGACGGTCACGCGGCCGTCGCCACGCAGCCGCGATTCGATTTCCAGCCAGCGCTGGTCGGTCGGCGTGTCCGCCATGGCTTCGAGCGCGTTCTTGACCAGATTGACCATGACCTGCTGGATTTCCAGTGGATCGACCAGCACCACCGGCTGCTCCGGCGCGAGATCCAGCTTCAGCCGCACGGCAAGCTCGCGGCGCTCGAAGCCGAACAGGCCGACCATCTGTTCGATCAGTTCATTGAGCGGCGTGGCAACCGTCTCCGGCTCGTGGCGGCGCACGAAGCTGCGGATGTGGCGGACGATGCTGCCGGCCTGTTCGGCGTGGAAGATCGCCTGTGACAGGGCGGATTCGAACAGCTCCGGTGCGAAGTCGTCGGACTGCAAACGCAGCTGGCAGCCATGCAGGTAGTTCAGCGTGGCGCTGAGCGGCTGGCCGAGTTCGTGCGCGAGCGCGCCGGCCATCTCGCCCATGGTGTTGAGGCGCGACACGCGCGCGAGATCGGTCTGGTGCACCCGCTCTTTTTCTTCGAGCCGACGACGATGCGTGGTCTCGGTATAGGCGACGACGGCGCCGTAGCCTTTCACCGGAATCGGCGCCGCAGTGACGCTGAACCAGCGCACGCGCGCGCTGCTGGCATAGCGCACGCCGAGCTCGACATCGGCGATCACCCGCTGTTCGCGCAGCGCGCGCGTACTCGGCAACTCGTCCTGCGTCATCGGCCGGCCGTCGGGGTGGATCAGCGCCGCGCTCGGCCGGTTGAGTTCGAGATCGCGCGTCAGCTTGGCCATGCTCGCGAGCGAGCTGATGCGGCTCTGCGCCTTGTTGATCTCGATGACCTCGCCCTGGTCGTCGGTGATCGAGATGCCGATCGGGAAGGTCTGGAACAGCGCGCGATACTTTTCGTTGCTCGCGAGCAACGCTTCTTCAGCCTGCTCGCGGATGCGCATCTGCTCGCGGAGCGCATCAACGGCGCGGCGCAGATCGGCCGTGCGTTCCTGCACGCGCTGCTCGAGGCGCTCGTTGGCAAGCTGCAAGGCTTCCTCGGCGGCCTTGCGTTCGGAAATGTCCTGGAAGATCCAGACGCAGCTCTGGAACGGGTGCAGCGGGTGCAGCGTCTTGCCCGAGACCTGGCACCAGAACAGTTCGCCGTTCTTGAGCCGCATCTGGCGTTCGTTGGAGTAGGTCTCGTGCGACTCGAAGTAGTCGTAGCCCTTGTGGCCCTGCAACTCGTAGTCCTGCTCGCTCGGGTAAAGCTTACGGACGCAATGGCCGTTGAGTTCGCCCGGACCGTAGCCGAACATTTCCTCGAAACGGCGGTTGCAACGCTGGACCACGCGATCGCGGGTATAGCAGATGCCGACGAAGGCGTTGTCGAAGATGAGCTGGTGTTCGGTCAAGCCCTCGGGCGTACCGGGTAACGGGTCTTCGAGGCGTTCCTTTGCTGACGGAATCTCAGGCACGCCGACCACAGGAGCGCCTCTCACGACCACCGCTGGACGCTGCATCGCTCTGCCCACCCTCTCCTCCGCCCGGCTGGCCGGTCGTGCGGCCCGCTCATGATTTCCTTGCAGGGTCGGCGTTCCATGCCGGTCATGCGCCACCCGTTCGGGTGGCGTCCGCCCGGATCGAGCCGCGATCAGCCTTCCGCAGGCGCGGCGTCCGGCTCGCGCTGAAGCAGCTCACGCAAAGTCGTTTTCAGCACCTTGCCGTAGTTGCTCTTCGGCAGCGCGGCGACGAAGCGGTACTGCCGGGGCCGCTTGAAGCGCGCGATGTGTTCGAGACAGAGCGCATCGAGTTCGGCCGCACCAACATTTGCACCGGGCCGCGCGACCACGAAAGCAACGACCTCCTCGCCCCATTCCTCGTGCCGGCGGCCGATCACCGAGACCTCGTGCACGCCCGGATGCCGGAGCAACACTTCCTCGATCTCGCGCGGATAGATGTTGGAGCCGCCGCTGATAATCATGTCCTTCGAACGGTCCTTGAGCGTAAGAAAACCGTCCTCGTCCATCTCGCCCATGTCGCCGGTGTAGAGCCAGCCGTCGCGCACGGCCTTTGCGGTGGCTTCGGGATTGTTCCAGTAGCCCTGCATGACGGTGTCGCCGCGCACCAGCACTTCGCCGACCTCGCCACAGGGCAGGCTGCGCCCTGCGTCATCGGTGACGCGCACTTCGACCAGCGCCTGCGCGACACCGACCGAGGCGATGCGCTGGAGATAACGCGGATGCCGGCGATCGGCCAGTTGCTGCACCGTCAGCACAGTGATCGTCATCGGCGTCTCGCCCTGTCCGAAAATCTGCACGAAGCGGTCGCCCATGACGCGCAACGCCTGGCGGATGTCTTCGAGATACATCGGCCCGCCACCGTACAGAATCCGCCGGAAGCCCTCGGTCGCGGCGCCACTGGCTTCGACGTGGTCGACCAGGCGCTTGACCATCGTCGGTGCGGCGAACAGGAAGGCACCGCCGTGATATGCGGCGAGGGACAGCATCTCCGCCGGCTCGAAACCGCCGGAGCGCGGCACGATGTGCTTCGCCCCCGCGATCACATGCGAGAAATTGCCCATGCCGGAGGCATGCGACATCGGTGCCGCATACAGGATGCAATCGTCCGGCTGCGGCACGTCGACGTCGATCGCGCCGCAGGCGATCATCGTCTGCAGATTGCGATGGCTCAGCATCACGCCCTTGGGCCGGCCGGTGGTGCCTGAGGTGTAGAACAGCCAGGCGAGATCCTCAGCACCGCGCGGCACGATGTCGATGGCGGCCGACTCGCGGCAACGCAGGTAATCCGCCGTGCCCGGCACCAGTACGCGCTTCAGCTGCGGTAACCCCGCGCGCAGCGGCAGCATGCCCGGCAGCAGATCGTCGGTGCAGAACAATACGGCAGCACCCGAGTCGCGGACGATGTACTCGGCTTCGCGCGCATGCAGCTTGGCATTGATCGGCACGACGACGAGGCCGGCGTTCCAGATGCCGTAAAAGCATTCGAGGTATTCCGGCGTGTTGGTCATGAACAGCGCGACGCGCGCACCTGGCGTGAGCTTCAGTTCGTTGCGCAGCCAGCCACCGATACCGGCCGCACGCCGCGCGAGCGCGCGGTAGTCGCAGAGCAACTCTTCGCCGTGGTAAAGCGCCGGCCGCGCGCCGGCGCAGCGCGCGGTGCGGGCCAGCAGATGCGCAATATTCACGGGGCGCGCCCGACGACACAGGTCATTCCGAATCTCCGGTGATCGGCGCGGCGCCGATCCTTCTCCACCGTAGTGAGACGCGGGCAAGACCTGCAATTAGTGCGACTCCCGCAGCGATAGAGGGACGACCCTCGGGTTCGGCTTGCGGTTCGGCGCCTGTCCTCGCTGCTCAGCCGATCAAGCCGATCTGGCGTCCCGCAGTGATCGCTTGTACACGGCTGCCGACACCGAGCTTGGAATAGATGTTCTTGAGGTGGAACTTGATGGTGTTTTCCGAAACGAAAATCCGCTGCGCCATTTCCCGGTTGGAGACGCCATTGGCAAGGAACATGAGAATTTCCTTTTCGCGCTCGGTCAGCGCATCGATCGTGCGCGGCTCGGGCTGCGTCGGCGCGGTACCGCTGACGCCGGCCGCCAGGAGCAGCTGCTCGACGAACGCCCGGCCCGGCCCGGCGGCGGCGTCGGGCAAGGCTTGGAGCTCCGCCTGCAACATCGTGACGATCTCCGCACCTTCGTCGAGCAGAAGCCGCAGATAACCGCCCTGCTCGGCCAGTTGCAGCGCCTTGCGCAGCGCACGATGGGCGGCGTTGTGCTGGCCCTTCCGGCGTTGCAGCAGCGCTTCGAGCACGAGCAGCTTGATTTGCCGATAGCTGCGACCGGCGGCGGCAGTCAGCGCGGCGGCGAGCAGACCCGAGGCCTCGGCCAGTTCGCCACTGTCGATGAGGATGCGGATGCGGCACAGCGATTGACCGGCCATTTCCTCGGTGAACGGCAGCCAATCTCTCGCCTCGGCAGCAGCACCCCGGTCGAGCCCCGCTAAAATCTTCACGGCGCGCGGCAGATCGCCGGCCAGCGCGGCGCGGCGCGCACGCTCCCAGCCGAGCACGCGCAACAGCTGCGTCCAGTTGTTCGCGCGGCAGATCGTCTCGGCCTCGTCGAGCACTTCGGTGGCCTTGCCGGGTCTGCCGCTGGCATCGAACATCCGCGCCATCGCGAGATACGAGACCATCGCGAAATCAGGCATCGCCGATTCGGCAATCGCCTCGTGATGCTGGCAGAACAGGGCTTCGAGGGTGTCGAAATCGTCGGCTTCGTACAGCGCCCAGGCGTAACAGGAGGCGAGTGCTGCCGAAGCGAAGGATTTGTCGATCTCCGACTGGTGCTCGGCCATGCCCGCGCGGAAGCGTTCGAGCGCCTCGTCGAGATGCCCCTGGAGCAGAAAGCTGACGCCGACCAGCGCGACTGAATAGCCGCGGCTGAACGTAGCCTGGCCACGGTCGCTGTAGAACCGCGCCAGTGCCAGGTATTCGCGGCCTTCGTCGAAGTCGCCGCTGGTGATCGCGCGGTAGCCGAGCATGTTCGCGGCGGCGCCGAATTCGAAGGCGCCGAAGCCGCAGACATCGCGGTTGCGGACCTCCACGCGGTCGATGATCGAGAACGCCTGCGCAGTGTGGTCGCGCGACATCGCGGCCATTGCCAGCGCGATGTCGGGGTTTCCGGGCGTCACGCCGTCGTAACGTCGGCTCAGGGCGTCGAGCAATTCCTCCACCGGCCGCAGCCCGGTCTGGCGATGCAGGAAAGTCAGCGCATAAGCCGCCTTCACGAGCAGCTCGTCGCAGCGCGCGATCTCGGCCAGCGGGATGCGATTGAACCAGCGCTCCACGGTCATCAGGTGTCCCAGGGACACGAGACTCGACGACCAGAGGTTCAGCGCCTCGACCGCGCGCGCGAAATTGCCGCCCGCGATCGCGTGGTGCGCGGCTTCCTCGTACAGCTGGTTTTCGAGATACCAGCACGAGGCGCGTTCATGGACTTCGCTGACGATGTCGGCCGAGCCGGCGCGCAGCTGGTCGGCGAGGAACGACGAGAACAGGCCGTGATATTTGAACCAGCGCAGTTCGACATCGAGGCTGCGCAGGAACAGGCCCGAGCGTTCGAGCCACAGCAGCAGTTCCTGCGAATGCTGCCAGCCGGTCACGGCATCGCAGAGCGAGGCGTTGAGGCGCCCGAGCAGCGCGGTGCGCAGCAGGAACTCCTGCACGCGCGGCGCCTGCAGCGAGAGCACGCTGTCGGCCAGGTATTCGGTCAGCTCGCGCGGCCGGCTGCTGGCGAAATCGGCGAGCGAGCGGCGCACTTCCGGATTGGCCAGACCGAGCCGGAACAGCTGGATCGCCGCCGGCCAGCCTTCGGTCTGGAGATAGACCGATTCGACTTCCTCGCGGCTGATGTCGACGCCCTGCGCCGCCGCGAAGAACTGCTCGACCTCGCGGCGCGAGAAGCGCAGGTCCTCGGCGCGCAGCAGCATCGCCTGGTTGTTGACGAGCAGCCGGGCCAGGCCAATGTCGGGCACCGAGCGGGAGCCGACGAACACGCGCGCATTGGCCGGAATGTGCTCGAAGAAATCGCGGCAGAACGCCAGCACCGAGGGATTGACCAGCACCTGGAATTCGTCGAGAAACAGGCCGACCGGGCGGCCGAGCTTGAGCAGTTGGTCGATAACCCAGTCGGACCGCGAGCGCTGTCTGGGGCCGATCAGTTCCTCATGGTCGTCGGGCGGCGCGGCGGCGGGATCGGCGCCGATCAGCGAGGCGATCAGGGCCTGAAGGTGCACCGAGAAACGACGCGGGTCGTTGTCGGCCTCGTCGAAAGTCAGCCACGCGGTGACGTAACCGTCGGTCTCGCAGAGCGACTTGAGCTGCTGCAAGGCCGTGGTCTTGCCGTGCCCGGCTGGCGCCTGCAGGATCACGACGCGCGCGCCGTGCTGCTGCAGGACGCGCTGCAGAATGTGGGTGCGTTCGATCGCACCGGGGTAGCCGGTCGGCGCGAACAGCTTGTGGCTGTAGACCTCGACCTGGGTCTTTGCGATCGACAGGGGGCCGCTCATCTCACTATTCCTCCGTGCCAATGGCCCACCCCTACCCGACCGGGTGGACGCTTTCAGGGGTGCCTCGGGCATATTGAACCAGCCTGCCTGGGATCGCCGCTATTTCGAGACGTGAGAAACCTGGGGCTCCCGATTATGCGACGAACGAACACGTTCCCCACGCGGCGCCCCCTGGAGGCCCATTATGGTTGACGCAAGCAAGACGCCGGTGAAAGAACTGGATGCCGTGGTCGTCGGCGCCGGTTTCGCCGGCATGTACATGCTGCACCGGCTGCGTGGACTGGGCCTGAAGGTCCGTGCGTTCGAGCGCGGCGGCGGGGTCGGCGGCACCTGGTACTGGAACCGTTATCCCGGTGCGCGTTGCGATATCGAGAGCATGGAGTATTCGTACCAGTTCTCCGACGAACTCCAGCAGGAATGGGTCTGGCCCGAGCGCTATTCGGCGCAGCCGGACATCCTGCGCTATATCAACCACGTCGCTGATCGTTTCAAGCTTCGTGCGGACATCCAGTTCAACACGAAAGTCATCACCGCCGAATTCGACGAGACGACCCATTTCTGGACCGTCGAGACCGATGGCGGCGAGCGTTTCCGCGCACCCTATTTCGTGATGGCTACCGGCGTGTTGTCGGTCGCCAACAAGCCGCAGTTCAAGGGCCTGGATTCGTTCGAGGGCAAGGTCTACCACACCGGCGACTGGCCGCACGAAGGCGTGGATTTCAGCGGCAAGCGCGTCGCCGTGATCGGCACCGGCTCCTCGGCGATCCAGGCGATTCCGCACATCGCCGAGCAGGCCGAGCACCTGACCGTGTTCCAGCGCACGCCGAATTTCTCGGTGCCGGCCGGCAACCGGCCCCTGACCGAAGTGGAACGCGCGGCGGTCAAGGCCGACTACGCGAATTTCCGCAAGCAGAATGCCGACACACCCTTCGGCGCCAACTTCCACTACAACTGGTCGCCCGCGCTCGGCGCCACGGCCGAGGAACTGAAAAAACAGTACGAAGACCGTTGGGGCCGTCTCGGCGGACTGCATTTCCTCGCCGCCTTCGGCGACCTGATGTTCGATCTCAAGGCCAATGCCACGGCCGCCGATTTCATCCGTGACAAGATTCGCGGCGTCGTCAAGGATCCGGCGATCGCCGACATGCTGACGCCGAAGAACGCCGTCGTCGGCTGCAAGCGCCTGTGCAGCGACACCGGCTACTTCGAGACCTTCAACCGGCCGAACGTGAAGCTGGTCGATGTCAGCGAAATCGCGATCGACCACGTGACGCCGAACGGTGTCTCGGTCGGCGGCAAGGAATACCCGGTCGACGAACTGGTCTTCGCGACCGGCTTCGACGCGATGACCGGCCCGCTGCTGGCGGTCGACATCAAGGGCAAGAAGGGCCTGCACCTGCGCAAGAAATGGGCCGCCGGCCCGCGCACCTATCTCGGCGTGAGCACCGTCGAGTTTCCGAACCTGTTCTTCGTCACCGGGCCGGGCAGCCCCTCGGTGCTGACCAACATGCTGCCGTCGATCGAGCAGCATGTGAACTTCATCGCCGACGCGATCAGCCACATGCAGAAGACCGGCGCGACGCTGATCGAGCCGCAGCTCGAGGCCGAGAACGACTGGGTCGAGCACGTCAACGCCGTGGCCGGCGCCACGCTCTACCCGCAGTGCAACTCCTGGTACCTCGGCTCCAACGTGCCGGGCAAGCCGCGCGTGTTCATGCCGTATCTCGGCTTCAACGTCTATGTGAAGAAGTGCGAGGAGATCGTCGCGAAGGGCTACGAGGGCTTCCAGCTCGCGAGCAGCGGCAAGGCCCAGGCAAGCCGAGGTCGCCTGAATGTGGGAAGCCCCTTACCCGGAGGGATAGGGCAGCGGCCTTCCAAGGTATGATTCCAGCATCAACCGGGATTGCGCGGCATCTGCGGCAGACTGGCGTCGAGCTGCACCCAGGGCAGCGCGTGGTCGCACCAGATGTGCATGCCGGGCTTGAGGCTGGCCGGCTCGTCGAGCGTGCCGGCCTTGACCGCGACGAAGTCCGGCATCGCCGCGACTTCGGTCGTGACCGGCGAGCCGCACTCGGGGCAGAAGCGCCGACCCACCGGCTGGCCGGATTCGCCGACATCGGCGTAAACCTTCGAGATACCGGTGATCGTCAGACTGGCCGGCGGCACGCCGACGACGACCGAGAACGCCGAGCCCGACTGCTTCTGACAGTGCCGGCAATGGCAGATCGCCGTGAACAGCGGCTCGCCTTCGATCCGGTAGCGCAGTTTTCCGCAAAGACATCCGCCGCTCATGATCATTTTTCGCTCCCCGTTTTAAGTTGCATCAGATGGCTGAAGCTCGTTCGATATGCGCCTGCCGCAGTTCACGTTTCAGGATCTTGCCGCTGGCATTCTTCGGTAACTGCTCGGCCAGCACGAAATGCTTCGGCGCCTTGTAGCCAGCGAGCCGTTCGCGACAGAACAGCGTCAGTTCTTCGACCGTCACGTTGCTGCCGTTCTTGCAGACGATCACCGCCATCACCGCCTCGATCCAGCGCGGATGCGGAATGCCAAACACGGCAACTTCCGCAACTGCCGGATGCTGGTAGATTACTTCCTCGACCTCGCGGCTCGCGACGTTCTCGCCGCCGGTCTTGATCATGTCCTTCTTGCGGTCGACGACATAGAGAAAGCCTTCGTCGTCCATGCGGCCGAGATCGCCGCTGTGGAACCAGCCGTTGCGGAAGGCCTCGGCGGTCTTCACGGGATCGTTCCAGTAGCCGAGCATGACATGCGGCCCGCGATGGACGATTTCACCGACCTCGCCGGCCGGCAGCGGCCGGTCCTCGTCGTCGACCACGCGCGTCTCGACGTTGATGCAGGCGCGCCCGGCAGAGCCGAGTTTGCGCAGCTGGTCGTCGGGTTTGAGGATGGTCGCCATCGGCGTCATCTCGGTCTGGCCGTAGCAGTTGTACAGCCGCACCTGCGGCAGCCGCGCGCTGAGTTCCTTGATGACTTCCATCGGCATGATCGACGCGCCGTAATAGCCCTTCTTCAGCGAGGACAGGTCGCGCGTCGCGAAATCCGGATGGCGCAACAGCGCGATCCAGATCGTCGGCGGACAGAACAGCTTGGTGGCGCGCTCGCGCTCGATCGTCGCGAGCAGAATCGCCGGGTCGGGCGCCGGCAGCAGGATGCTGGTCGCGCCGAGCACGAGGTCGGGCAGCAGGAAGACGTGCAGCTGCGCGCAGTGGTAGAGCGGCAGCGAATGGATTTCGATGTCATCGCTGCTGAATTCGCCATCGACGATGATGCTCTGGTACTGCGCAATGAACTGCCGGCTCGCCAGCATCGCGCCCTTGGGCCTCGATTCGGTGCCACTGGTGTAGAGCAGTTGCAGCGGATCGTCGTCGGCGATCGCCACCATCGGCTCGCGCGCATCGTCATGCGCCATCCAGGCCGTGACGGTCTCCCAGCCTGCGGCTGCCGCGGCGTCAGGTTCCTCGATCACGCCGCGCAGGCGTATCGGCAGGGCTGCCTGAGCGATTGCAGTCTCGGCGGTGGCGACGAGCGCGCCTTCGACCACCATGGCGGTCGCACCCGAGTGTTCGAGGATGTAGGCGACCTCGCCGGCATTGAGCATGAAATTGATCGGCACGAGGATGGCGCCGAGCCGCGCCGCCGCGAGCAGCACGACGACGAAGGCGCGGTTGTTGCGCGACAGGATCGCGAGGCGCTCGCCTTTCCTGAGCCCGCGCGCGGCGAGTGCGTTGGCCGTGCGGTTCACGCTGTCGTTCAACTGCGCGTAGGTCTCGCGCCGATCGCGATAGACGAGTGCGATGCGGTCCGGTTCGCGCGCCGCCGTGCGTGGCAGCAGGTCGCCGAGGGAATTTCGATGCAGGCGGTCGGACATGGATTGCTAATCGGGAATGCTGAGGATGGTGCCGGCGTGGCCGACCGCCAGCGCATACGGCGCGCCAGCCGGCTTCGCCACTGCGCTGTACCAGCCGCTCTTGATATCCGGCGCGTGGATCGGTG
Source organism: Nevskia sp. (assembly GCA_043781855.1). GTDB lineage: Bacteria > Pseudomonadota > Gammaproteobacteria > Nevskiales > Nevskiaceae > Nevskia. Next base: position 9,332 of record JAYWBB010000036.1, on the reverse strand, counting down.
TCCAGCTGTCGCCGTCGTTGTCGCTGACGATGACTTCGCGGATGCCGGTCACGAGCACATGGCCGCTGCCTCCGGCTTCGATGCCGAGCAGGATCGCCGGCGAACCGGAGTCGAGTCGGGTCCAGCTTGCGCCGTCGTCGCGCGTGCGCAGGACGGCGCCGGCCTGGCCGACTGCGAAGCCGCTGCCGTCCCCGCGCAGCTTGATGTTGAACAGTGAGGGATCGGGACGGCCATCGACGAGGGTGCCGCGATGCACGAGTGTCCAGGCACTGCCGCCGGGCGCGCGCGCGAGAATCATCGACAGCTCACCGACGATCAGCACACGGCCGCTGTCGCTGACCGAGACGCCGTAGACGTGCGGGCTGAAGCCCTCGCCCAGCGTGTCTTTCTCGGCGACGAAATAGCGGGGCCAGTCGGGCGCGATGCTGGTCCAGGTTTCTCCGTAATCGGTGGATTTCAGCACCGTGCCGAAGGAGCCGACCGCAACCGCCAGCCCGCTCGCGTTCAGGTCGACGGACAGCAGCCGCTCGGCGTTGTCGACTTTCACTTCACGCCAGGGCTCAGCACCGTTGCGCACGAGGACCGAACCGGTCTGGCCGACCGCGATGCTGTGCCCTCCGCGCAGCGCGACGCCGAGCAGGCCGAGCGTGATCGGCGAACGGTCGGCCGCCCAGGTTTTGCCGGCATCGCCTGAGCGCAGGATCTGGCCGCCGGCACCCACGGCGATCCCCTGTGCGCCGTCGAAGGCGAGGTCGAAGAGCGCCTGATGCGGAATGCCGTGAATCAGGACGGTTGGCGGAGCGGCGGCCGCGACACTCAGCGAAACCAGACAGGAAAGCAGACCGGCAGCGAGAAGTCGGATCATGGGCGGGATCAATGGGCGCTGGGATGCGAGACGGAGCACAGTATGGCCGCATTGGCCCGGACTGGCGGTTGGTAAGCAAGCGTTCCATCAGCGAAACCGTGTACTGTCCAAGCGAGTCGCGACCGCGCCGTGCCTGGAGCGATGTCCGGCCCTCCGACCGCCGCCCGGAGCGAAGTTTCTGCCACGGAGATTCTCGATGCACACGATGCGTTTCGACCGCGGCTATTCGCGCCGCAAATTTCTCGCCGACGCCGCCCGCGGCGTGCTCGGCACCGGCGTGCTGATGCCGCTCGCGGACGCGATCGCGGCGACCGGCGATATCAGCAAGGCTTACCCCGAGGAACTGCTCTCGATCGAGAACTACACCCAGGGCAAGCTGAAGACCGGCGACATGATCACCTCGGCCAACGTCGAGCTGGTCAAGGACCTGATCGAGCCGGTGCGCTACGAGCAGATCCTGAAGAACGGCCGCCGGCTCAAGCTGGTCAAGACCACGACCGACATCATGAAGCTCTCGCCCTGGGAATACATCGAGGCGACGCTGAAAAATTCCGGCAAGGCCGGGTTCGATGCGCGCGGCAACGTCATCGACACCACGACCGGCGGTCCCTGGATCGGCGGCAACCCGTTCCCCGATCCGAAAGACGGCGTCCAGATGTTTGCCGCCCAGACGCTGAGCTGGGGCCGGCACGACGCCTCCTTCTACGCCATCAAGCTGTATTCGACCGACTCGGGCGGCGGTGTCCGCTACGACTACTCGGCCGGCTGGGCCGAGATGTCGCCGATCGGCCGCGTCAGCATGGATCCGAAACCCTACTGGAACGAGCAGAAGGACAAACTGCGTTTCCAGTCGGTGTTCTTCCTGACGCCGCAGTCGTTCCGCGGTACGTCCTTCCTCAACGTCTGGAGCTACGACCACTCGACCTTTCCGCTGCTCTACGGTTACGTGCCCGAGTTCCGCCGCGTGCGCCAGTTCCCGAGCGACCAGCGCTTCGAGCCGCTGGTTCCGGGTCTGACGCTGTTCCTCTCCGATGCCTGGGCCGCCGGCGATCCGCTCTACACTTGGGGCAACTACCGCATCGTCGGCCGCGGGCCGTTCCTCGCTGGCCTGTCTGATGCCTGGGCTTCGGACGATCCGAACTGGGCGCACAAGACCCATGGCGGTCCGAAGGGCCTGACGTTCTGGGACGCTTCGGTGGAACTGGTGCCGGAGGCGATCATCGTCGAAGCCGAGCCGGTCAAGTTCCCGCGCGCGCCGATCGGCAAGAAGCGCGTCTGGTTCGATGCCCGCAATGGCGCGGTGGTCGGCATGGTCACCTACGATCGCAACGGCAAGCCGTATCGCTCGTTCGATGGCGCTTATTCGCTCTACGAGAATGGCAGCAAGAAGGTCATGGACGGCAAGCATCCTTACTGGAGCTGGGCGCACGTCACCTCCTCGGACATCCAGACCAACAGCGTCACGCGCTTCGAGCAGGTTCGTGCGCTCGAAACGGTGCATGTCAGCGGCGCCAACGATCCGAACCTGTACGACCGGTATCTGACGCAGGCGGCGATTCAGCGCCTCGGCGCGGCCTGAGCGGCCGCGCGTCGAACCGGAGGGCCGCGCGCTCGTGTACGGACTGCGACTGCGCTTTGCGCGCTGGGTGCTCGCGCACCGGCGGACCTCGTTCCTGGTGTTCGGGCTGATCACGCTGTTCTTTGCTGCGGGCCTGCCGCGCGTGCAATTGCGGACGATTTTTTCCGATCTGCTGCCGACCGACGATCCGTTCGTGCAGGTCTACAAGGCGCATCCGAACTTCGGCAGCCCGCTGACCGTGATGGTGATGATCCGGCGTACTGATGGCGACATCTACAATGTGGAGACGCTCGGCAAGATCTGGAAATTCACGCGCGACATCGACCTCGCCCCTGGCGTCGACCATGAGCAGATCCTGTCGATCACCACGACCAAGGCGCGCTACTCGGAAGCCACGCCGTACGGCATCGACATGCGGCCGTTGATGTCCGATCACCCGCCGAGTTCGCCGGAGGAGATCGAGGACTTCCGCCAACGCGTCGACAAGGCACCCAACGTGCGCGTGTTCCTGATCTCGCCGGATGATCGCTCCACGCTCATCCTCGCGACCTTCATCGAGCAAAGAATCGAATTCGGCGAAGCCTTCGAGTACGTGCAGAAGCTCGCCACTGCGGCGCGCGACGAGCATCACGAGGTCTTCGTCTCGGGCCAGCCGACGCTGATCGGCTGGGTCTACCGCCACGAATGGCAGATGGTCGGCATCTTCGCGGTCACCATCGGCGCGCTGGTGCTGGCGCTGGCCCTGTACATGCGCAATCTGGTCGGCGTGCTGACGCCGATCATCACCAGCGTCACCGCGGCGATCTGGGCCTTCGGCTTTGTCGGCTGGCTCAACATCTCGATCGAGCCGCTCCTGATGGTCGTTCCGCTGCTGCTGACCGCGCGCTCGTTCTCGCACGCCGTGCAGTTCACCGAGCGTTACTACGAGATTTACGCGCACGTCGGCGACCGCAGCAAGGCGGCGGAGATCACGATGAGCGTGATGATGGCGCCCAGCGTGCTCGGCATCTGCACCGACATCCTCGGCATCGTCGTGGTCATCGCCGCACCGATTCCGGCGATGGTGCGCCACGCGATCTTCTGCGGCATGTGGGCAGTCTGGCTGATCCCGACCGGCTGCGTGATGATCTCGCTGCTGCTCGCAACCCTGCCGCCGCCGCGCAATGTCCGGCAGCTGGTCGGCCATGGCGATGGCAGCGATGGCCGCGGCCTGCATCGCCGGTTCGAAGCGCTGCTGAACAGCGTGGCCGGCTTAAGCCACGGCCGGCGCGCGCGCTGGACCGGCGCGGTCGTCGCGGTCGCCTCGATCGTCGTGATCTACACGGCCGCGCAGATCAAGATCGGCAATCCGGTCGAAGGCACCAATCTGCTCTGGCAGGACTCGCCGTTCAACGAATCGGTGCGGGCGATCAACCGCAACTTCCCCGGCGTCAACACGCTGGAAATCGTGCTCGAAGCCAAAGACCAGAACAACCCCGAGTGGACCGCGCAACGGCTCGACACGATCATGACCATGAGCCGGCTGCAGACGCTCATGGAACTGGGCCCGAAGCCGCCGCGCGCAACGCTCTCGTTCGCCGACTATCTGACCGAATCGAACCGCCTGTTCAACGGCGGCAATCCGAAGTTCGGCCCGATCGATCCGCGCGAACGCGCGGTGAACGCAGCGGCAGTGGGCGCAATGATGGGTTCGAGCGCGAAGAACTTCAGCCATGTCGTCGATGGCGGGCTGCAGAACGCCACCGTCTCGCTCTGGTATCCCGACAACAAGCAGGACACCGTCGACGCCGCACTTGCCGCCGCGACGGCCGCCGTGAAAACGGTCGGCGAGGATCACGCGGAATTCCGCGTGCGGCTCGCCACCGGCACCATCGCGTTGCAGGAAGCGGTCAACCGCGTGATCGGCCGCTACCAGAATCTGGTGATTCTGGTGGTCAACCTGTTCGTGTTCGTGATGTGTGCCATTGCCTACCGCTCGATCGCCGCCGGCCTGATCCTGCTGGTGCCGGTCAACCTCGCGAACGAGGCACTCCTCGCGTCGATGCACTTGCTCGGCGTGGGGCTCGACGTCAACTCGATGATCGTCGCGGCGATCGGCGTCGGTGTCGGCATCGACTACGGCATCTATCTGCTGTCGCGCATCTGCGAAGAGCTGCAAGGCAAGGAGGGCACGCCGGACCAGCGCTGGGCGGCGGCAATCACGGCCGCGCTGCGTACCACCGGCAAGGCGATCATGTTCACGGCGACGGTCATGGCCATCGGCATCCTGCCCTGGTATCTGATGTCCGGGCTGAAGTTCGTCGCCGACATGGGCCTGCTGCTGATTGCGATCATGGCGATCAACATGCTGCTGTCGCTGATTGTGCTGCCGCTGCTGCTGTGGTGGCTCAAGCCGAGCTTTGCCCTGCGCAAGAACACGCTGGTCGGCGAAGGACTCGACCTCAGCCTGTTCACCGAGGCGATCGACCCGCCTGCCGCGCCGGCCCGCGCAACCTGACCCGGAGTGCAGCTCGCTGGCGGACTCTGCTAGATTTCACTTCGGCCGGGAACCGGCCTGCCACCGGAGTTGCCATGAATCGTCTTGCGTCTTTCCTGCTGGTGATGGCGGCAACGACCGCAGCCGGCTGCGCCACTCATCCCGAACCGGTGTTCACCGGCTTGCTCGCGCCGCTGAAAAACTGCCGGTCGCAATACACCGAGATCGACGCCCGCATCGACGCCGCCGGCGTGCGCGACAGCGCGTTCTACCGTATCCCGGGCTACCCCTATCTGCGCACTGACCGGCTGATGGCGTCTTACGGCAACGAGGTCAAGAGCATCAACGAAGTCGGCGGCTGGGTGCGGCGCATGCGCGAGTTCGATCAGGAAGCGCGCGAATTCGAATATTCGAATCTCGGCCTGAGCCAGCAGGAGGCCGCGAACTTCCGGTACGAGTTGCAGAATTGCGGCCGCGGACTCGCCGCCGTCGAGCTCGACGACGACGCCGCGATCAAGCGCCTCGCGGCTGCGGCCCAGCCCGACGACGACTACTCGGATGTGGCCCGCACGTTCGGCCTCTATCCGCTCGCCGTGCCGCTGCTGAAAGCCCGCATCGCCGACGAGCAGCAATCGATCCGCGCGGAATTCGCGAAGCCGCTCACCGAACTCGACGCGCCGGGGACGCCGGTATTCTGGGAAGCACAGGCGAACGAAGATCTGGGCCTGATCCCGAAGAATCTCGGCAAGGCCTCGCCTGACGAGCTCGGCCTTCCCGGTCTGGTCGACTCGGCGTGGAAGGCGATCGCCGAGGCGAACGCGCCGCGGCTCTTGATCGAAACCGGCGATGCGCGCGAACAGCCCGGCGCGCCGATCTGGACCGCGCAGGGCGCGAGTGTCGATGTCTCGAAACCCCAGCTGAACTACCAGATCGGCTTCACGCGCTTCGGCGGCCAGAGCCTGACGCAGATCGCTTATTTCGCATGGTTCAAGCGCGGCGCGGCCGCTCCGGAGAAGAAGACAGCGCCAGCAATCGACGGACTGATCTGGCGGGTTACGCTGGATACGCAGGGCCGGCCGCTGGTCTATGAGAGCCTGCGCGCCTCGGGCCGTGATCACGCCTGGTTCCCGGCGCAGCCGCTGGCGCGGCGTCCGCGCGACGGTTACTGGCAGGAGCCGGTGCTGTTCCCGCAGGAATCCCTCGCCCCGCTATCGCCAGTGCTCCGGCTCAAGGCCGGCGAGCACACCGTGCGCCGGCTGCTGGCGACCGCGCAGGGCACGACGCAGTCGGCGCGTACTTACCAACTGCGCCGCTACGAAGATCTCTACATCCTGCCGCTGCCGGGCGGCGGCACGCGCAGCCTGTTCACGGAGGACGGCACCGTGCCGGGCAGTGCGGCCCCGGACCCCGCCTGGCTGTGGTCCAGCGGCGTGCGCAACCCGGGAGCGCTGCGGCAGTACGGGCATCTCGTGACCGCCTACGTCGGCCGCAGCCAGTTCGACGATCCGTTCCTGATGGAGACGGTGTTCGTACCGCCGAATGCCGGCGCGCAGGAAGCGGGAAGTGTCGCGAGCGGTTCGAAGTAAGGCCTGGCGCAACTCTGAAAAAGCCCTCTCCCTCCGGGAGAGGGATGGTGAGGGAGCTTCAAGCTCGGGCAAATCCTTGACTGAGAGTCCCTCATCCCTGCCCTTCTCCCGGAGGGAGAAGGGTTTCAAGCGTTCTTCGGAGCGGCCCTAACGCAGTTCGCGCCGCAGAATCTTGCCGGTCACCGTCTTCGGCAATTCGTCGATGACGACGACCACGCGCGGCACCTTGTAGGCGGCCATGCGCTCGCGGCAGAACGCGATGACTTCGTCCGGCTGCACGGTCATAGCAGGCTTCACGCTGATGACGGCCTTGACCGTCTCGCCGCGGTAGGCATCCGGCATGCCGACCACCGCCGCCTCGCGTATTGCCGGGTGGCTGTACAGCACATCCTCGACTTCGCGCGGCCAGACCTTGTAACCGCCAGCGTTGATCATGTCCTTCTTGCGGTCGACCAGATAGAACCAGCCGGCCGCGTCCATGAAGCCGACATCGCCGCTGTGGAACCAGCCACCGGCCATCGCCTTCGCGGTCTCCTCGGCCTTGTTCCAGTATCCCGGCACGATCATCGGCCCGCGCATCAGGATTTCGCCGATCTCGCCGAGCGGCACGGGCCGGCCTTCGTCGTCGGCGATGCAGGCCGAGACGTTGAAAACCGGCACGCCGATGGCCAGCGTGCCGGATTTAGGATCGATCGGCGCCTCGCTCCGGAGCGGCACCACATGCGTCGGCGAGTTGGTCTCGGTCAGACCGTAGCCGTTGTGGATGTAATGCCCGAAGCGACCGCGAAATTCCTCGATCACACTCGGCGGAATCGGCGCGCCGCCGGAGTAGATCTTGGTCAGGCTCGCAAAATGTTCGCGCGTCGAATCCGGATGATTCATCAGGGCGATGAACACCGTGATCGAGCCGATGGTGAATTCGGCGCGGTGTTCGCGGATCGCCTCCAGCATCACGCCCGGCTCGAAGCGATACGACAGGATCAGCGTTCCGGCCGCCATGAAGCTTGCGCCGATATGTCCGACCAGGCCGGTGATGTGGAACAGCGGCGCCACGCCGAGAATCGCGCAGCCATCGTGCAGCTCGATCAAGTCGCGATAGACCTGCGCGTTGAACGCCACCGCCGAGTGGATGTTCATCGCGCCTTTGGGCACGCCGGTCGTACCGGAGGTGTAGACCAGCATCGCGAGATCGTCACCCTTCGGCGTCCGCATCGGCGGCTTCTGACCGCGAACACGCTCGATCAGCCCCAGCAGATCCTCGGTGCCAGGATCGCGCAGACGTTCCGCCTTGGCGAACAGGCGCGGGTCGTTGCGCGTCTGAAATTCCAGTTCCGACGTCGTGACGATCAGCGGCAGATTCGGCGGTTCGGGGCCGATCATCAGATCGCGGACGACATCCCGGTACAGCGACTCGTGGCAGACCAGCGCCCGCGCGCCCGAGTCGTCGAGAATCAGGCGCAGCTCGCGCGCGCGGTTCATCGGATTGACCGGCACGGCGACGCCGCCGAGCTTCCACGCCGCGAGCTGCGCGATGACGAACTGCGGCACATTCTGCAGGTAGATCGCCAGCCGGTCGCCGGCGCCGAAACCGCGCGCGGCCAGCGCCACCGCAAAGGCGTCGCTCAGCGTGTCGAGTTCGCTGTAGTCGATCACCGCATCGAAATAGCGGATCGCCGGACGATCCGGCGCGTGCGCAACCGCACGTCGGAAGATCGACAGCACATCGCGAAACGCGGGCGCGATTTCGTGCGGTTGTCCGGCGTCGTATTGCGACAGCCAGGGTTTGTCATCGTAGATCGTCACGCGCGTGTCCTCCGGTGCATTGGCGTACCTACTTGATCACCACCGGATTGACCGGCGCGCCGCTGCCACCGACCACCTTGAGCGGCGCGGCGGTGTAGAGGAAGGTCCACTGCCCGTCTTCCACGCAGTCGGCCGCGAGCGGGTCGAGCAGAGCGATTTCGGTCAGCGCCACACCGAGGTTGCGCATCAGGGCGTTGTGCAGCGGCAGCGCCACGCCCGAGACCGGGTCGATCGTGACCTCGTTGGCGATGGTGTCGGTGACCAGGTTCGGGATTTCCATCTGCTGGAACCAGGTCACCAGTTCCGGGCTATAGGTCAGGCCCGGCTCGATGAAATTGCCGTAGAACTCGGCCGGATCGCGCCGGTAGAACGAGCCGATCCAACCGGTGCGGACGACCAGGATGTCGCGCTTCTCGATGGCCACGCCCTGCTTCTTCGCCGCGGCCAGCAGGTCTTCGTGGTTGAAGGTTTCGCCGGGATCGAGCACGTCCTTGCCGCGATGCCGCGCCATGTCGATCAGCACGCCGCGGCCGACCACACCGCGCTCGGCGATCGGCAGCACGCTCGCCTTCTCCATGCCGCCGATGGTGGTGTTGGCGTCGTAACCGTTCCAGAGCTTGTCGTCGTACCAGACATGACCGAGCGCGTCGTACTGCGTCGAGCCTTGCAGGTACATGATCATCATGTCGTCGGCGTACTCGCAACAGCCGGGAAACTTCGGCCCCTTGCCGGCGAGATAGTGGCCCTTGTCCATGACGTTGATGCGCCGCGCCTGCGCCCGCCCGGGCCAGACCGGATCGCCCTTCGGATTGCCCATCTGCACCTGCAGGGTAAAGATTTTGCCGGAGCGCACCGCCGCGACACCGCGCAACACCTCGGGCCGCGTCAGGTAATTGAGCGAGCCGACTTCGTCGTCGGCCCCCCATTTGCCCCAGTTACGCGGCGAGTCGCGCAGCAAATCGGCGACATCGGGAACCTGCTTTGCCTCTGCCTGTGTCGCCATTGTTCATCTCCTCAATCGAT
>JAYWBB010000035.1:0-7324 GCA_043781855.1 Nevskia sp. | reverse complement strand
CCGTCAATCGCCATGCCGAGCGCCGCCTTCTCGTTGTCGCCCATGGCGAGAACTTCGCTGCGCAAATCCTGTGTGATTTTCATCGAGCAGAATTTCGGCCCGCACATGGAGCAGAAATGCGCCACCTTGTGCGCATCCTTGGGCAGCGTTTCGTCGTGATAGGCGCGCGCCGTATCGGGATCGAGTCCGAGATTGAACTGATCCTCCCAACGGAAATCAAACCGCGCGCGTGACAAGGCGTCGTCACGCAGATGCGCGGCCGGATGGCCCTTCGCGAGATCGCCCGCATGCGCGGCGATGCGGTAGGTGATGACGCCGATCTTCACATCGTCGCGGTCGGGCAGACCCAGATGCTCTTTCGGCGTTACATAGCAAAGCATGGCGCAGCCGAACCAGCCGATCATCGCCGCGCCAATGCCTGATGTGATGTGGTCATAGCCCGGCGCAATATCCGTCGTCAGCGGCCCGAGCGTGTAGAACGGCGCCTCGTGGCACTCTTTCAACTGCTTTTCCATGTTGATCTTGATCTTGTGCATCGGCACATGGCCGGGGCCCTCGATCATCACCTGGCAGCCCTTGGCCCAGGCGATCTTCGTCAACTCACCCAGCGTCTCCAGCTCTGCGAATTGCGCGCGGTCATTGGCGTCCGCGCCCGAGCCGGGACGCAAACCGTCGCCAAGCGAGAACGACACATCATATTTGCGCATGATATCGCAGATTTCCTCGAAGTGTGTGTAGAGGAAGCTCTCCTTGTGATGCGCAAGGCACCAGCGCGCCATGATCGAGCCGCCGCGCGAAACAATGCCCGTGGTGCGCGTTGCCGTCAGCGGCACATAGGCGAGGCGAACGCCCGCGTGAATGGTGAAATAATCAACGCCCTGCTCGGCCTGCTCGATCAGCGTGTCGCGGAAAATCTCCCAGCTCAGGTCTTCGGCCTTGCCGTTGACTTTTTCCAGCGCCTGGTAGATCGGCACGGTGCCGATGGGGACTGGAGAGTTGCGAATGATCCACTCGCGTGTTTCGTGGATGTTCTTGCCAGTGGAGAGATCCATGACCGTGTCGCCACCCCAGCGCGTCGACCAGACCATCTTCTCCACTTCTTCGGCGATCGAGCTGGTGACTGCGCTATTACCGATATTGGCATTGATCTTCACGAGAAAGTTGCGGCCGATGATCATCGGCTCCAGTTCCGGATGATTGATGTTGGCCGGGATGATCGCGCGGCCGCGCGCGACTTCCGAGCGCACGAACTCAGGGGTGATTTCCTCGGGGATGCTGGCGCCGAAGCTCTGGCCCTGGTGGCGCTTCAGGTAGCCTGCCGCGCCATAACTTTCGTGCAGTTCCTGCAGGCGGATGTTCTCGCGGATGGCGATGTATTCCATTTCCGGCGTGATGAGGCCGCGCCGGGCGTAGTGCATCTGGCTGACGTTGGCTCCCGCTTTTGCGCGCAAGGGCTTGCGGATGTGCGCGAAGCGCAGCGGCGCGGTCTTTTCGTCGGCGGCGCGGATGCGGCCGAAGATCGAGGTTGGACCTTTGAGTTCTTCGCTGTCGGCGCGCTCGGCGATCCAGTTCCCCCGCCGCGGCGCGAGACCACGGAGCAAGTCGATGGGCACGGACGGGTCCGTGTAAGGCCCGCTGGTGTCGTAAACCGTGACGGGCGGATTCAGCGCCTCGCCGTCACTGTTGTGCAGGCGCGTGGCGGTCTGCGTGATCTCGCGCATCGGCACGCGAATGTCCGGTCGCGAGCCTTCAACGTAAATCTTGCGGCTGCGCGCGAACGGCTCGCGGACCTCGGCGGACAGCGCGTCGGCGCGGGTCTGGGTCAGGGACTCCGTGGCTGCTCGCGAGTCAATTTTCGGGACGGCGCTCATGCTCTTCCTCATCGATGCGACGGGAAGGCGCGGGCGTCACGCGATCACAGGTTCGCAGACGCCTCGAAGCCTTCCCTATGCCGCCGCGTGCAGCGGTCGGCCAGGTTCCAAGGGTTTGTTCTCAGCCTGCCGCCAGATCCTGTTGATCGGGGCGGCCGGCACCCCCGGCTTGATGACGCGACGATAGGCCAGCGCGGCCGGTGTCGCAAGCCGGGCCGTCGCACCGCTAGACTGCTGCATCAGGCAACTGCGCCATCACACGACGATCTCCCGGCAGGGTAGAACCGGTGTCGGCGCGTTCCGCAGTTCTTTAGCGGCAATCTTTTTTCTTCGAGCGCATCGCGCAAAACCAGACATTGAGACACCCGCGAGCGCTTCATCGGCAGGTCGCGACAGTGTCGACAGGCCCTATGCGCGGGGTCTCATCCAGACTCTCACCATGGATAACAGTTTGTCGACGTCGATCGGCTTCGACAGGTAATCGTTCGCGCCACACTCCAGGCACTTCTCGCGATCGCCGCGCATTGCCTTCGCGGTCAGCGCAATGACGGGCAGTGCAACAAGCTCGGGTTGCTTGCGGATTTCGCGCATCGTCTCGTAGCCGTCCATGCCCGGCATCATGATGTCCATCAGCACGAGTTCGATGTCGGCGTTGTCCGCAATCTGCCTGAGCGCCTTGTGGCCATCCTGCGCCATGAGTACCTTGAGGCCCTTCGACCGAAGCGCCTTGGATAACGCGAAGATATTGCGCATGTCGTCGTCGACGACAAGCACGGTGCGTCCGTTCAAGCCTGTGTCCACTTCGCGTGGCGTCGGCGCAGCCGGACGGATGCTGTGCAGGAACAGACTGACCTCGTCGAACAGGCGCTCGGGCGAGCGCGCGCCCTTGATCACGATGCTGTCGGTGTATTGCCGCAACTTCAGGTTTTCTTCGCGCGACAGGTCGTGTCCCGAATGGATCACAACCGGTGGCAGCGACATGACCTGCGACGCGCGTTCGAGAAACTCATAGCCGGACATTCCGGGCAGACCGAGATCGAGCACGATGCAATCAAACGCTGAGGCGCCGATCAACGCCAAAGCCTCTTCGCCGCTCGCAGCGTCGACGAGTTCGACGCCCGTCTCGGTGAGCAGGCTGCGCATCGCGTGGCGCGACGTAGCGCTGTCGTCGATCAGCAGCACGCGACGCGTACCGCCCACTGGCGCCTTCCGCAGCAGGCGGTCGAAGGCTTCGATCAGCGCGACCTTGGTGACCGGCTTGGTCAGGAAGCCGATCGCGCCCGCGTCGAGCCCGCGCTCGACGTCGTCGGTCGCGGAAATGAAATGCACCGGAATTGCACTCAGCAGCGGATCGGCCTTCATGCGGTCGAGCACGGTCCAGCCGTCCATGCCCGGAAGCATCACGTCGAGCAGCATGCCGCCCGGCCGGAATTGCCGGGCCAGGGCCAGGCCGCTCTCGCCATCGGCGGCGGCGAGCACGCGATAGCCTTTGCGCCGGATCATTTCCGCGAGAATGCGTGCGAACACGGGATCGTCCTCGACGATGAGGATGACGGTGTCGCCGCCGGCAATCAGGCTGCGATCATCGGCAATACGCGGCGCGTTTGCGGACGGCGCGGCTGCCGGCACTGGTTGCGTCGGCGCCGACGGCGCGCTCGCCTCGACACGCGTCTGGGCCGCCGCGAGCGGTGTTTCGGGCAGCAGCACGGTGAAGCGGCTGCCGGCGCCGAGCGCGCTCTGCATCGTGACATCGCCGCCAAGAAGCCGCGCCATGCCGCGCGCAATCGACAGTCCCAGCCCGGTGCCGCCGTACTGCCGGCTGGTGCCGGCGTCGATCTGCTCGAAGGACTGGAACATCTTGTGGAATTTTTCCGACGGAATGCCGATGCCAGTGTCGATGACCGAAATCGCGATCGTCCGCTCGCGCGGCAGGCCGTCCGGCAACACGAGATCGGTTTCGGGCCGCGCGATGCGCAGGCGCACGCCACCTTCCCGCGTGAACTTGAAGGCATTGGCGAGCAGGTTGTTGACGATCTGCTCGAGTCGCGCAGCATCGGTGTGGAGTGTCGGCGGCAGGCCATCCTCGATCTCGACGTCGAAGCTCAGGCCGCGCTCGCGCGCAACGTGCCGGAAGTTGCGCTGAGCGATCTGGCCGAGCTCCGTCAACGCCAGAACATCGTTCACCAGTTCCATCTTGCCGGCCTCGACCTTCGACAGGTCGAGGATGTCGTTGATCAACTGCAAGAGCTTCGAGCCGCTGCGGTGGATGATCTGCGCCGACTCCACTTCATCGGTATCGAGATGCCCTTCCTCGTTGTCGGCGAGACTGCGCGAGAGGATCAGCAGGCTGTTCAGCGGCGTGCGCAGTTCGTGCGACATATTCGCGAGGAACTCGGACTTGTACTGGCTCGCGCGCGCCAGTGCGTCGGCCTTCGCCTGCGTGTCGCGATGAAGTTCCTCGAGCACCAGTTTCTGCTCGGCGAGCGTCGCGCCTTTCTCGGTCAGCTCCTCGTTGGAGACCTGCAACTCGTCGGTTTGCCGCTTCAGTTCCTCTTCGGAGGCTCTGAGCCGCGCCGACTGTTCCTCGATCTGCGCATTTTTCGCCTGCAGCGCCTCGTTGGTGGCGCGTAACTCTTCCTGCTGCACGCGCAGCGCCTCCTCGGACGACTGCAATTCATCCGACTGGGCCTGCGTCTCGTCGAGCAGACTCCGCGTTTGCAACGCGCGCTGGAGGTTATCCAGGGCCAGCGCGGCGATCGGCAGCAACTCGTCGATGAGACGTCGCTGGGTGGCATCGAAGGTGCCGAACGAAGCCAGTTCCAGCACCCCGAGCAGGCGGCCCGGCAGCAGCAGTGGTACCACCAGCAGACTGCGTGGCACGGCGTCGCCGAGTCCGGAGCGGATGCGCGCATAGGTTTCCGGAACGTCAGTGACGACGAGCGTCTGCTGCTGCCGCGCGCACTGACCCACCAGCCCATCGCCGAGCGGGAATGCCGGTGCGGCGCCGTTGTGCTCGAAACCGAAGCCGCCGAGCGGCTCGAGGTGCCGGGCCGGTTCGGAATAGCCGTAGAACACCGCGAGTCCGCAGTCGAGCAGCCGCGCCGTTTCGCCGGCAAGTTCCTCGGCGAAAGCCTGTCGCGTGTCGGCCTGCTGAAGCCGCGCGGAAATACTGCCGACGTTGCTTTTGACCCAGTTCAGCGCGTGAGTCTCGATCGCCATCAGCTTGAAGGCCTGCAGCGCACGAGCGATCGCGCCGATCTCGTCGCCACGAGTCAGCCGTGGCACATCGATGCTGCGATCGTGGGCGGCGAGGCGGGTCATGAGGCCGGTGATCTCGACGATGGGCCGCGTGATCAGCCGCTGCGCTACGCGGATCGCATAGGCCGAGACGAGCAGGCCGAGCAGCAGCAGTGCTACCGCCACCACGCGCGCCAGGCTCACGCTGTCGGCAAGCGCGGCGCGGCGCTGCTCCAGCAGCTGCGTTTCAACCAACCGGGCCTCTTCGATGACCGCGCGCAGAGAATCGAAATATTGACGGCCGGTGGCGATCAGCTCGACCGTTCGCGGCGACTTGGGAGCGTCGCGGCCCATGTGCAGCAGCGGGTCGGCGACATCCTGGCGCCAGCGGGAAAGGAAGGTCTGCACGCTGGCGAAGCGTTCCTGTTGCGCGACGTTATCGATGGTCAGGGCGCGCAGCGCCGCCAGGTCCCCGTCGAAGTCGGCACGAGCCTGCTCGTACGGCACGAGATAGGTCGTATCGCCAGTCAGGATGTAGCTGCGGACAGCGGTCCGCTGATCCAGTGCATCGATTTCCATCTTCTGCAACGCGCCGAGGACTTCGTAGGTATGCGTGGTCCAGGCACGCGCGTCGTCCTGGCGACTCTGCAGGATGAGAAAGCCCGCCGTGTTGAGCACCAGCAGCAGCGCGACGATTCCGAAGCCCACACCGAGTTTGATCTGCAGCGGCCAGTTTTTGATGCCGCTGCTGTCTTCCGGCGCTGCCGACATATCCCCAAGCTCCCGTAACGTCGCGCCTACGATACCTGCGTCTGACCGGACTCGATTTTTATCCGGACGTAATCCGCCATCGGCAGGTAAAGGAGGTCGGCGAGTCGTCGCAACAGATGCTCTTCGTACTTGTCGATGCGGCCGTCGGCGTAGGCAACGTGCCAGAGCATGGCCATCAACCGACATTTGCCTTCAGCATCGAGGTGGGTGTTGAGGCTTTGCACGTCGTCGTGCAGCGAGACTGCGGCGGCGGCGCGAGCCTGGGCTTCGGCGAGCAGCGCATCGAGCGCGGCTGTATCCAGGGAATAGCGGGACGCCAGCAGCTCGCGGACGCACTGGCGTTCGGCGTCGGCAAGATCGAAATCGCAACGCGCAAGCTCCATCAACAGCACGGCCGTCGATAGCGTTTCCGACGGCGCAACACCGCTCGATGCCGTACTTCCGAGCAGCGCGCGCAGACGATTCAACATCATGGAAAGGGTGCTCCGGGTTCAGGCGGGCGGCGCGAGATGAGCTTGCAGAAACGGCAGAACCGCCTCCTGCAAGGGTCCGAGCTGCCCATGAAAGAAATGGCCGGCGCCTTCGAAACGAACGAAGCTCGGCGGCGGATCGTAGGTATCGAGCACGGCGCGGGTGTCGGCGCAGGCGACGACATCGTCGTCGCCGCTATGCACCACAAGCCAGGGACAGCGCGGATGCGGCGGCGGGCTCGTACTGTCGACGATGCGCCCGAACGGCGGCGCGATGCTGACCAGCGCCGCCGGCCGCGCCACCGCCGCCGCCTTGAGGCTGACATAGGCGCCGAACGAGAAGCCGGCGAGCAGCAGCGGTTGGTCGGGTTGCCCGGCCGGCTGGATGGCACGCAGCCAGTCGACCACCGCGAGCACATCCTCGGTCTCACCGACGGCATTGTCGAAGCTGCCTTCGCTTTTGCCCACTCCGCGGAAGTTGAAGCGCGCGGTGAGCAGCCCGGCCTTCAGCGCACAGGAGGCGAGTGTCCAGACCACTTTGTTGCTCATCGCGCCACCGTAAAGCGGGTGCGGATGACAGACCACGCAGATGCCTGCAGGTGCGACATCGGGCGGTGCGGCGATCAAGGCTTCGAGGCGGCCGGCAGACCCGGCGATGAAGGCTTCGCGGCTCGTACCAGGCGACGGAACGGCAGGAGAAAGGTCGTGCATGGCGCAGAAGTTTAGCAAAGCGCTGCCGCCGCTCCGGCATACTTGCTGCTGTTGCAATAGCTTTGGGGGATCGGGATGCGTCTACCGGACTGGCTCCAGAGCCGGCTCGAAATCGTTTTCGGTATCGACCTGCGCTCGCTGGCGCTGTTCCGCGTCGCATTGGGCGCCGTGCTGTTCGCCGATCTGGCGATGCGCTCGGTCGATCTGACGATGTTCTACACCGACTTCGGCGTGATGCCGCGCGACTGGCTGATCGGCGTCAAC
>JAYWBB010000034.1:0-20699 GCA_043781855.1 Nevskia sp. | reverse complement strand
CTGCAATCAGTCACTTGCGAAGACTCCATAACTCACCTGCCCGCGTCCGGAAATACTTCCAGCATTGGCCTGTCAGATATGCAGCGTAGTTCCACTATCTGGAGGCCGGATCAATAACTTGAACCGCCCTCACCCAATCCTCTCCGGGAGGGAGAGGCCTTTTTCAGAGTTTCCCTAGGGTTTTGAGCGTTTGAGAAGGTCGAGCAGCCCAGGCACCGCAACCTCTGGTGGCGGCATCTTCTGCACT
Organism: Nevskia sp.; assembly: GCA_043781855.1. Lineage (GTDB taxonomy): Bacteria > Pseudomonadota > Gammaproteobacteria > Nevskiales > Nevskiaceae > Nevskia. Next base: position 20,452 of record JAYWBB010000034.1, on the reverse strand, counting down.
TCCTCGGACAGGTACCCGCGCCCGCGCAGTTCGGTACACATCGGGCCGGGATCGTAGGTGTGAAGATGCACATTCGGCCACGCGACGAGTTCCTGCGACCAGGCCTTGACCATGCCTTCGAGCGCGTACTTGGCTACCCCGTAGGCGCCGCGCAGCGGTTTCGGCTCGCGGCCGACAGCGTCGGTCACGAAGACCACGCCGGCTTCCGGCGCACGTTGCAGCAGTGGCAGGCAGAGGCGCGTCAGCGAATACGCAGCCGTGAGATTGACCTGGAGTCCATCCATCCAGTCCTTGGGTTTTTCCTCGGTGAACGGCGCGAAGCTGATGAAGTGTGCCGCGCAGTGGACGAGGCCATCGAGGCGGCCGAATTCCCGCTCGATGGTTTCGGCGAGTTCGAAGAGGTCGGCCCAGGTCGCGCTGAGCAGGTTCATCGGGTAGATCGCGGCCTCGTGCCCGCCACTGGCGTCGATTTCATCGTAGACGGCTTCGAGCTTGACGACCGTGCGGCCGAGCAGAATCACGGTGGCGCCGAGCCTTGCGCAGGCGATTGCGGTGGCGCGGCCGAGGCCGCTGCCGGCGCCGGTGACGAGGATCACGCGGTCGCGCAAGACATCGGCTGCCGGTTCGGCTGTCTGGAATTCAGTCATCGACGGTTCTTCGGAGAATCAGGCGGCGCGGCGCAGCGCGATCAGATCGATCAGCGCGGCGGGCGTCATCGCAATGGCGTCGGCGTTCCAGGCGTCGAGATCGGGATTGCCGCCGAGATAACCCCAGCCGGCCGCGACCGTGCGCATGCCGGCGGCGTGGCCAGCGACGATGTCGCGCAAATCGTCGCCGACGTAAATGCATTCGGTTGCGGCCACACCCGCTTCACGCGCGCCGAGCAGGAGGCCGTCGGGTGCCGGTTTCGGATGTGGAGTCGAGTCGCCGCTGACCAGCGTCACGCCGCGCCCCGCGAGCCCGAGGCCGGCAACGCAAGGCCGCGTCAGCCAGCCGGCCTTGTTGGTGACGATACCCCAGCGCAGACCGGCGGCATCGAGTGCGTCGAGCATTTCCGGAACTCCGTCGAACAGGCGCGTGAAGGTGCTGAGATTGGCCTCGTAGTGCTTGAGGAAACGGGTCTTGCGTATCTCATACTCGGGATGCTGGGGTGTGATGCCGAGCGCGACGCCGAGCAGCCCGCGCGCGCCATTCGAGGCCTGCGGGCGATAGCGTTCGACCGGCAGTGGCGGCAGGCCGAGTTCTTCGCGCACGAGGTTGGCGGCGAGGCCGAGGTCGGGCGCGCTGTCGGCGAGCGTGCCGTCGAGATCGAACAGCACGCAGCGAGGTTTCGGGATCACTTTTCGTCCGGCGCCGGCTTGCGGCAATGCATGAGGTAGTTGACGTCGAGATCGCGCGGCGCGAGCGACGCGGACTTGAGTAGCGGGTTGTAGCGCAGGCCGGTGACATCCTGCGGCACCAGGCCGGCGGCGCGCGACCAGCGGTCCAGTTCGGAAGGCCGGATGAATTTCGCGTAATCGTGCGTGCCGCGCGGCACGATGCCGGTCAGGTATTCGGCGCCGACGATCATCAATGCGAAAGCTTTCGGGTTGCGATTGATCGTCGAGAACACGACATCGCCACCCGGCTTCACGAGTGCGGCGATCGCGGCGACGGTCGCGGCCGGGTCGGGCACGTGTTCGAGCATTTCCAGGCAGCAGACCAGGTCGAAACTTTCCGGTACTTCGTCAGCGAGCGTCTCGGCGGCGACGGCGCGGTAGTCGACGGGCAGCTTTGCCTCGGCCGCATGCTGGCGCGCGATCTCGATCGAGGCGGTGGCGAGATCGATGCCGAGTGCATCGGCGCCCGCAGTCGCGAGGGCCTCGGTCAGGATGCCGCCGCCGCAGCCGACATCGAGCGCGCGCTTGCCCTTCAGCGACTGGCTGGCGCCGCCCGCGCGCTGACGGATGTAGCGCAGGCGCGGCGGGTTGACGATGTGCAGCGCAGCCATCTCGCCGCGGGTGTCCCACCAGTGCGCGGCGAGGGCGTCGAAGCGCGTGATTTCGTCTTGATCGACGTTGGTGTTCATGCGCCAAGTTTACCGCAGGGGCCGCGGCTCAAGGCTTGATCTTCGCGCGCCATTCCTGCGCCTTCGCGAGCACCGCCGGCTCGTCGATCGTCATCAGCCGGCGCTCGCGCAGCAGCGCGCGGCCAGCGACCCAGACGTCCGTAACCTGATCACGCCCTGCTGCGTAGACGAGCTGCGAGATCACGTCGTAGACCGGCGTGGTCGAGGCCGCACTCAGGTCGACCGCGATGAAGTCGGCCGACTTGCCTTGTTCCAGCGAGCCGGTCTCGGCTTCGAGGCCGAGCGCCTTCGCACCGTTCAAGGTCGCCATGCGCAGCGCGGTTGCGGCCGGCACAGCGCGGGCGTCGTTCGCGACGGCCTTGGCGAGTAGTGCCGCGGTGCGCATCTCACCGAACATGTCGAGGTCGTTGTTGCTGGCCGCGCCATCGGTGCCGATCGCGACGTTGGCGCCGGCTGCGATCAGCTTCGCGATCGGGGCCATGCCGCTCGCGAGCTTGAGATTCGACTCGGGGCAGTGCGCGATCGATACGCCAAGGTGGCCGCATTCGGCGATTTCTGCTGCGGTCAGCTGAGTCATGTGCACGGCGATGAAATCCGGCCCAGGCAGGTCGAGCTCGCGCAAGCGCGCCCAGGGTCGCTGACCGGTACGCGTGATGGCCTGTTCGACTTCGTCGGCCGTCTCGTGCACGTGCATGTGGATCGGCACGCCGAGTTCGGTGGCGAGTTCGCGAATGCGCTTCAGCGGCGCGTCGGAAGCCGTGTACGGCGCATGCGGCGCGAAGGTGGCGCGCAGCAGCGGCTGGTCGCGGATCGTGTCGAAGACTTCCAGACCCTTGGCGATGTACTCGTCGGCGTTCAAAGCCCAGGCGCTCGGGAAGTCGAGCAGGATCAGACCGATCGTCGCGCGCAGGCCGGTTTGTGCGGCGACTTCGACGGTTGCGTCGGGGAAGAAATACATGTCGTTGAAGCAGGTCGTGCCGCAGCGGATCATCTCGGCGGCGGCGAGGCGCAGGCCGTCGACGCAAAAACTGCGCGAGACATGCGCGCCCTCGGCCGGCCAGATGTGATTGCCGAGCCAGTCCATCAGCGCCCGATCATCGGCCAGCCCGCGCATCAGCGTCATCGCCGAATGCGTGTGGACGTTGACGAAGCCCGGCATCACGGCGTGCTGAGGCAGCGCCCGCGTCTCGCGCGCAGCGTAAGTCTGGCGCGCGAAATCGGCCGGCAGGATGTCGAGAATGCGGCCAGCGTCGATGGCGAGCGCATGATCTTCGAGCGCCAAGCCCGCCGGCTCGACCGGAACCAGCCAGCGCGGGAATACGAGAAGATCGATCGCTTGCATGGCAACCCGGAAATAAAGGGGGAGTGCCTCGTTCGAGGCCCTTACAATAGAGCCATTAAACCCGCCGAAGACCCCCGATGACAAGCGCACCTGCGAGCGCTGTGCAAGCCCTGGTCTGGGCCAAGGACCACCTGCGACTGCTCGACCAGCGCCTGCTGCCGGCACAGGAGGTGTATCTCGAGTGCCGCACTGCCGTCGAAGCCGCCGCCGCGATTCGCGACATGGTCGTGCGGGGTGCGCCGGCGATCGGCATCGCGGCGGCCTATGGTCTGGTGCTCGGCGTGCGCAGAAATCCCGCAGGCTTCGACGAGGCCGAGCGCACGCTCGCGGCCTCGCGCCCCACAGCGGTCAATCTGGGCTGGGCGCTCGCGCGCATGCGTGCGATCTGGATGAAGACGCGAAGTGTGGATGCGCTCGAAGCCGAGGCGATCCGCATCCATGACGAGGACCTTGCCCAGAACCTGCACATGGCCCAGCTCGGCGCTGCGCTCATCGCACCGGGCTCGCGCGTACTGACCCACTGCAACACCGGCGCGCTGGCGACCGGCGGCCACGGCACTGCGCTTGGCGTAATCCGCACCGCGTATGCGCAGGGGCGCATCGCGCAGGTCTACAACAGCGAGACGCGGCCCTGGCTGCAAGGCGCGCGGCTCACGGCCTGGGAGCTGATGCGCGAGGGCATCCCGGCGAAACTCATCGCCGATGGCGCGGCGGCGCATTTGATGAGCGTCGAGAGAATCGACTGGGTGATCGTCGGCGCCGACCGCATCGCCGCCAACGGCGATACCGCGAACAAGATCGGCACGCATACGCTGGCCGTCGTCGCGAAGCAGTACGGCGCACGCGTCATGGTCGTGGCTCCGAGCGGCACTTTCGATCTCGCCTGCGCGACCGGCGCCAGCATTCCGATCGAAGAGCGCGCGGCTTTGGAACTCACCGAGTTTCGCGGCCACGCCATCGCGCCGGTCGGCATGGCCGCGTTCAATCCCGTGTTCGATGTGACCCCGGCGGCGCTGATCGATGCGATCGTCTGCGAGCGCGGTGTGATCGAACATCCGACGACGGCGGCGGTTCGCGCGGTCGTCGGATGAGGAGGAAAAGCCATGCTTTACAGCATCGACAATCGAACCCCGCAGATCGCGGAGGATGTCTGGATCGCGGACAACGCGACCGTGATCGGCTCGGTGATTCTCGAAGCCGGCGCCAGCGTCTGGTTCAACTGCGTGCTGCGCGGCGACAACGACGAGCTGATCGTCGGCACCGACAGCAACATCCAGGATGCCTCGGTGCTGCATACCGATGCCGGCATCAAGCTGGTGGTCGGGCGCGGCTGCACGATCGGTCATCAGGTCATGCTGCATGGCTGCACGATCGGCGACAACACGCTGATCGGCATCCAGAGTGTCGTGCTCAACGGCGCTTCGATCGGCAGGAATTCAATCGTCGGCGCCGGCAGCCTGGTGCCCGAAGGCCGCAGCTATCCGGATGGCGTATTGCTGATCGGCAGCCCCGTCGTCATCAAGCGCGAACTCTCGGCGGCCGAGATCAAGATGCTCGAAACGCCGGCGCTGCATTACGTGCAGAACGCACGGCGTTATCGCGAGCGGCTGCGGGCGCTGAAGCCGGCGTGAGGTTTCTCGCAGCCGGCCTGTTTACGGCGATGGTGACGTTTGCCTGCGCTGCGCAGGCGCAGGCCGCCGAACGCTTCGAATTGTCCGATGGCGACCGCGGCGTTTTCGAGGCCATCGCCGCGTCGACAAGAGCGCGGCACGCGCAGGACCTGCCGTTCGCACAACTCGTTCAGGCGCTTGCAACCGATCCGAAAATGCTTGGCCGCGCGTACGCGCACTCGCCACTCGAAGGCGAGGCGACAAGCGAGTCGCTTTACGCCGGCTTCACGCGCTTCGACTGCGTGACCTATGTCGAAACGGTGCTGGCGATGGCCGAGACGCTGGCCGCGCAGCAAGACGACGCCGACCGCTATCCGCAGGCCGTGAGTGACTTGCGTTATCGCGATGCGAAGCCCGCGTACTGCGCGCGGCTCCATTATTTCAGCGACTGGATTCGCAGCAACGCGACCCAGGGCCGGCTCGCCGAGGTCACGCGCGAGGTCGGCCGCGAGCCGCGCAATCTCACCTTCCTCTCGCTTCCGCAGGGACTCGACTTCATGAGTCGGCACGCCGCGAGAATTCCAGCGCTTGCGAGTAATCCCGAACGGCAAGCCTGCGTGCGCGACAGCGAGCGCAGTCTCGCTCTTGCACTGCACGATGTCGCCACGGGTGACACCGGTTTCGAATACATCCCGCTATCGCGGCTGGCCGACGTGGCGTCGCGATTGCGCGGTGGCGACATCGTCGCCTTTGTTGCCGAGCGGCAGGGCCTGGACGTGGTGCATGTCGGGATCGTGGTCGAACGCGAGGGTCAGCTCGCGTTCGCGCATGCTTCGCAGCGCTACGGGCGGGTCGCGATCACGCCGGATTTTCTGCGCTATGCCGCCAGTGTTCCGGGCCAGCGCGGCATCCGCGTGCTGCGACCGCTGGCGCCGACCCTTCGCTAGTTACGGACGCTCTGAAATACGCTTGAAACCCTTCTCTTTCCGGGAGAAGAGCAGGGATGAGGGACTTTCAATCAAAGACTTACTTTAATTTGAAAGTCCCTCACCCAACCCTCTCCCGGAGGGAGAGGGCTTTTCAGAGTTTCCTCCGGTAGGTGGGCAAAGCTGGAGTCTTCCCACCGTACTTTCCTAGTCCGCCTTCGCCCCACCCAGCGCCGCAATCAAATCCGTCAGCAGCGCGCCCAGCTCGCCGGTCATCAGCGTGAAGTTGGCGTCGAAAGCCTCGTCGTCGTTCTTCTTTGTTCCCGGCGCGGCATCTTCCTCGGCCATGCCGTGATGCTTGACTCGCTTCACTGCAAGCTTGTCGGTCAGTACGAACGACACGCGCTCCCGCCAGGCCAGACCCAGCCGCGTAACGCGCTTGCCGCCGCCGATCAGCGAGCGCAGCTCCGGCCCGTCGAGGCCGTGGCGGACGTAGCGCACAGCGGACTTCGCGGCGTTGTCGGCCGCCAGTTCGCAATCCTCCTGCAGCGCAAGCGCGCCCGGTACGCGGCCGGACGAGAGCCAGCCGGTCATCACGGCGGCGGGAGAGTCCTTGGTATCGAATACCGTCGCCGGCAGTTCGCCAAGGTCGGCGCGAAGAATTGTTGAAAGATCCTCGGCCATCCTCGGCGAAGACGAGTCGACTATGAACAGCCCCAGTTCGAGATCGAGCCAGGCGCGCACGCGACGCTGCCGCACGAAGGCGCGCGGGCGCAATTCATCGGCAACCTGATCCTTCAAATCACGCAGCTGCTTGCGGCCTGGCGCGAAACCCTGGCGCTTTTCGAGTTCCTCGGCTTTCTGCTTCACGATCGGGTTGATGACCGAGGCCGGCAGCAGCTTCTGCTCGATGCCGAGCGCAATCAGCAGTTGCCGGCCCTGCGCGAACACGAGCGCGCCACTCGGCGACGGGGCCACCCAGCCCTGACTCTGCATGCTCGCGGCATTGCAGGGCAGCAGCGGATGCCTCGCCAGTGCTTCTTCAAGCGCGCCGGCAGTGATCGTCCAGCCGGAAGGCAGGGCGTAAATCTGGAGATTCTTGAACCACATGATGTTCGGAAGGGAAACGGCAAACGGGGCGCAGAGGTTACCCGAGTCCGGCGCGGAAACAAGCGCCGCGCGGCACCGGTTTGGCCGGCCTTACTTCGAGAGTCCCGCGAGATGCAGAATTCCGGCGTAGTCGAGCCCGTTCAACTGCGCCCGCAGTTCGTCGGCGCGCAGGGATTGCGTCGTCGATTCGGCCACGGTTGCGCCGCCGCCCGTGCCGCCAGTGGTTCTGATCCGGAACAGCGCCATCGCGAGCCGCTCGCGTTGTTCTGGCGTCAGCGACGCCGACAGGCGCGCGTAGCTCTGCTCGAACGTCGCGGCGGAGCGGCTGTCGATGACCGGCGGCGATGCCGTAGCGCAGGCGGCGAGGATGAGTGCGACGACCGCAGGCAAGTGCGCTTTCATTCCTTCGGAAAGCGATAGCTCAGAAGCTTGCCGCCCTGCGGCGCCACGTCGCGCCAGCTCGCAACTGCGAAGGCGAGGGTGGCGGCCGCACAGGTCGGCAACTCGGCGAACGGCATATCGGCCAGCAGCTGCGCGAGTTCGCTGAGGCCGGGGTTGTGCCCGAACATCAGTACCTGCGGATCGGCATCGTCGAAGCGGTTGACCAGATGCAGCAGCGTGCCCGGCGTAGCCTCATAGATCTCGGGCAGAACTTGGATTCCGGCGTCCGGAATTTCCAGCACTTCGGCGAAGGCCTGCGCCGTGGTCAGCGCACGCATGGCGGGGCTCGACACCAGCCGCAACGGCGGCGTCAGCGCCGCCTTCAGACGCTGCGCCATCTCCGGCGCTTCGCTGCGGCCACGGGCATCGAGCGGGCGATCGATATCGTCGAGCAGCGGATAGTCGCGGCTCGAGCGGGCGTGCCGGATCAGGGTCAGTCGTCTCATTCAGCAAGCCTAACGTATGCTGCTCGTTGAACCCATCCAGCGAAAGAAAAGTCGAAACATCATGAACAGGAAGTGGATCAAGTACGCGCTGATTGCGCTGATTCCGGTCGTCGCCTATTTCGCGCACGTCGAATGGCAGACGCGCCTCGGCGAGCAAGCCCTCGCGGCCACGCATCTCGATTTCAAACCGCTGGCGCAAGCGCTGGCCGAGGCCAAGGCCAGCGGCAAACCCGTGCTCGCGGATTTCTCGGCGATCTGGTGCCCGACCTGTCGCGCGATGCACCAGACTGTCTTCACCGATCCCGCCGTCAAGGCCGCAATCACCAGCGGCTATATCCTCTCGCGCATCGACTACGAATCGCCCGAGGCGCCCGCGTTCATGGCGAAGTACGGCGTGCGTGGTTTCCCGACGCTGCTGGTGCTTGATGGCGACGGCAAGTTGCTGCGGCAGGTGTCGGTGACACTCGATCCGGCGCGGTTCGTGGGCGAGTTGGGTAGTTGAGGCGGCCTACGTAGCGGGTACCCCGGCCCGATAGACATCAAACCGCAACTGCGTCCCTTCGATCGCCATCGACGGCTTCGAGCCGGACAGCCAGGGTGCTTTCGAAGGCCGTTTGACGACCACGCGCAATCGCGCAGAGGAAAGCGCCGGCGCCAGCAGCGCATCGGCGTCGGCATCGCCACCGGTGAGGTCGCGCAGAATCTGCATTTCCTTGGACGGCAACGCCGCCTTGCCGTCGTCGGGGTACATCGGGTCGAGATAGATCACGTCCCAGTGCGCGTGGTGGGTGGCGCCCGCGAGCAAAGCGTGGGCATCACCTTCGATGATGTCGATGCGTTCGGCGGTGCGGCGGTGGGCTTCGAGTGCGAGGGCCCGGCGGTGGGCATCGCGCAGGAGCGCACAAACCTCGGTGCTGCGCTCAGCCAGCGTGACCTGGGCGCCGAGCGCGGCCAGCACGTAGCCATCGCGTCCGAGCCCGGCGGTAGCGTCGAGGACGCGCAGCTGCGGCTCACCTTCGACGCGCGTTTTGTGCAGGCCGATGGCGCGGGCCAGCGCCTGGCGCTTGCCGGCCTCGATGCGGCGGGCGAGGTCGGGCGTCGTCCAGTCGGCGCAGATCGCGCCGTAATTTTCGCGATGCAGTGCCCGCAGTTCGAGTCGTTCGCCGCTGCGCGCCGCGACCGTTTCGAGCACAAACGAAAAGCCCCGGGCCTCGCGGTCCGGGGCTTGGCCCGCGACGGCCGGTGCCTGCCGCTTAGGCAAGCTTCGCGGCGTCGAAGAAGCTGGTCATACGCTGCGCCAGCATGAGGTCGCCTTCGAGCTGGAGCTTGCCGGTCATGAACGCGGTCATGCCGTTGAGTTCGCCCTTCATCAGGGCGACGAGATCGTCGTCTTCCATGGTCAGCGTCACGTCGGCGTTCGCGGCCGCGCCTTCGGTCACGGTGCAGGCGCTGCCCTTGATGGTCGCGTAGGCCGGCTTCGAGGAATTGAACTGCACGACGCAGTCGGTGCCGGCGGCGCCGGCAGGGTTGAAGGCGGCGGGCAGCTTCTTGAGAAGTTCGAGTGCGCTCATGGGGTGCTCCGTAAAGTGAAGCAGGATCGTAACCGCCGGAACGCGATCAGGCAATTCTCGGTAATGACCCTTACGGCTCAGGATCGCGTTGCCTGAGTCGTTCCGCGAGGCGCGCAGCGGCGCCCGGCGCAAGTACGACCGGATGCACTGAACTGCGGTAAAGACGATCCTGCGCATGAAGCGCTGCCGCAAGTGCGGAATGAGTCTGGTGATCGAGCACGAGGAAATCCTCGCCCTCGCGCAGATCATTCCTGAGGCGCTTGAACGCGCGGAACGCGCTGCCCTTCGGCAGACCCGCAGCTTCGTCAAGTTCGCGCAGCGAATGCCAAGTGGAGTAATCGATCATTCCCTGCTTGGTCCGCTGTGGTAAACAAGCAATGTGTACGCGTCAAGGCGTTCCAGAGAAATGGTTTCGGGCGGGTTCAATCCGGTACTCCGTCGCCGACGGTTTCGCGATGCACGCCGCGCTCGTCGACGACCAGATATTCGCAAAGCCCGGGGCGCCAGTCGGTGAGCACGATACGTTCCGCCTCGCGATCGGCGAGCACGAGGCGATGATCCGCCGGCCGATGCGTGTGGCCATGAATCATGCGCGCGACGCCGTGCCGCGAGAACGCGGCGCTGATCGCGGCTGCGTTGACGTCCATGATCGCCATCGTCTTGCTGGCTTTGCCGCGACGACTCTGGCTGCGCGCCGTACCCGCGATGCGCCGCCTGAAGAATTCCGGCAGCGTGCGGAAGGCGGCCTGCACCTGTGCATTGTGCGAGAAGCGACGCCAACGCTGGTAGGCGTGATCGTCGGTGCACCAGATGTCGCCGTGCGAAAGCAATGTGGACACACCGCCGAGTTGAATGCGCTGCGGGTCTGCCAGGAGATGTATTCCGGCGATGCGCGCGAACTTGGCGCCGATCAGGAAGTCACGATTGCCGTGCATGAAATAGACCGGCACACCGGATTCGGCGAGACGCCGCAGCGCTGCGGTTTCCGGGCCGTAGTCGCGCACGCCCTCGGTATCGCCGATCCAGTATTCGAACAGGTCGCCGAGAATGTAGACAGCGCTCGCGCCGCGCGCCGGACCATCGAGAAAGGCCTGGAACGCCGTTCGCAGCGGCGACGGCGTATTCGGCAGATGCAGATCCGAGAGCAGCAGGACGCGTGTCATCGCACCTGCTGCAGGAGGCTTGCGTGAGTCAGCAGAATGTTCGTCAGCGGTACGTCCGTTGCCTGGAGTGCTGCGTTGACGCCGGTCGGCTGCGCGGCCATGCGATCGACCACGTCCATGCCGTCGACGACCTTGCCGAACACCGCGTAGCCCCAGCGACGCGCCGGATTTTCCGGATGTGGATCAAGCTTGAGGTTGTCGACGAGGTTGATATAGAACTGCGAGGTCGCGGTATTCGGCGCTTCCTCGCGCGCCATCGCCAGCGTGCCGCGCAGATTGGAAAGTCCATTGCCGGATTCGATCGCGATCGGCGCGCGCGTCGGTTTTTCCTTGAATGCCGCGTCGTAGCCGCCGCCCTGCGCGACGAAGCCAGGGATCACACGGTGGAAGAGCGTGCCGTCGTAGTGGCCGGCCTTGAGGTACTGAAGGAAGTTGGCGACGCTGATCGGTGCGTGCTCGCGGTCGAGTTCAAGGCGGATGTCGCCGAGCGAGGTTTGCAGCAGCACCTGCGGATGCGGATCGGGCGGCTCGACAGGCAGGCCGGCGCAGGCCGAGGCCAGCGCGGCGAGCGCAAAAATCAGCAGCCGCTTCACGCCACCGCCTTGGCGAGCATCGCCGCGCTTGCGCGCTCGACTTCATCGAGCGCCAGTTCCATCGTTTCCCAGTCGCCATCGCGTCCGGGTTCTTTCTCCGACAGCGCGCGCCGGAACATCCGGCCACCCGCCTGATTGCGGTAGAGACCGAGCATGTGGCGGCTGATGTGCGCGAGGGCATTGCCTTCGGCGAGTTCGGCCTCGACGTAATCGCGCATGGCGTCGACCACGTCGATGCGCGAGGGCGGTTCGCGTTTATCGCCGAACAGCCGCGCGTCGACTTCCGCAAGGCGATAGGGATTTTCGTAGACCTCGCGGCCGAGCATCACGCCGTCGACCTGCTTCAGGTGCGTGAGGCATTCATCCATCGTATGGATACCGCCATTGATGACGATGGTCAGCTGCGGGAATTCCTGCTTCAGGCGGTAGACCGTGTCGTAGCGCAGCGGCGGAATCTCGCGGTTCTCTTTCGGCGATAGACCCGACAGCCAGGCCTTGCGCGCGTGGACGATGAAGGTCGTGCAGCCGGTTTCCGCGATCGGCGCGACGAAATCGCGCAGGAAGGTGTAATCCTCGCTGTAGTCGACACCGATGCGGCACTTCACCGTAACCGGCAGGCCGCTGGCCTTCTGCATCGCGCGCACACCGTCGGCGACCTGCCTGGGGCCCATCATCAGACAAGCGCCGAAGCCGCCGTCCTGAACACGGTCGGACGGACAGCCGCAGTTGAGGTTCAGTTCGTCGTAGCCGTATTCGGCGCCGAGTTCGGCGGCGTGCGCGAGCGCGACCGGCTCGCTGCCGCCAAGCTGGAGCGCGACCGGATGCTCGGCACGATCGAAACGCAAGTGACGCGGGATGTCGCCATGGCGCAGCGCGCCGGTCGTGACCATCTCGGTATAGAGCCGCGCATGCTGCGAGAGCTGGCGATGGAAGAACCGGCAGTGCCGATCGGTCCAGTCCATCATCGGCGCCACGCAGAAGCGCCACGGGTTGGCAATGCTCGTGTTGTTGGCGTTGCCGCCCTGTTCTGCCTGTAACGACACCGTTTTATTCCTTGTACGTTTGGCGCGCGCGGGGTGGACCTGCGGCAGTTCGCCCAGTGCTGTATTGTCGGTCCTTAGCGCGGCAAAGAACAGACCACAGGTCCGCTCGATACGTTCAGCAGGCAGGAAAAGCCGCTGCGGCGGGGACCTCCCGCCCCGATGATAAGTTCGCGCGTCCTCTGTGGAACTGCCATGCGCAAGACTCTTTTCGCCGTCGTCATCCTGCTGATTACGTTCGCCGCACAGGCCGCCGATCAGGCGCTCTGGGAGAAATCGACGCTTAATCAGGTCATCAAGCGTGGCGAGCTGCGTGTCGGCCTCGAAGCCGGCTACCTGCCGTTCGAGATGCGCGACAAACGGGGCGACATCATCGGCTTCGACGTCGATCTGGCGAAACTCATGGCGCGCGCGATGGGCGTCAAGGTCATATTCGTCAACACGCAGTGGGACGGCATCATCCCCGCGCTGCTGACCGACAAATTCGACATCCTCATGGGTGGCATGACGATCACGCCGGAGCGAAATCTCCAGGTGAATTTTGCCGCGCCCTATCTCGTGATCGGCCAGACCTTGCTCATCGCCAGGCGCAATGCCGACAGGATCAGGAGTTACAAGGACGCCAACGACCCGCAGTTCACGATCGCGACCAAGCTCGGCACCACCGGCGACATCGCCGCCAAGCGCTATCTGCCAAAGGCGAAGATCAAGACCTACGAAACCCAGACCGACGCCGCCCTCGAAGTGCGCAGCGGCCGCGTCGACGCCATGGTCTACGACCTGCCATTCAATGCCATCTACGCGGCGCAGAACAAGGATTCGGTCATCCACATCAAGGAGCCGTTCACCAGGGAACCGCTGGGCTGGGCCGTGCGCAAGGGCGATCCGGATTTCCTGAACTGGCTCGATCATTTTCTCGAGCAAACCCGGAACGACGGGACCTACGACGCGCTGTACGCGAAATGGTTCGAGGGCACGGCCTGGCTGGCGAACATCAACGGGCAGTGATGTCCGTTTCTCGCCCGAGTTGCCCGCAGTCAAGCAGGGCCGGCACGTTTTTACCTCGGCCAGGAGCTGCGTGGTCATGCCGGCCTGCATCGATCAGCCGACGATACGGCGGGAGTACAGATCGAGCTCCACGGCTGCGTACGGCCAGCCGTCGGCCGTCCAGATATAGGTGAAGTCCGCGACCCACTTCTGGTTCGGGCGATCCGCCTGAAACTGGCGGTCGATCCCGTTATCGACGAGGACGCTGCCGGCGCCACGGTCCTGCGGCAAGCCGCGTCTCCTCGGACGCGCTCGCAGCGCTTGGGCACGCATCAGTCGTTCGATGTATTGCTTTTCTCCGCGTCTTTGCGTTCTCTGCGTGCGGAAAGCCTTCGCGCTGCCGCTTGCGTTAAAGTCGAAGGCCGACACATCAAACCAAGACAATCGAGCCGCGCTGCCAACAGGTCGTGCGGCCAGGGACAACGAGTGCCGAACCAGAATTTCCGCGGACTGTTCCGCGTCAAGAACATCGACCGGCTGATCGCCGACTGCGAGCATCCCGACCGCAAGCTCAAGCGCACGCTCGGCTGGGCGAGCCTGACGGCGCTCGGCATCGGCGCGGTGATCGGCTCGGGCATCTTCACCGTCGTCGGCACGGCAATCTCCGGCCAGCAGGTCGAGGCCTCGTCGATCCTCAATGCGCCGCTGCTGGAATATCTGATTCATCACTCGGCGAGCTTCGGTCGTCCCGGCGCGGGGCCGGCGATCGCGCTGTCGTTCCTGCTCGTGGCGGTGGTCTGCGGCTTCGCCGCGCTTTGCTACGCCGAACTGGCATCGATGATTCCGGTGGCCGGCAGCGCCTACACCTACACCTACGCAACGATGGGCGAGTTGATCGCCTGGATCATCGGCTGGGATTTGATTCTCGAATATGCGGTCAGCAACATGGCGGTCAGCGTCGGCTTCTCGGCGCATGTCGTGAGCCTGCTCGACTGGTTCGGGATCGAGCCACCGTTGCAATGGATTTCGCCGGCCTACCTGCCGTTCGGCCTCAGCAATTTCCAGGGCAAGGAGCTTTACGGTACGGGCTGGCACCTCGGCTTCAATCTGCCGGCGTTTCTCGTCGTGATGGGATTGACGATGCTGCTCGTGCGCGGCATCCGTGAATCCGCGCGCACGAACAACGTCATGGTGCTGCTGAAGATTGCCGCGATCCTGGTCTTCGTCGGCTTTGCCGCGAGCTATGTGCATCCGGCGAACTGGCATCCGTTCGCACCGAATGGCTGGCCCGGTATTCTCACCGGCGGCTCGATCATCTTCTTCACCTATATCGGCTTCGATGCCGTTTCGACCGCCGCCGAGGAGTGCAAGAACCCGCAGCGCGATCTGCCGATCAGCATCATCGCGACGCTTGCTGTCTGCGCGGTGCTGTACATCGCGGTGGCCTTGGTGCTGACCGGCCTCGTGCCCTGGCAGACGCTGGTTGGCGACGCCGCACCCGTCGTCCACACACTGAAGAAGTTACAGCTCGAAAAGGTGCAGCTCGTCGTGTTGATCGGTGCCTTGATCGGCATGATCTCCTCGCTGCTGGTGTTCCAGCTCGGCCAGGCGCGCGTCTGGTTTTCGATGTCGCGCGACGGGTTGCTGCCGCGCGTCTTCGGCAGCGTGCATCCGCGCTTCCGCACGCCGGCGTTCTCGACCTGGGTCGCGGGTCTCGTCGTCGGCATTCCAGCCGGCCTGTTCGATATCGGGACGCTGGCCGATCTCGCGAACATCGGCACTTTGTTCGCGTTCATGCTGGTCGCGATCAGCGTGCTGGTGCTGCGTTACCAGCAACCCGAGCGGCCGCGCGGCTTCCGCGCGCCGGGCGGGCCAGTGGCACCCGTCATCACCATCCTCGCGTGCCTGCTGCTGATGGCGGGGCTGACGATCACCAGCTGGATTCGCTTCTTCCTCTGGCTCGCGATTGGTCTCGTCCTGTATTTCGCCTACAGCCGCAAGCGCAGCACCCTGGGCCTGGAGCAGGCGGCGGCTTGAATACGCGGACGTCCCGTACCCGTTGGCTTTGGCACGCGCTGGCTTTCGCGATCCTGGCCGTGCTTGGCGTCGGCATGTACGGCGCGAGCAAGCGCGTCGATTACACCTGGCACTGGGACCGCATTCCGCAGTACCTGCTCAGCCATGAGGGCGAGGAAGTGCAGGCGACGTTCGACGGCTTCGTGGCGCTGGCCGACGACGGCCGATCCCTGCGCATGACCGCGCTGCGCGGTGCGGAGACGGCACAGTTTGACGGTCTGGCGAGCGTCGCCGTCGGCAATGGCGATCTGGTTTTCCAGGGCGATGTGCTCGGCAAGAAGCCGGGCTATCTCAGCGCCGGCACGCTGGTGCGCGGACTATTCCTGACGCTGGAAATCTCGGCGCTGTCGCTGATCTTCGCGCTGATGCTCGGTCTGTTCGCCGGCCTCGGCCGCGTCTCGAGCAATCCTGCCGCGCGCGATCTCGCCGCACTGTACGTCGAAGTGATCCGCGGCACGCCGCTGCTGGTGCAGATCTTCATCATGTATTTCTTCATCGGCACCGTGCTCAAGCTGCCGGCGTTCTGGGCTGGCGTGATCGCGCTGTCGGTGTTCACCGGGGCGTACGTTGCCGAGATTGTCCGGGCCGGAATCCAGGCCGTGCCGAAAGGGCAGACCGAGGCCGCGCAGAGTCTCGGCCTGTCGGGCGGCCAGATCATGCGGCACGTCGTCCTGCCGCAGGCCATGCGCCGCTCGCTACCGCCGCTGGCCGGGCAGTTCATCAATCTCATCAAGGATTCCTCGCTGGTCTCGGTCATGGCGCTGACCGATCTGACCAAGGCCGGCCGCGAAGTCGTGAGTTCCACCTTCATGCCGTTCGAGGTCTGGTTCACCGTCGCGGCGATGTACCTGGTGCTGACCGGCGCGCTGTCGCTCGCCGTGCGCAAGCTCGAACGGCGTTTTGCGGCGCGTGATTGAGGGAAACGGACGTGAGCGAAATCCTGATCCAGGCGCGCGACATCGAGAAGCGTTATCCAAATGGCACCATGGGGCTGAAGCGCGCGTCCTTGTCGGTGCGGGCCGGCGAGGTCGTGGTGATCGTCGGGCCGAGTGGTTCGGGCAAATCGACGCTGCTGCGCACGTTCAATGGACTCGAAGCGATCACGGCGGGCGAGATCACCGTCGACGGCCATGTGCTTCATCAGAGCAGCGCCGATCTGCGCGGCCTGCGTCAGCGCGTCGGCATGGTGTTCCAGCAATTCAATCTGTTTCCGCATCTGACCGCGCTGGAAAATCTCACGCTGGCGCCGATGAAAGTGCTCGGCGTCGGCGAGGCCGATGCGGCTGAGCGCGCACGCCAGCTGCTGGCGAAAGTCGGTCTGGCCGACAAGGCCGATGTTTACCCGGCGCAGCTCTCCGGGGGCCAGATGCAGCGTGTCGCCATCGCGCGCGCACTCGCGATGCAGCCCGCCGTGATGCTGTTCGACGAACCCACCAGCGCGCTCGATCCGGAAATGGTCGGTGAGGTGCTCGAAGTCATGAAGCAGCTTGCCGCCGAAGGCATGACCATGTGCGTGGTCACGCATGAGATGGGCTTCGCGCGCGCCGTCGCCAATCGCGTGATCTTCATGGACCAAGGCGAAATCGTCTGCGAGGACGAACCCGCCGCGTTCTTCGACACGCCGAGCCACGAACGGCTGCGGACGTTTCTGGGGCAGGTGCTGAAGTAAGGAATTCGTCGCGAACGGGCCAAGCTGATCCTCGAAACGAAGCGGTCGCGTTCAAAAAGCTCCGGCACTCGAGACGACTCGGCTAAAATGACGCAAAGCCTCGGTAGCTCAGTGGATAGAGCGAACGCCTCCTAAGCGTTAGGTCGCAGGTTCAACTCCTGCCCGGGGCACCATTTGTTGCTTGCGCTTTGTCCGCGAATCTTTACTCGTCGAGCGGAAAAGCTCCTGAGTGACGATGAGCACACCGAATTGATCTCCTGTCCGGCGAGCCATCCAGACGGATGCCCAGAGTTCAGCATGAAGGAGTAGCTCAGCTGTGTCAGGTGTAAGGGTTTGAACAAGAGAGACCGGCCTTTCAAACACAGTCAGGCTGACTACTGCAATCCTCCAAATCGCTGCTGGATTTGCATGCCTGGCCTGTTCGCCGATTCGGGGAGTGCTCCCGTCTCGCATGCCGATTGCAAGTGGGTGTCCGCCTTTCGATACGTAAGCTGATAAATCTGCCGGCACAGAGCGTAGGCATGCATGCCGGGCCATTCTGGAGCCAGCATCGACGTCGGCAGGCGGGGATCGTGCAGCGTTGCGCGTCGGAACGAGTGGATCAGCAAGGTCTGGATCATGAACGCCTGCTGCGGTGTGATCCCGGGCAGCTCCGGCCCGTCTCGCAGCGGCTTGAATCGTGCGACGAATTTTTCGTAGCGATCGCTGATATCGCCAAGATTCCAGCATTGGGTGATCAGCAGGTTGATCGGCGCCGTCGAGAAATTGTCTGCCGCGTGCGCGCGCAGGACGGCGACGCGGTCAGTCATTCCGAGATTGACCAGCACCTGCTGCAGCGCCTCGCGGTTCGCCGAAGGATGGACCATCAGGCCCGGCATCGGTGAAGCAAAGCCTTCCCATTCAAGCTCCCGGCGTAGTCCGGTTCGATCCGAAGGCGAATCGCCGGCACGCGGAATCATCACCATCGTCCACGCACCGTCCCAGTCTTCCTGGAGCGGCGTGTAGACGCGCTCGCAGGCCAGTTCGAGTCTGCGGACACCGGATGGCGTCAGCGAGTAGTAGCTGCGGCGTCCGTCCCGGCGCGCTGCGAGCCACTCTTCCTCGATGAGCCGGAACGCACTGGTTCTGACCAGACGTTCGCTGACACCGAACGG
Organism: Nevskia sp.; assembly: GCA_043781855.1. Taxonomy (GTDB): domain Bacteria; phylum Pseudomonadota; class Gammaproteobacteria; order Nevskiales; family Nevskiaceae; genus Nevskia. The sequence continues at coordinate 2,256 of JAYWBB010000034.1, read as the reverse complement.
TTGGAGCAGTCCGATCAGGTCGCCTAGCCAGATGCCGCGCGCGCGCGGGGCGATCGAATCTCCGAAGACCGAGACAATCAGGGATTTCGACTTTGGCTCTTCTTCCGTGAGGTATCGATTGATCCATTCGGTGACGCTCGCGGACTTTCTTGGCATGCGTGGCGATCGGTCAAGTGTTGATGACAGGAAACTTTATCAAGCGAAATCGGGGTTTGTTGCGGCAAGCAAAAATGATACATAAATAGTGTTGACTTATATATTGCCGTATCAAATAATGCAACGGTCCTGATCCTGGAGCAGCCCATGTACGCGCAGATGGTTGATACCGGTGCCAAGGCCGCACCGTCGCAGCTCAGCCCCGAGGAACAGCGCTTCGAAGAGCGTGTGGCGGCCGGCATCCGCATCGAGCCGCAGGACTGGATGCCCGAGCGCTATCGCAAGACGCTGATCCGCCAGATCAGCCAGCACGCGCATTCGGAGATCGTTGGCCAGCTTCCCGAAGGCAACTGGATCACGCGGGCGCCGACCTTGAAGCGCAAGGCGATCCTGCTGGCGAAGGTGCAGGACGAAGCCGGGCATGGTCTTTATCTGTACAGCGCCGCCGAGACGCTTGGCGTCTCGCGCGATCAGCTGGTTGAAGATCTGCATTCGGGCAAGGCCAGGTATTCGTCAATCTTCAACTACCCGACGCTGACCTGGGCCGATATCGGCGCCATCGGCTGGCTCGTGGATGGCTCGGCGATCATGAATCAGATCCCGCTGTGCCGATGTTCTTACGGGCCGTACTCGCGCGCGATGATTCGCGTCTGCAAGGAAGAGGCGTTCCACATGCGCCAAGGCTACGACATCATGATCGCGCTCAGCCGTGGCACTCCGGAGCAGAAGGCCATGGCGCAGGACGCGCTGAACCGCTGGTGGTGGCCAAGCTTGATGATGTTCGGTCCGCCGGACGCTGACTCCACGCACAGCGCGCAAAGCAAGCAGTGGAAGATCAAGCTGCTGAGCAACGATGAATTGCGCCAGAAGATGGTCGATCAGACCGTGCCGCAGGCGGAGTACCTCGGCCTGAAGGTTCCCGATCCGGAACTGAAGTGGAACGAAGCGAGCGGTCACTACGACTTCGGTGCCATCGATTGGGACGAGTTCTACAACGTGCTCAAGGGCAACGGCCCTTGCAACCGCGAACGTATCGAGACGCGCCGCCAGGCCTGGGAAGACGGCGAGTGGTTCCGTGAAGCGCTCGTTGCGCATGCCGGGAAGCAGGCTCCGCGCGCGATGTCGGCAGCCGCCTGACAGTAGTCCCGGAAATCATGAGGACGAGGCTGAAAAGCCCTGGTTAAAAGTAATGAAAAATGAATGGCCCCTCTGGGAAATCTTCATCCGCAGCCAGCACGGGCTTGCACATCGGCATGTCGGCAGCCTGCATGCGCCTGATGCCGGCATGGCAATCAACAATGCGCGCGATGTCTACACCCGCCGCAACGAAGGCGTGAGCATCTGGGCCGTCAGGTCCGGCGACATCGCCGCCAGCAGTCCGGACGACAAAGGGCCGCTGTTCGATCCGGCCAGCAGCAAGGTCTATCGCCATCCCACCTTCTTCCCGATGCCGGAAGAAGTGAAGGGCTTATGAGCTTGTCGGGGAGCTTGCCCGGGAGCTTGTCGGTGAGCCCTGCCATGTCTTCGGTCAAATTCGAATACCTGACTCGTTTGGGCGATACCGTCCTGATCCTGAGCCAGCGCCTGAGTGAATGGTGCGGCAAGGGCCCGGCGCTCGAAGAGGACATGGCGCTGACCAATGTCGCGCTCGATCTGCTCGGGCAGGCGCGGCTCTGGTTGAGCTACGCCGCCGAAGTGGAAGGCGCAGGCAAGGACGAGGACGCGCTGGCGTTCCTGCGCGATGCCTCGCAATTTCGCAACCTGCTGCTGGTCGAGCAGGCGAACGGCTCCTATGCCGACACGCTGACGCGCCAGTTCCTGTTCGACGCCTGGCACGCTCTGGCGCTGCGACGCTTGCAGACTTCATCCGATCCACGCATTGCCGAGATTGCCGCGAAGGCGCTGAAGGAAGTCAGCTATCACCTGCGCCGCAGCAGTGATCTTGTCGTGCGCCTCGGTGACGGCACTGAGCGCAGCCGCGCGTTCATGCAAAGCGCCCTCGACACGCTGTGGCCCTATGTGTGCGAGATGTTCACGGGCGATACCGTGGACGCCGCGATGGTCGAAGCCGGCATCGGTTTCGATCCCGCCGCGCTGCAT